>NZ_JBYIPB010000008.1:0-204691 GCF_057706855.1 Microbacterium sp. bgisy207
GCTAGAGATCGTCGAGTTCGCTGAGGTGACGCATCCGGGACGACACAGCGCGTTCGCGCGCGACGTCGTGGCGTCCATGAAGGCGCACGCGCTGTCGCAGCTTTCCGAACCCGAGCGCGCGCGCGAGGTGCTGACCGGAGCGCCTCAGGGGCCGCTCGTGCGGCTGGCAACCGCTCACCTCGAGATGCGGTCCGGTCGGGCGGCGGAGGCAAGGAGCATCGCCGCAGGCATCCTGGGCCTGTCGACGAGCAGCCTTGTGGAACGCGCGGAGGCGCTTCTGATTCGGATCTGGGCGGATGCCGTCCTGGGCCGGTCGCCCACGACCGGGGACAGCGCAGTGATCAGTCGGATGGTCGTCGCGGCCGGACTCGTCCGGATCATCGCGCACCTGCCGGGTTGGCTGATGGACGAAATCGCCGACAGGGCGGAGCGATCGGTGCGCGGGGGATTCGAGGCAGCCGTGGAGCGCGTTGCAGCCGTCCTCGTCGTCGCCGATCTTCCCCGCCTCACGCCGCGCGAGACGATCGTGCTCAAGGCGCTCGAGCGCCATGAATCGGTCTCGGACGTGGCCAAGGCGCTGTCGGTGTCGCCGAGTACGGTCAAGACGCAGCTGTCCGGGATCTACCGCAAGCTCGGTGTGAGTTCGCGGCGCCATGCGCTGCCCGCCGCCTACCGCCTGGGACTGCTCGAACGATCCCGGCGCGCGGCGGAGCACGCCTCCTAGAGCTTGGCGTCCTGTCGCGGGATCACGACCTGCTTGATGATGAGAAGGATCGATGCGGTGATGGGGATCGCCACGAGGGCCCCCAGCAGACCGAGAAGCGTCCCACCCACGAGCGCCCCGATCACCACGAGGGACCCCGGGACCGAGATCGCCCTGTTCATGACGCGCGGCGTCAGCACGTATGCCTCCAGCTGCATGTAGATCAGATACAGCGCGGCGAAGATCAGGGCCGAAATCGGGTCGGAGAACAAAGCGATCACGGTGGCGATGCCCCAGTACAGCACGGGACCGATGAGCGGGATGAGGGTGATGCAGAACGCGATCACGGCCATCAGCGCGGGGAACGGCAGCCCGAGGAACAGGTGCAGGAAGAACGCGACCACCGAATTGAAGAAGGCGAGGATCACCATTCCCATGAGGTAGCCGCCGATGCCGTCCGTGATCTGCTCGGTCATCGCGGCGACCTTCGCGCGTGTCTTCGCGGGCGTCAGGCGGACGAAGCTCGCCTTGATCGTGTTCAGCGACGCGAGGAAGTACAGACTCAAGACGATCACGATCACGATGCCCGAGAGCGCCGTGGCGATCCCGGCACCGACCGCCAACACACCACCGGTGATCGACGCGATGTTGGCGGGATTGAGGATGAAACTCTCCACGTCGTTGAGGATCGTGCCGATCTGGTCGCCGAAGTTCGCCTGCAGCCAGGCGAAAGCGTCGGACTTCTCGAAGTCGCCGATCATCGTCGGGATGTCGCGGATGAACTGCGCGACCTGGGCGATGACAGTCGGCATGATCAGCAGGAGCACCCCCGCGATCGCGAGCAAGAAACCGACGTAGACGATCACCATGCCCCAGACCCGCTTGACCCCCTTGCGTTCAAGGGCCCGCACGATCGGATCCAGCCCCAGCGCGGCGAAGAGCGCGAAGCTGATGTAGATGATGACCGTCGCGAGGTTCGACACTGCAAGACCCAGCAGAACGGCAGCCAACCCGCCGAGGGTGACCGCGAACCCGACCGCGAACGGCTGGTTCAGACCCACCCAGAACGACCGCCGCTCGGGGACCTGGGCGGGGGCGCTGTCGGCTGCCGAAACGTCCTGCGCAGGAGTGTCCGCATCGGGCTCCGCCGGCGACGACGGGGTCTGGCTCTGGTCGCTCATGGTCACACTCTATGGCCCGCCGTCTCTCCGAAGGGGAGGCGATACTCTCGACACAGTTCGAAGGGAGTGGTGATGTCCGAGCGAAGCGATCCTGTCGCCGACCTGATGCGCCTGCGCGCGACGATCGACAACATCGACGCCGCCCTGATCTTCATGCTCGCGGAGCGATTCCGTGCGACGAAGCAGGTCGGAGTGCTGAAGGCGGAGCACGGCATGCCGCCCTCCGATCCGGCTCGGGAAGAGCAGCAGACCGGCCGGCTGCGGCGGCTTGCCATCGAGGCGGATCTCGATCCGGAGTTCGCCGAGAAGTGGTTCAATTTCGTCGTCGCCGAGGTGATCCGCCACCACACCGAGGCAGCCGACGGGCGCTGAACGGAGGCGCCACGGGGTGGAGATCGCCCGCGAAGCCTGCTAGGTTGGGCCGCTGGGTTCCCGAACCCTTCGACCCAGTCCGCGGTTGTCGGCCCAGGTGCCGGCGAGCGTACGGTCGGTGATCGTGCTCGGATCCGACATTCGACGCCAGCGCATGCGTGCCCGATTCCGCGTGCCCGTGATCGCCACCCGGGCGTGACCGATGCAGCCAGCTGCAGCGGCTGCCAAGGTGCACAGTGACCACATCTCCTGCTCTGGAAGCGCGAGGGCTCTACAAAGTCTTCGGCAAGAACGCTCGTCATGTCGTCGAACGTCTGCGTGCGGGTGAATCGCGCGCAGACGTGTCGGATCAGGGCACCGCGGCTGTCATCGACGCGAGCTTCTCCGTCCAGAAGGGCGAGATCTTCGTGATCATGGGCCTCAGCGGCTCGGGCAAGTCCACCATCATCCGGATGCTCAACGGTCTCTACGAGGCGACGGCCGGTTCCGTCACGGTCAGCGGCGAGTCGGTCACCGACACCACGCCCACGAAGCTTCGCGAGCTGCGCCGAGACCGGGTCTCGATGGTCTTCCAGCATTTCGCTCTGCTGCCGCACCGATCGGTCGCCGACAACGTGGCCTATCCGCTGCAGCTGCGTGGGGTGCCGCGCGCCGAGCGCCTGGCCAAGGCGGAGGAGATTCTCGCGCTGGTCGGCCTGGAGGGATGGGGCGACAAGCTCCCCTCCGCCCTGTCCGGCGGCATGCAGCAACGTGTCGGAATCGCGCGCGCGTTGGCCGCCGATCCGGATGTGTTGCTGATGGACGAGGCGTTCAGTGCCCTGGATCCGCTGATCCGCCGAGAGATGCAGGAACAACTGCTCGATCTGCAGCAGAAGCTGCAGAAGACGATCGTCTTCATCACGCACGACCTGAACGAGGCGATGCTCCTCGGCGACCGCATCGCCGTCATGCGGGACGGTCGGATCGTGCAGATCGGCACACCGGAGGACATCCTCACCGACCCGGCCAACGACTACGTGGAGCAGTTCGTGCAGGACGTGGACCGGGCTCGGGTGCTCACGGCCGCCAATGTGATGGAACGGGCCCGCGCCGTGGTTCCCGAGAACGCCGGGCCGCGAACCGCACTGCGACAGATGCGTGACGCATACTCGGCTGCTGCCTACGTCGTGGGGCGCGATCGCACGCTCCTGGGTGTCGTCAGCGACCGCGACGCGATCAAGCTCGTCCGGGCAGGAGAGAACTCGATCGCCTCGGTGATCAAGCGCGTTCCCCAGAGCGTTCGGGAGGACGAGGTCCTCATCAACCTCTTCGTCCCCGCTGTGGAGTCCCCCCTGCCGCTTGCCGTGGTCGACGACCGCGGGCGGCTGACCGGGGTGATCCCCCGCGTGACGCTGCTGGCCGCGCTCGGGCCGGGGCCCGGCGCCACCGGTGAGATCACCATCCCGGTGCTGCCCGTCCCCGGTGCCGAGATCGACGAGGTGCTCGCACAGCTGCCCCATGACGAAGCCCGGTCGAGCGACACGGAAGAGGTGGTCTGATGGATTTCCGCATCCCTCTGGGCGAGTGGGTCGAGACCGCCGTCGACTGGCTTCGCGACAACCTGAGCGGCCTGTTCGACGTGATCACCGTCGTCGTGCGCTTCCTCGTCGATGGGCTCACCGACATTCTCCTGGCCGTCCCGGTGCCGGCCATGATCCTCATCTTCGCGCTCATCGGATGGCTGGTGCGCTCCTGGCAGATGGCCGTCGGCACCGCAGTCGCGTTCCTGCTGATCGTCGCGATGGGCCTGTGGGTCGCGACGATGCAGACGCTCTCCCTCGTGCTCGTGGCGACGGTGGTCGCCCTGGCCATCGCCATCCCGCTCGGGATCTGGTCCGCGCGCAACGACACCGTGCGCGCGATCCTCAAGCCCGTCCTGGACTTCATGCAGACGATGCCGGCCTTCGTCTACCTGATCCCCGCGATCACCTTCTTCAGCATCGGTGTCGTGCCGGGTCTGGTCGCGACCGTGATCTTCGCGCTGCCTCCGGGCGTGCGACTGACGGAGCTCGGCATCCGAGGGGTGGATTCGGAGACGGTCGAGGCGGGACAGGCGTTCGGCGCGACCCCGTCGCAGATCCTCCGGGGGATCCAGCTCCCGCTTGCCACGCCGACCATCATGGCCGGCGTCAACCAGGTCATCATGCTGGCGCTGTCGATGGCGGTGCTGGCCGGAATCGTCGGTGCGGATGGGCTGGGCAAGATCGTCGTCCAGTCCGTGTCGACGGTCAACTTGGCGCTGGGTGTGGAAGCGGGTCTGGGCGTCGTGATCATCGCCGTCTACCTGGACCGGGTGACCGCCGCGCTGGGCAATCCCGCCGACTACCGTTCGTCGCTGCTGGGCGTTCTCGCGCGACGCCGCAGCGCCCGCTCGGCCACACCGGAGCAGCCGTCGAACGAGGACTCCCAGAACCACGCGCGGGCGGAGGATCTCCGCCCCGCGGGCAGCCGGTGACTACCGGCTGAACGGAAGCGTGCACCTCATGCCGCTTCCCACCAAGAGAAGAAGATACGGAACGAACGAGACATACATGAAGGATGCGTTTCACATGAACAAGCGACACCTCAGCACAGCACTGGTCCTCGGGGCGGCGGCTTCGCTCGCGCTGGCGGGCTGCAGCGGCACCGCGAACACGGACGACGGCCAGACCGATGCCGCCGGCGATGTCACCTGCGACACCGTCACGCTCGGATTCCTCCCCTCGTGGACCGACGGCCTGAGCACCGCATACCTGCTGGAGAACCAGTTGGGCGCGCTCGGGATCGACGTCCAGATGCAGACGCTGACCGAGGCGGGACCCCTCTACGCGGGGCTTGCACAGGGCGACGTCGACATCTACCCGTCGGCATGGCCCGAGCTCACGCACGCCGACTACATGGACGAGTACGGCGACGACATCGAAGACCTCGGTGCCTACTACGAGGGCGCGAAGCTCACCATCGCCGTGCCCGAGTATGTCGACATCACCTCGATCGAGGACCTCGCCGGCAACGCGGACCGTTTCGGTGGCCGCATCGTCGGTATCGAGCCCGGCGCGGGCCTGACGGCCCAGACGCAGGACGTGATGATCCCGGAGTACGGCCTGGAGGGCGAGTACGAGCTCGTCACCTCCTCGACGGCCGCCATGCTCACCGAGCTCGGCAACGCCGTCGACGCGCAGGAGGACATCGTGGTGACCTCCTGGCGTCCCTTCTGGGCCAACGAGGCCTACGGTCTGAAGGACCTCGAAGACCCCATGGGCGCCATGGGCGAGCCGGAGGCTCTGCACTTCCTGGGCACCACCGGATTCTCGGAGCGTTGCGCCGAGGCTGCGGAGCTCATCGCCGGCATCCAGCTGGATGACGCCGACTACGCCTCGCTCGAGGACATGGTCGTGAACGAGTACGGTGAGGGCCGCGAGGCCGAGGCCGTCGAGGCGTGGATCTCGGAGAACCCGAACGCCTTCAGCACCATCATCGTCGAGTGACCTGCTCAGCGTGACAGAAGGGGCTCCCGGCCGTATGGCCGGGAGCCCCTTCTGTCATCCCTGCGATCAGCGGGGCCGATCAGGGGGTCGCGCGTCGGAGGAGGCCGTACCCGATGCCGGAGAGGGCGACGAGGGCGATGAGCAGCCCGACCGCGAGGCCCTGCGGGCCCTGTGTCACGATCCAGCCGAACACCTGACCCCAGGCGTTCAGGCGCCCGATGAGCCACAACGCTCCGACCAGCAGAAGACCCAGCCCGACGAGGATGATCGTCAGCACGGTAGGGCCGAACCGCTTGTAGATCGTGGCGATCGCGAAGCCGGTGACGAAGAAGGTCATCGTCATGAACAGGATGACCGCTGCCGCGACGACCGCCCCCGCGCTCCAGATCCAGTCCAGGTAGAAGAAGTACCCGTTGACGCCCCACCCATTGGTCGCCTTCTCGATGAACCCGCCGATGACGAAGATCGCCGTCAGGATGGCCGAGGTCAAAGAGGCGGTGAGCAGCGAGCCGAGGAAGAACTCACGTCGCGTGACGCTCATCGCCTGCGAGAACGGGAACGTCTGTGTCATGCCCATGATGCCTACGGCGAAGAAGTACCACATCGGCGCCTGAGCACCGCCGCCGTACTTCACTGCTTCCGGGGGGAGCATCGCCCAGATCAGAAGGGTGACCGCGAGCGTGCCCCCGAGCACGAGCAGCGGCACCCAGATGAACGTCTGCTTGTTGACCAGCTGCATGCGAACGACGTTTCCGACCCGGTTCATCGCGGGCCTCCCTTCGTGGTGATGCGGGCATCGGATGCTGCGGCATCCGCTTCATCGGCGTGCTGGGTTGTGCGCACGATCAACTGCTGCAGCGACACCGGACCGATCTCCAGCCCGGCCGCGGTCAGGCGGGAGCGCTCGTCTGCAGACAGTGCGCCCGCGACAGTGACGGAGGCGACGCGGCCGAGGCTCTCGCGGTGGAGCACCTCGCGCCCAGCGACAAAGGCATCGACGGCAGCGGCATCGCCGACGATCGCGGTCGCTTGATCGCGGACGTCGTCGGTCGCGGCATCCATGATGATGCGTCCCCGATCGATCACCAGCACTCGCTCGATGAGGTTCGAGACCTCGTCGATCAGGTGGCTCGAGAGGATGACGGTGCGGGGGTGCTCGGTGTAGTCCTCCAGCAGCCGGTCGTAGAAGATCTGCCGGGCGACGGCATCCAGTCCGAGGTACGGCTCGTCGAAGAACGTGACCTCGGCGCGAGAGGCGAGGCCGATGATCACGCCCACCGCCGAGAGCTGCCCCCGCGAGAGCTTCTTGATCCTCGTGCGCACCGGCAGCCGGAAGTCGGCGATGAGCCGGTAGGCGAGGTCCTGGTCCCAGTTCGGGAAGAACAGCTTCGCCGTCGCAAACGCGTGGATGGGCTTCGCATCGTCGGGGTAGCGCTGGCTTTCGCGCACGAAGCACATTCGGCGCAACACGCGGGCGTTCTCGTACGGATGCTCGCCGAAGACCCGCACCTCACCAGACGTGGCGAAGTTCTGGGCCGTGAGGATCGACATGACAGTCGTCTTGCCGGCGCCGTTGCGTCCGAGCAGGCCGTAGATCGTGTCTTTGCGGATCGAGAAGCTCACGTCCTGGACGGCGACGGCGTCTCGGTATCGCTTCGTGAGGCCTGTCACCTCGATCACCGATTCGTGCGCACCTGCGGCGTCAGGGATGGTCATTGTGTGCCTTCCGTCGTTGTGGTCTGCGCGTGCTCACGGAGAAGCTGCGCGAGGTCTTCGGTGCCGAGTCCGAGCTTTCGGGCCTCGGCCAGGAGGGGGGTGAGGTACCGCTCGCGGAACGCCGCACGCCGTTCGGCGAGCAGGCTCTCGCGGGCCCCGGGGGCCACGAACATGCCGATCCCCCGTCGCTTGTAGAGCACGCCCTTGTCGACGAGCATCGTCACTCCTTTCGCGGCCGTGGCCGGGTTGATGCGGTAGAAGGCGGCGAGCTCGTTCGTCGATGGTGCCTGCGTCTGTTCGGGCAGGCTGCCGTCGACGATCGAGTCCTCCACGCTCTCTGCGATCTGCAGGAAGAGGGCCTTGCCTTCTTCGATCATCCGCGCCTCCGGCGATGTCCTTGGGTTAGTTACTCAAGTAGGTAACCATAGAACGAGAGATGCGTCAAGTGTCGTGGTCGTGCGAGGTTGCCCCGGGGGGGGGGGGGGAGTCCGCCGAGGCGAGGAGCGATGCGCGCGCGAGGAACTCGTGCCGCGGCGAGACCCTCGTGTCAGGCGGTCAGGAGCGCGGCGTGCGGGAAGGGACCGGCCACACGCGGGGCGTCGGTGCGGTCGGGGGAGCCGGCCGGTCGGCCGCGCCGCCGGGAGCGGATTCGGACGACGGCGCCGACGCCGCGGCATCCGGCTCGCCCGAGGTCGTCGCGCTGCCCGGCGCCAACTCGAGAGCGACGCGCTTCTCGAGCACGGTGATGGCGTCATCCGACAGGGCAAGCAGCCCGTCGAGTTCCTCGCGGACGCGCCGATAGGCGAGCTGTCGTTCCGCGGGGGTCGCGGCCTGGTCGACGGCGACCGTCAGGAGTTGCTTCGCGGTGGTGAGCCGCTTGCGCTCACCCGCGCTGAAGGACGAGTCACGGATGCGGCGCGCATCCCGCTCCGCGAGCTCGAAGGCCACCTCGTAGTCGGTGACGGCAGCCCGGTACTCCGCGAGCTGCTCCGCGCTGACGCGGGCGGTAGCGGACTCCGGACGCGCCCGGTCGGCGATCTTCTTGGCGCGCAGGAACGCGGCCGTCAGCGGCTGGCGGCCATCGCTCATGGCGGGGAACGCGATGAGCTTTGCGACATCCAGCTCGTACTCGAGCCACCGCGCCGTCACCGCATCATGCGTCGCCATCAGCTTCTGCAGCGGTGTCGCCGAGGTACTGGTGCTCGCCGGCGGGCCCGCCGTCTGCGCCGCGGCCGCCTCGGAGGCACCGTCGTGGCCCGTCGAACGAGAGGCGCCAGCCCTCGCGCCGGGCGGCACGAAACCGATGAGTGGTCGGCCTCGCGCGGCTGCCTGCGCGGCGCGCAACTCGCGTTTGGCTGCGATGATCTCGAGCCGCCGCTTGTGCCGGCGGCGGGCCGATCGCTCCCAGGCGCTACCGATCGAGGCCATCACTCCCATGAGCGGAAAGACGAGCCACCAGTAGCTGCCGAGGAATTGGAACATCGGTTCCACGCCCTCATGCTAACCGCGTCATCCCCCGCCGGGCACGGGGGGAAGCCGGAAGAGGGGCTCAGCCGAACAGCAGGGCGAGGACGGTGGCGCCGCCGCCCACGAGAATGAGCGAGACGATCACGACCCAGGCGACGATCTTGATGCGTCGCTGTCGGGTCTCGCTGTAGACGTTGGTGTCGTCGTCGGACATGCGATCAGTCTAGAGGGCAGGTTCGACGATCGTCGGCCCGAAGGCGGCGGGAAGGGTCGCTCTGGCCACGTCGCGCAGCTCAGCCGCCGAGACGGTGAACAGCCCCTGCACCTCCAGGCTCGGGCCGGCACCGTCGCCAGGGGCATCGGTGACGCCGATGCGCAGCACCGGATAGCCTCGCCCTTCGCACAGACCCCGGAATTTCACGTCGTCCTCGCGAGGCACCGAGACGATCACGCGCCCGGTCGATTCCGAGAACAGGGCGGATGCCGCATCCACGCCGTCGCGCTCGATGATCTCATCGAGCCACACGCGCGCGCCCACCCCGAACCGCATCACGCTCTCGGCCAGGGCCTGTGCCAGGCCACCGCTGGACAGGTCGTGCGCGCTCGAGATCAGGCCCTGCAGCGCCCCCGCGTGCAGGAGGTCGGCCAGGCGCCGTTCCGCGGCAAGGTCCACCGCCGGCGGACGGCCGCCGAGGTGCCCGTGCACCGTCTGGGCCCACGCGGATCCGCTCAGCTCGTTCGCGGTGACACCGAGCAGGTAGATGTTCTCGCCGGCATCCTGCCACCCCGACGGGATGCGGCGGGCGACGTCATCGATGATGCCGAGCACGCCGACGACGGGGGTGGGGAAGATCGGCTGATCGCCGGTCTGGTTGTAGAACGACACGTTGCCGCCGGTGACCGGGACGCCGAGCTCAAGGCATCCGTCGGCGAGGCCGTCGACCGCCTGACCGAACTGCCACATGACCTCGGGGTTCTCGGGGCTGCCGAAGTTCAGGCAGTCGGTGACCGCGACGGGCTTCGCGCCCGTGACGGCGACGTTGCGGTACGCCTCGGCGAGGGCCAGCTGCGCTCCCTGATATGGGTCGAGCTGGCAGTAGCGGCCGTTGCAGTCGGTCGCGATCGCAAAGCCCAGGCCCGACTCCTCATCCACGCGCACCATGCCGGCGTCGTCGGGGAAGGCCAGCGCCGTGTTGCCCAGGACGTAGTAGTCGTACTGGTTCGTGATCCAGGAGGTGTCGGCGAGGTTGGGGCTGGCCACGAGGGCCAGGAACTGCTCGCGCACGTCATCGGGCTCGCTCGGGCGCTGCAGCGCGCTCGCGGAGTCATCGCGGAGGGCATCGATCCAGGTCGGGTACGCCACGGGCCGCTCGTAGACCGGGCCGTCCACCGCGACGGTCGCGGGGTCGACATCCACGATCTGCTCGCCGTGCCAGAAGATCTGCAGACGGCCGTCGCCGGTCACTTCCCCGAGCACGCTCGTCTCGACCTCCCAGCGGCCGGTGACCTCCAGGAAGGCGTCGAGCTTCTCGGGCGCGACGATCGCCATCATCCGCTCCTGCGACTCGCTCATGAGGATCTCTTCGGGAGTGAGCGTGGGGTCGCGCAGCAGCACGTTGTCGAGGTCAACCCGCATGCCGCTGCCGCCGTTGGCGGCCAGCTCGCTCGTGGCGCACGAGATGCCGGCGGCGCCGAGATCTTGGATCGCTTCGACGAGGCCGTCACGGTACAGCTCGAGGCAGCACTCGATGAGCACCTTCTCGGCGAAGGGGTCGCCCACCTGCACGGCGGGGCGCTTGGTGGGGCCGCCGTCGGCGAACGTGTCGGAGGCGAGGATGGATGCCCCGCCGATGCCGTCGCCGCCGGTGCGGGCGCCGAAGAGCACGACCTTGTTGCCGGCGCCGGAGGCGTTGGCGAGCTTCAGGTCCTCGTGACGGAGGACACCGACCGCGAGGGCGTTGACGAGGGGGTTGCCCTGGTAGACCGCGTCGAACACGGTTTCGCCGCCGATGTTCGGCAGGCCCAGGCAGTTGCCGTAGAACGAGATACCCGAGACGACGCCGTGCACGACGCGCGCGGTGTCGGGGTGGTCGATCGCGCCGAAGCGCAGCTGGTCCATGACGGCGACGGGGCGCGCGCCCATCGAGATGATGTCGCGGACGATGCCGCCGACGCCGGTTGCTGCCCCCTGGAAGGGCTCGATGTAGCTCGGGTGGTTGTGCGATTCGACCTTGAAGGTCACCGCCCAGCCCTCGCCGATGTCGACGACTCCCGCGTTCTGTCCCATGCCGACCATGAGGCGCTCGCGCATCTCGTCGCTGACCTTCTGCCCGAACCGGCGCAGGTAGATCTTGCTGGACTTGTAGGAGCAGTGCTCGCTCCACATCACCGAGTACATCGCCAGTTCGCCGCTCGTGGGACGCCGGCCGAGAATCTCGCGGATGCGCGCGTACTCGTCATCCTTCAGCCCGAGCGCACCGTACGGCTGCTCCCGTTCCGGGGTCGCGGCGGCGTTCTCGACGGTATCTGCGGCGGGCCGCGCGGGAGTGTTCGGGGTGCTCACGAGGGGGGACTCCAGTGGTCTATGTGCCGAGACCGGCGCCGGCGTGCGGGCACGTCCAGTCTATGCGGCGGGCGCTTTCGGCATCCGTGTCCCTGCTCACCGGGAGCGGAGTCAGTGGATCGAGTGGCGCTCGCCGCGTCGCGGCGGGGTGTAGGTGCAGGTGTCGCCGGCGCACAGCTGGGGCTTGCGCCTGCTGAACCGGCGTGCGAGCTCGCAGCCCACGCAGATGCCGAAGGCCGACTCGGCGAACAGCAGCAGCAGGCATCCGGCGCAGATCGTCTGCGCGATGACCGCCGGCAGTCCCAGCCACCCCAGCGACAGGCAGCCCAGGAGCGCCATCACGAACCCCAATCCCCAGGCGAACTGCTTGGGGACGGCATCCACCCACTCGGGCCGTTGGGGACGCGTGATGAGGGCGCCGAGCAGCAGCGTCGGGGTGAAGCGGGTGCCGATGAACAGGCGCAGGAACATCTCGAGCGCGAACAGGATGCCGAATCCGCGCATGTACTGCAGATCGCCGGTGATCGCGCCCGACAGCCACGCGGCGAAGCCGAGGAGGAACAGGATGCCGGCCGAGGCGCGCACGACACGTTCATTCATGACCGGGATGTCGATGCCGTCGACCCATTCGCCGATGACGGGTCTGGTGAGGCGTTCCGGGGAGGGCGAGGACATGCCGTCCATAATACCCGTGGGGGTATAAGGGGAAGATGCCAGGCTCTCGGCATCCACCCCCTACGCTGTCCCCGTGGACTTCTCCTTTGCCTTCACGCCGGACCTCATCGCCGTCTTCGTGACGCTGTTCGTGCTCGAGGTCGTGCTCGGCGTCGACAACGTCATCTTCATCTCGATCCTCGCCTCCAAGCTTCCGAAGGAGCAACAGGCGCGGGCGCGCAACCTCGGGCTGACGCTTGCGATGCTGATCCGCGTCGGCCTCGTGTTCGCGGCGGGGTGGATCATCACCCTGACCGAGCCGGTCGTGACCCTGTGGGGCATCTCGTTCTCGTGGAAGGACTTCATCCTCATCGCGGGTGGCCTGTTCCTCGTCTACAAGGCGGTCACCGAGATCCATCACAAGCTCGAGGGGTCGGAGGAGGAGCACGGCGACGGCGCCGGCGGGCGCAAGGGCGTGACCTTCGGCTCGGTGATCGCACAGATCCTGCTGCTGGACATCGTCTTTTCGCTCGACTCGGTCATCACCGCCGTCGGAATGACCTCCAACATGGTCATCATCATCACCGTCGTGGTGCTCTCGTTCGGCATCATGCTCTTCGCGTCGCGGTTCATCTTCGCGTTCGTCAACGCGCACCCGACCGTGAAGATGCTGGCGCTGTCGTTCCTGCTGCTGATCGGCGTCTTCCTCATCGCCGAGGGCTTCCACATCAAGATCGACAAGGCGTTCATCTACGGACCGATGGTGTTCGCGATCTTTGTCGAGGCGCTGAATCTCACGTACTCGTCGCGCAAAGCCAAGCGCGAGCAGAAGAAGCGTCAGGCCGTGCAGCTGCGGCCGCAGTATCCGGATGTCGACGAATCGGTTGCGGTGGCCGCGGCGCTGTCGAAGGATCCGGCGTCCGGCTCGGTCGGGCTCTCGCGCAAGCCCGTCGCCGGCGAGACCGTCGGCTCCGACGTGCCGCACCGCGAGGGGCTGGGCTGAATCAGTCCGCTGTCGCGTCGGTGACCGCGGCGCGGAAGCGCGCGGCATCCGTCCCGTCTTCGCGAACCTCGAACACAGTGCCGTCGATGACCAGCAAGGGCACATGGTCGACGACCTGATCCGTGCCGGGGATCGCCGCGCACAACCACGCCTCGTTGGCGGCGGTCGCGATAGCCGCGTAGTCCGTGATCGCCGTCGACAGGTCGGATGACGAGCCCGCTGCGGCCGCGAAACCGACCAGGTCCGCGTCGGTCGGTGCGCCCTCGGCGCTGACCTGGTTCTGTTGGATCAGCTCATACAGCGGAAGGACCGCGTCGGCATCCCCCGCCGCGGCCACCCCGAACAGGAGTGCTGCGGCGCGCGTCGAGTAGTCGGTCGTGTCGCCGCGCTTGGCGCTCACGTACGTCATCGGATGCAGCGTCCACGTGGCAGTGCCGTTCGCGATGACGTCGGCCAGCTCGTCTCCGATCGCGTCGTCCAGGGTCATGCAGTGGGGGCAGGACGGATCGCTCCACAGCTGGATGTCGACCTCTCCTTCGCCGACCGTGATGCCCGCGACCGGATCGACCGACGCGGGCGAGGGGGCGGTGGCCGCCGCCGGGGAGCAGGCTGCAGCGGCAACGGCGAGGACCGGCAGGAGGGTGAGGCATCCGAGGAGGCGTTGCCGAGGGGAACCGAACACGATGCCGTTCTACGCCCGCGATGCCCGCGGGGCCCAATCCTTCGGTGGATCCCGACGATCGGAGCCTGTCTGTGGTCAGACCATATAGGGGATTTCGCCAAACGCGCGATACGCAGCTGCGCCGCCCCGTCATCGGACGGTATCCATGGAGTGAGCGATGGGTTACCCGGTATGCACATCGCCGCCAGGGAGGCGCGGATGTCGGTGAGGCAGAGCCTGCTGGCGATCCTCGATCAAGGACCCTGCTACGGGTATCAGCTGCGGTCCGAGTTCGATCGCCGCACGGGGTCGACCTCGCCTCTGAACGTCGGCCAGATCTACAGCACCCTCGAGCGGCTGGAACGGGATGGCCTGGTGTCGCGGCGCGAGGTCGACAAGGACGGCCACACGTACTGGGAGATCACGGATGCCGGCTCGGCGGCTGCCGCGGAGTGGCTCACCTCGCCCGTCGCGCGGAGCCAAGGCACCCGTGACGAACTTGCGATCAAACTCGCGGTGGCCGCGACTCTTCCCGGGGTGGATGTCGCGGAGCTCATCCGAGCTCAGCGCGACGCATCGCTCGCGCACCTTTCGTCGTTGCGGGGCACCGCGTTCTCGGGCGGCACCGCGGGCGGTCCCGAGGAGTTCGCCTGGTCGCTGGTGCTCGACGCGATGATCTTCGCCGCCGAGGCAGAGGTGCGCTGGCTCGATCAAGCGCAGGAACGCCTGGCGAGGCATCCTTCGCACACTATGGCGCTGGAGATCGCCACCCAGCGACCCAAGCGCGGCCGCCCCGTCAAGACCGACTCCGTCAAGACCGACCCCGTCAAGACCGGTCCCGTCAACGCCAGTCCGTGAGGGTGGAATCGGTCGGGCATAGGTCCTCCGCCTCACGTATCGGATGCATACCGGGGCGGGGTATTCTGAGATCGGTACATCATGCTGGGTCCCGTCGCTCGTGAGCTTCGCCCGCCAGTGTTCTGGCAGTGGGCGATGTCGGTGGTGTTCGCCGCTCTTGTGGTCGTGGGCCTCTTGGGTATGCATACTCTTTCCGTCGGTCATTCAGAGCCGGTGCCTGTCTCGGCCGTCGAGCATGGAGGCGGGCACGATCACAATGCGATGGCAGCGCCCTCCGGGGCCCCCGAGGTCGGTTGTGCCGATTGCGGCGGCGGCGAGCACGGCGCGATGATGCTGGCGTGCGTGCTCGGTCTGCTCGTCACGGTCATGCTGGTCGCTCGGACCGGGCCAGGGGTGGTCCGCAGGTTCGGTCGACCGGGCATTGTCGCCCTCGCCATCCGGCCCCCGATTCCGGTACGCCCGAGACCGCCGTCTCTTCTCGAATTGTCGATCAGTCGTACGTGATGGGACTCGTCCTCCACCCCTGCGGTGGGGAGCTGAGTCATGCCCGCATGCGGGCGCATTTCACGTTCGATGAGAAGGACAGGTTTGTCATGAAGAAGTCTCGTTTGGTCGCGCTGTCGGCGGCGCCGCTCGCACTGGCGTTGGTGTTTGCCGGGTGCACCGAGGCCGGATCGGGTTCGATGCCGGGCATGAATCACGGCGAGGGGATGTCTCCCTCCGCGCCATCCTCGCTAGAGGCGCAGGCGGAGTTCAATACGGCGGACTCGATGTTCGCGATGATGATGATTCCGCATCACCAGCAGGCGGTGGAGATGAGCGACATGGTGCTGGCGAAGTCCGGCGTCGATCCGCGCGTACGGGAGCTTGCGCAACAGATCAAAGATGCGCAGGCCCCGGAGATCGAGCTGATGCAGTCGTGGCTCGAGGCATGGGGGATGTCGCATGCCGGTGGCACGGATGGCATGGACATGGGCGACGGCATGATGTCCGCCGACGACATGGCGGCGCTGGACGCCGCCGAAGGTGCGGAGGCTGCCCGGCTGTTCCTGGAGCAGATGATCACTCACCACGAGGGCGCGATCGAGATGGCGCAGGTCGAACTGTCTGAAGGTCGACACCCGGACGTGATTGCTCTGGCGCAGACGATCGCCGATGCGCAGACGGCCGAGATCGCCCTGATGCGGGATCTGCTGGCGCAGATCTGACACTCGGCAGGGGTGTCATCGGGCCTGCTCCGGTGGCTCCCCTGCCGCAACCTGAAAGGGACGCATATGCCAGTTCACCTGCGTGCGACCACGGCCGCCCTTGCTCTGTCCGGGCTGCTCGTGCTGGCCGGATGCGCAACGGGAGGACCACCGTCGACGGGCACCGCTCACGCCGCGATGGCATCCCATGTACACGCCATCGTTCCTGATCCCGAGCGCGACGGGTTTCTCCTCGGCACTCACGACGGCATCTTCGCGGCCAGCGCGGACGGAGAACTGCTCTCGCGGGTGGGCGCCTACGGTTTCGATGCGATGGGACTCACTGTCGTGGGCGAGGATCTGATCGCCTCGGGGCACCCCCGACCAGACACCCCTACCGAGCTCGGCGATCACAATCTCGGCATCATCCGTAGCGCAGACGCCGGGGAGAGCTGGGAGCCGGTGGCGTTTACCGGCGAGAAGGACTTCCACGCTCTCGCTGCCGGCGGCGACGGCACCGTGTACGGTCTGGCCACCGACGCCATCGACATACTGGCCAGTACGGATGGGGGCGATTCGTGGGCTCCGACGGGTGGCCAGCTGATGGCGGTCGGCCTTGTGGTCACTAGTGGCGGGAACGTGGTCGCCGCAACACCAGACGGGCTGCGGGTCAGCACGGATGGGGCGCGGTCGTTCCAGCCATGGCCAGGTGCGCCCATGCTCTACGCATTGTCTGTGTCGCCGAACGGTGAGTTGATCGCGGGCGTGGATGCGGATGAGAAGATCTGGGTCCATGCGGTCGGGGCGAGCGCGTGGAATGAGGTGGGCACCGTGCACGGCGCCGCTCAAGCGACCGCGATCACCGATACCGGAAGCATTCTCGTCGCCGACGACAGCGGCCTCACCCTGCTGCCGGCCGGACCCTGACTCCGATCGATCGGCAACGGCCTCGGTCAACACCGGTGCCGTTCTACCGCAGCAGGAGACGCATGCCGCGGCCGCGGCTCAGTAGACCGTCGTCGCGACCTGGGGACTGCCCTCGGCATCCGTTGCCTCCTCGACCGGTCCCTTCTGCGCGGCCCGCACGATCAAGCCGAACTCCACCACCGCGAGCGACGCGTAGATGAGCGTGAACGCGAGCAGCGAGATCAGCACCGTCCATCCCGGCACGCTCGGGGACACGCCATCCTCGGACAGCATGAGGCTGAACACGATCCATGGCTGGCGGCCCATCTCGGTGAACACCCAGCCCACCAGGGCGCCCAGCAGCGGCAGCGGCGCCGACCAGACCGCGACCTTCCACATCCACGGCGCGACGGGGCGGGTCGCCTTCGCCCGGGTCACCCAGAGACCGGCGACCGCGACGAGGGCCGCCAGGCCGCCGAGCGCGATCATCCATCGGAACGACCAGTAGGTCACCCAGATGATCGGGGTGTAGTCGACGCCGGCGCCGAACTCGGCGGTGTACAGGGCTTGGAGATCGTTGATGCCCTCGACGCACCCGTCGAGCGAATGGGTCGACAGCAGCGAGAGCAGGTACGGCACGCGCAGCGACCAGATCTCTTCGCTGCCATCCGGCGTACCGAGCGAGAAGACCGAGAAGGAGGCATCCGCCCCGCAGGCCGTGTTCCACATCGCCTCGGCGGCGGCCATCTTCATCGGCTGGGTCTCGACCATCACGAGGCTCAGCTGGTCGCCCGAGAGTGCCACGAGCGCGAAAGATCCGACCACGCCCCATAGCGCCACCCGTAGCGACGCGCGCATCGTGTCGAGGTGCTGACCGCGCGAGAGGTGCCAGGCCGACACGGCCACGACGACGGCTGCGGCGAACATCCACGCCGAGAACACGGTGTGCGGGAACGCCGCCCGGACGACCGGATTGGTCAACAGGGCAAGGATGTCGGTGAGTTCGGCGCGACTGCCGTCCTCGGCGAGGCGATAGCCGACGGGGTTCTGCATGAACGCGTTGGCCGCGAGGATGAAGTAGGCCGAGAGGGTCGAGCCGAGCACGACCATCCAGATCGAGGCGAGGTGCAGCAGGCGGGGGAGGCGATCCCAGCCGAAGATCCACAGGCCGACGAAGGTGGCTTCGAAGAAGAAGGCCATGAGTCCTTCGAATGCGAGCGGTGCGCCGAAGACGTCGCCGACGAAGCGGGAGTAGGCCGACCAGTTCATGCCGAACTGGAACTCCTGCACGATGCCGGTGACCACGCCCATCGCGAAGTTGATGAGGAAGATCTTCCCGAACAGGCGCGTCAGGTGCAGCCACTTCACGTTTCCGGTGCGGTACCAGACGGTCTGGAAGATCGCGACGACAGGCGCCATCCCCAGGGTCAGCGGCACGAACAGGTAGTGATAGAGCGTCGTCAGGCCGAACTGCCACCGGGCAAGCAGTAGCGGGTCCAGAAGGTCCACGAGGTGGTCTCCGTCTCGGTGCGGTCCCCACGCTTGTCGACGGGTGCGCTGGTCAGGGCGCGGTCGGCGCGAGCAGGGATGTCGTCACGGTGCAGGTGTGACGACCAGAGTGGTCAGACCACAGACTAACACGTGGTCAGACCACAGAGGCGAGCCGGCGGTGATCACCGCGGCGCGGAGGCTGCTCGCAGAGTGCGCGCACCCCGTCGCGACTGTCGTCACCCCTCGCGTTGGTCGGCGTCGAGCACCAGCCGGTAGCCCATGCCCGACTCGGTCAGCAGGTGCACCGGATGCGACGGGTCGACCTCGAGCTTCTTGCGAAGCTGCGACAGGTAGAGGCGAAGGTAGCCGGTGTCGGCGACCTGATCGGTGCCCCAGATCTCCTTCAGCAGTGTCTGACGCGTCACGAGCGCGCCCGGGTGGCGCGCGAGGAACTCGAGGATGCGCCACTCGGTGGGTGTCAGATGCACGCGTTCGCCGGCGCGGCGGACCGACCTGGCCGCGAGATCGACCTCGACGTTGGCGAACGCGACGCGCGCATCGCCGGGTACCGAGGCGCTGCGGCGCGCCAGGGCGCGCAACCGCGCGAGCAGCTCGTCGATCTGGAACGGCTTGGTCACGTAGTCGTCGGCTCCGGCATCCAGCGCCTCGACCTTGTCCGCAGACCCCGTCCGGCCCGACACGACCATGATCGGCGCCTGCGTCCAGCCTCGCAGCGCCGCGATGACCTCGACACCGCCGAGGTTCGGCATCCCGAGGTCGAGCAGGACGACATCCGGATGAGTCTGCGCGGCCAGGACGACAGCGGCCGCCCCGTCCCCCGCCGTCACAACGTCGTAGCCGTGGGCGGTCAGGGTGATCCGAAGCGCCCGGACGAGCTGGGGATCGTCGTCGGCGATGAGGATCTTCACGACTCCTCCGTGCCTACGGGGCGTACGAGCGGAAGCGAGATGACCATGGTCAGTCCGCCTCCGGGAGTGTCCTCGGGGGTGAGAGTTCCGCCCATGCCCTCGGTGAACCCGCGCGAGAGGGCGAGACCGAGGCCCAGCCCGACGGCATTGTCGCTGTCGCCGTGGCGTTGGAACGGGACGAACACCTGATCGCGAGCATCCGACGGGATGCCGGGCCCGTGGTCGATGATACGGATCTCGCCCGCCTCGGCCAGCCCGCTCGTGGAGATGCGCACGCGCGTTCCGGCGGGAGCGTGACGCAGCGCGTTGGCGATGACGTTGACGATGACGCGCTGCAGGAGCACGGGGTCGGCGCGCAGCGGAGGCAGGTCTGTGTCGATGGCGAGCTCGACCGCGTCCGGACCGGCGCCGAGCTCGTCCAGCGCCGCCGAGATGGCCGTCATGGCGTCGACGGGCGACAGCGACACCGCCAGGACGCCCGCCTCCACCCGGCTTACATCGAGCAGGTCGGTCACGAGTTGCGTCAAGGTTCGCAGGCTCTCGTCGGCTGTGGCCAGCAGCTCGCCGCGGTCCGCAGCCGAGAGCTCGACGCCCAGGGCGCGCAGTCCCCCGACCGCGGCCACGGCGGCCGCCAGCGGTCGGCGAAGGTCGTGGCTGACTGCCGAGAGGAGCGCTGAGCGTACCTGATCGGTCTCGGCGAGCACATCAGCCTCCCGTGCCGACTCGGCCAGCTCGGTCTGCTCGAGAACCGCGCCCAGCTGCGCGACGATGACGTCGGCCAGGCGCCGGGTCGTGGCATCCAGGTCCCCTCCGTGCAGTTCGAGCACGGCCTGGGTCTCGCCGCCCCGGCGCACCTCGAGGGTCGTGAACCTGCCGTCGGGGACGGGTTCGCC
The DNA here is from genome assembly GCF_057706855.1 of Microbacterium sp. bgisy207. Taxonomy (NCBI): domain Bacteria; kingdom Bacillati; phylum Actinomycetota; class Actinomycetes; order Micrococcales; family Microbacteriaceae; genus Microbacterium; species Microbacterium sp. bgisy207. The sequence continues at coordinate 20,091 of NZ_JBYIPB010000008.1, forward strand.
GTCGGTGGCGAGGACCGTGCCGTCGGCGGCGACCAGGCGCGCGCCGGTCATCCCGAAGGCCTCGCGGGCGCGCGTGACGAGGGCACGCAACGCGCTCTGCCCGCGCAGGATGCTGCCCGCGACCGTCACGAGCAGTTCCGACTCCGCCGACGCGCGCTGGGCGAGCCGCGTGCGCCTGGCTGCCTGATCGACGACGTAGCTGACCAACACTGCGATCACGACGTAAAGCGCCAGCGCGACCGCTTCGGCGGGATCGGCGATCGTGACGGTGAAATACGGCTCCACGAAGAGGAAGTCGAGGGTGAGACCGGAGAGGACGGCGGCGAACAGCGCGGGCCAGATCCCCCCGACGAGCGCGACGATCACGACGAGCAGCTGATACGCGAGGACATCGGCGGTGATCGAGTCCGCGCTGCGGAAGCTCAGGAGAAACCATGACAGGAGGGGTCCGCCGACGACCGCGACGACGAAGCCGAGGATGCGCCGCTTGACGCTGAGCGCACCGCCACGCAGACGGGGAAGGACCGAGCCTCTGCCGGCTGCGGCATGCGTCACGATATGGACGTCGATATCGCCGGACTCCCGGATCACGGTCGCGCCGATCCCAGGATCGCCGAGGGCCGACCACAGCCGGTTCCGGCGGCTCACCCCGATCACAAGTTGGGTCGCGTTGACCGACCGCGCGAAATCCACGAGCGCGCGCGGGATGTCGTCTGCGACGAGCTGGTGATAGGTCCCGCCGAGGGCTTCGACCAGAGCGCGCGCGTCAGCGAGCGAGCCCGGTGCGGCCGAGCGCAGACCGTCCTGGCCGGCGACGTGGACGGCCAGGAGCTCGCCGCCCGCCGACCGGGCGGCGATACGGGCTCCGCGGCGCAGCAGCGTATCGCCTTCGGGTCCGCCGGTGAGAGCGACGACGACGCGCTCGCGGGCCTGCCACGTGCCCTCGATGCCGTGCTGTCGCCGGTACTGCTGCAGCGCGGAGTCGACCTCGTCGGCGAGCCAGAGTAGAGCGAGCTCCCGCAGCGCCGTGAGGTTTCCGAGCCGGAAGTAGTTCGACAGTGCCGCGTCGACCCGCTCGGCGGGGTACACCAGGCCCGCCGCCAGCCTGTCGCGCAGCGCCTGCGGCGCCAGGTCGACCACCTCGATCTGATCGGCGGCGCGTACGACGGCATCCGGCACCGTCTCCCGCTGCGGGACCCCGGTGATCTGCTCGACCACCGCGCCCAGGGACGCGATGTGCTGCACATTCACGGTGGCGATCACGTCGATGCCTGCCGCCAGCAGCTCGTCGACGTCCTCCCAGCGCTTCGCGTGTCGGGAGCCGGGGGCGTTGGTGTGGGCGAGCTCGTCGACCAGGGCGAGCTGCGGTCGGCGGGCGAGCACGGCATCCAGATCCATCTCGCGCAGCTCGACCCCGCGATGGGTGACGACGCGGCGCGGGACCTCCTCGAGTCCGTGCGTCAGCGCGAGAGTGGCTGCGCGCCCGTGCGTCTCGACGACGGCGATGACGACGTCGCGGCCCTCGTCGCGCAGGCGGCGGCCCTCGCTGAGCATCTCGTAGGTCTTGCCGACCCCGGGCGCTGCGCCGAGCAGGACCCGGAGCCGCCCTGCGCCCATGGTCAGCCCTCCAGACGATCCAGCGCGAGATTGACCTCGAGGACGTTCACCCTGGGTTGGCCGAGGTAGCCGAGGTCGCGTGACTGAATCCTAGACTCGATCATCTCGCGCACGGTGGCCTCGTCCAGGTCCCGGGCAGCGGCGATGCGGGGGACCTGCAGCAACGCGTACTCGGGGCTGATGTGGGGGTCAAGGCCCGACGCCGACGCGGTCACGGCGTCAGCAGGGATCGCGGCGACCGCCACCGCGTCGCGGGTCGCGATCGCCGCCTGACGCTGCGCGATCTGCTCGATCAACGTCGCGTTCTCGGGCCCCTCGTTGCTGCCGCCGGAGGCTCCCGCGTCGTACCCGTCGCCGGCTGCCGAAGGGCGTGATTGGAGGTACTGCGCAAGGGGCACGCCCTCGGCATCCGCGAAGGACTGCCCGATGAGCGCGCTGCCCACGACGCGACCTGTCGAGTCGGTGACGAGGGAGCCGCCGGCCTGCCAGGGCAGGGCGAGCTGGCCGACGGCGGTGATCAGAAGCGTGTAGCCGATGCCGAGCACGACGGTGGCGACGACCATGGCGCGAAGCGACACCGCGAGGGTGCGAGCGAGGATCCGCAAAGACATGAGGTTCTCCCGGAGTGCGGGTCAGAATCCGGGCAGGATGCTGACGACGAGGTCGATGAGTTTGATGCCGGCGAATGGCGCGATGATGCCGCCGAGGCCGTAGACGAGCAGGTTGCGCCCGAGCAGGGCCGAGGCGCTGACGGCGCGGTAGCGCACGCCTCGCAGCGACAGCGGGATCAGCGCGATGATCACGAGGGCGTTGAAGATGATCGCGCTCGTGACCGCCGATGCCGGACTGCTCAGCTGCATGATGTTCAGCGCGGCGAGCCCCGGGAAGATCCCGACGAACATCGCCGGGATGATGGCGAAGTACTTGGCGACGTCGTTCGCGAGGGAGAACGTCGTGAGCGCCCCGCGCGTGATGAGCAGCTGCTTGCCGATCCGGACGATGTCGATGAGCTTGGTCGGATCCGAGTCGAGGTCGACCATGTTCCCGGCCTCCTTCGCCGCCGAGGTGCCGGTGTTCATCGCGACCCCGACGTCGGCCTGCGCCAGCGCGGGTGCATCGTTCGTGCCGTCTCCGGTCATGGCGACGAGGTTGCCGCCGGTCTGCTCTCGCCGGATGAGCGCGAGCTTGTCTTCGGGCGTCGCCTCGGCGAGGAAGTCGTCGACACCGGCCTCGGCCGCGATGGCGCGGGCGGTGAGCGGGTTGTCGCCGGTGATCATGACGGTGCGGATGCCCATCGCGCGCAGCTCGTCGAATCGCTCGCGCAGGCCCTCTTTGACGACATCCTTCAGGTGCACGACCCCGTGGACGGCGGCCCGGCCGGTGGCATCCAGGGTCGCGACCACCAGGGGCGTCCCGCCATCGGCCGCGATCGCATCCGCTGCCGAGGAGATCGCCGCGCGCACCGCCGGCTCGGGACCGGCTCCTGCCTCATCGAGCCACGCCATGACCGCCGACCCCGCGCCCTTGCGCACCTGCGTGCCGTCCGCCAGGTCCATCCCGCTCATGCGCGTCTGGGCAGTGAACGGCACCGGCACGGCATCGGACGGCAGGTCGACGCGGATGCCGCGCGCAGCCGCCAGCTCGACGATGGAGCTGCCCTCGGGGGTGGGGTCCGACAGCGACGAGAGCGCGGCGATCCGGGCGAGCTCCTCGGCCGGGACGTCGGGTGCCGGGATGACCTCGACCGCGCGGCGATTGCCGTAGGTGATCGTCCCGGTCTTGTCCAGCAGCAGGGTCGTGACGTCGCCCGCTGCCTCGACGGCGCGACCCGACATCGCCAGGACGTTGCGCTGGACGAGTCGGTCAATGCCCGCGATGCCGATCGCCGACAGGAGCGCGCCGATCGTGGTGGGGATGAGGCACACCAGCAGCGCCACGAGCACGGGGATGCTCACGGGAGCGGCGGCGTACGACGCGATCGGGTTCATCGTCGCCACGACGACCACGAACACGATCGACAGGCTCGCCAGCAGGATGCTGAGCGCGATCTCGTTCGGCGTCTTCTGGCGCGCCGCTCCTTCGACGAGTGCGATCATCCGGTCGACGAAGGTCTGCCCGGGCTGGGAGGTGATCCGTACGACGATGCGGTCGGAGAGCACCCGGGTGCCGCCGGTGACGGCCGAGCGGTCGCCGCCGGACTCCCGGACGACCGGTGCGGACTCGCCCGTGATGGCTGACTCGTCGACGGTCGCGATGCCCGCCACGATGTCGCCGTCCCCGGGGATCAGCTCGCCGGGTCCGACCACGACGACGTCTCCGAGGCGCAGGTCGCTCGAGGCGACGTCGATCACGGCGGCGTGCTCGGCGGCGGCATCCGACGTCCCGTCGTACTGTGCCACGCGGTGGGCGAGGGTCTGGGTGCGGATCTTGCGCAGGGAGGCGGCCTGCGCTTTGCCGCGGCCCTCGGCGACAGACTCGGCCAGGTTCGCGAACAGCACCGTGAGCCACAGCCAGACCGCGATCCCCCAGGTGAAACCGGCGGGAACCGCCGAACCGCCCGAGGCTTCGGGGCCGCCGAGGAACGGTTCTGCGATTGCGATCAGCGTCGTCAGGGCAGCCCCGACCCACACGAGGAGCATGACCGGATTGCGCCACAGCGACGCGGGGTTGAGCTTGCGCAGAGCCCCGGGCAGGGCGCGCACGAGCGCCTGTGCGCTGAAGGCTCGGGCGCGGTCCGTACGAGTGCGGGGGGAGCGTGCGCGGGGTGAGGGGGAGGCGAGGGTGGACATGTCAGAGGAGCCCTTCCGCCAGGGGACCCAGCGTGAGAACGGGGAAGTAGGTCAGGGCCGTCACGATCACGGCGACTCCCGCGAGGAGGCCGACGAACTGCGGTCGGTGGGTGGGCAGGGTGCCGGCACTGACCGGCATCCGTTGCTGTGCCGCGAAGGATCCGGCCAGGGCCAGCACGAGGACGATCGGGACGAATCGCCCGAGGAGCATGGCCACGCCCAGTGCGCTGTTGAGCCACACGGTGTTGGCCGTCAGCCCGGCGAAGGCCGAGCCGTTGTTGTTGGCCGCCGAGGTGAAGGCGTAGAGCACCTCGCTCAGGCCGTGCACCCCGGGATTCCAGATCGAGACGTTCTCGACATCCGAGCGGATGGCCGGGATGCCGAAGCTGAGTGCCGTGCCCGCGAGTACCAGGAGCGGAGTGACCAGGATGTACAGGCTCGCGAGCTTGATCTCGCGGGGGCCCACCTTCTTGCCCAGGTACTCGGGCGTCCGCCCCACCAGCAGGCCGCCGACGAACACCGCGATGACGGCAAGCACCAGCATCCCGTACAGTCCGGAACCGACGCCGCCGGGCGCGATCTCGCCGAGCATCATGTTGATCATGGGGATCATGCCGCCCAGGGCCGTGTAGCTGTCGTGCATCGAGTTGACCGCGCCAGTGGAGGTGAGGGTCGTCGCGCCGGCGAAGAGGGTGGAGCCGAGGATGCCGAACCGCGTCTCTTTGCCCTCCATGGCGGCGCCGGCCAGGTGCGGTGCCGTGCCCAGGCCGAGGCTCTCGAGCCATGAGACGGCGGCGATGGAGGCGACGAAGATCGACCCCATGACCGCGACGATCGCGTAGCCCTGCCGGTTGTCGCCGACCACCCTGCCGAACGCGCGAGGCATCGCGAACGGGATCGCCAGCAGCAGGAGGACCTCGAAGGCGCTCGTCCACGGGGCGGGGTTCTCGAACGGATGCGCCGAGTTGGCGTTGAAGAACCCGCCGCCGTTGGTGCCGAGCTCCTTGATCGCCTCCTGGGAGGCGACGGGACCGCCCGGGATGGTCTGCGTCGCGCCGGCGAGGGTGTCGACCGCCGTGAACCCCGAGAAGTTCTGGACGACTCCCGCCGTGAGCAGCGCGATGGCAGCCACGATCGACAGGGGCAGCAGGATTCGGCCGGACCCGCGCACGAGATCGACCCAGAAGTTGCCGATCGTGGCGGAGCCGCGGCGCGCGAACCCCCGCACGAGGGCGATCGCGACGGCGATCCCGACGGCGGCCGACACGAAGTTCTGCACCGCGAGACCCGCGAATTGGACGGTGTAGCCGAGGGTCAGCTCGGGTGAGGAGGACTGCCAGTTCGTGTTCGTCACGAACGACACCGCGGTGTTGAAGGCGAGCCCTTCGGGGACGGCGGGCAGGCCCAGCGCGTAGGGCAGGAACTCCTGCAGCCGCTGCAGGGCGTAGACGAACAGGACGCCGATGAGCGAGAACGACAGCACGCTGCGGGCGTACGCCTGCCACGTTTGCTCGGAGGTCTCATCGACCCCCGTCGCGCGGTACAGCCAGCGTTCGACGCGGGCGTGGCGGGGCGAGGTGTAGACGAACGCGATGTAGTCGCCCAGCGGCCTGTAGAGCAGGGCGAGTAGCAGGACCACGGTCGCGAACTGCAGCACCCCGGACCAGATGTCGGCAGCGTCCATCAGAACTTCTCGGGTGCCAGGAGCGCGGCGACCAGGTACACAACGGCGCCGATGGCCAGCAGCAGCGACAGGAGCGAGATGACGATCACGGCCGGTCGCCTCCGTCGGTCACGTGATGACGAGCGGGTCGGGTCTGGCGCGGGCTGAGCCTTTCGAGGCCGGGGATGAGGAGGCCGACCAGCGCGAACAGGGCGACGGTGGCGGCCACGACGAGGATGTCGAGCACGGTGTCTCTTTCGGAGCGTCGAGGCCCGCGCGGGGAATCCGTGCGGGTGCCGGGGCACGTGACGAGGAAACCGCTCCGTCCCCCCTAGGTCGACGGTCCTCACGGATTCCATACGGGCGGACCCGTCGATCCCGACGGGGTGCACACGCGTGTCGGTAACGCGGTGGGATGACACTGGATGTCACGCGTAACGGGCATGCGTTGAGAGCATCGAGCCGCCCTTGTCGTGACACTTTCCCGAGACGCCTTGCTCGAACTCGAGTCGGGCGTAGAGCGACCCGCGTCCGACGCGCTTTATAGACCTGGCTTTGAGTGGTTCGTCGACGACGGTCACTTCGATCCGCTCTTTGCCCGCGGGCGATGTGAAGGAATCCGGGGAGAGCGAAGACGCCGCGGAGGGCGCCGTGGGCCGAGGAAGGCGCCGCAGACGACGTCAACGCCGGGGATGCGGCCGAAGACGAGGAGGAGAATGCCGCGGAGGCGGATGTCGAGGCAGCGGCCGCGGCCGCGGATGTTGTCTCGCGAGGGGCCCGACGTCAGGTTGTCTCGTTGGTCATTGCCGCGTCGATTCGCTGAATGAAGTCGTTCGCCCACTCTGCCGCAAGTGATGCCATCGGGATCGCCGCAGCGGCCCAGATCCCCAGCACCTGCCGCACCGTGTACTGGAGATCGGAGTTGCTCGCAGTGGGTGGAGGAGTTGTTTCAGCGTAAGTAGTCACAGTGCCACCGCTTCCTCGTCGTTCACAACCTCGGCGCTGCCCGCGACGACCTGCCAGCGGCCCCCGACGATCGCCCACGAACGGCGATAGGTCATCGTCGCCTCCGCGAAGCGCCCGCGGTCGACAACGTGAACGCGTGATCTCGACACTGTGCTTCCCTTCCCTTTCTGCTGGTCCGTCGTTCGGTGCGTCTCGTCGATCTGCAGAAACCTCAGTGCTCCGGACGCGTGTGCGTGCAGATCGGCTGCGCGATCGACCACCGAACCGTCGGGCAGGCGGAAACGCAGATCCTCGGCAAGCAAAGCGCGCAGGGCGTCGACATCGCTCGTGCGCAGCGCTTCCAGCAGCGCATCCTCGGTTTCGTCGAGGCTGCGCCCGGTGACGTCTCGCGCGGGTGCGATAAGGAGGCGCCTTCGAAGAGCGAGCATCCCCGCCGCCGCGCCCACCCACGCCGCCCAGCCGAGAGCCTTATACACCCAGAACGCTGGATCGGGAAGTTGCGTCGCGGGTGTGACGAAGGCGGTCGACGCGAAGACGAGGACGGAATTGACCAGTGCATGGCCCCATGCAGCCGGCCACGCGCTCCCGGAAAGCTCGCGCCCGGCGCCGAGGACGAGTGAGGCCACCAAGAGGTCGACCGTCGTTCCGAGCACGGTTCGCCAGGACAGGTCCCCCTGAGCGCCGTATGCGACGAGCAGTGGGAGATGCCAGGCCGTCCAGACGGCACCGACAGCGAGGGCGGTCCACCAGAACCCACGATTCCCTCGGACGCGGGTCCAGAGGAATCCCCGCCAGCCGAACTCCTCACCTGTTGCGGAGAGGAAGGCGAGCAGCGCCACGGGGAGAACAAGCAAAGCGGTTTCGCCGAGGGCGGGATCGGGTGACCACGAGACGACGCCCACGGCGACGCCCACAACGATCTGCGCCGCGGCGACAACGAGGATGGCGGCCGTGGTGAGCCCGATGACAATCCAGGTGCGTGCCCCGCCGAAGGGTGAGGCGCGCCACAAGCTTCGTAGGGCTCGGCTGCCGCGCACGGGTCTGACCGCAAGAATGACCGCAAGTGCGGGAATCCACTGCGCAAGAGGCGTGGCAACCCCCAGGTAGTCGGCATCGACGCCGAGCAGCGCCGGGAGGCACAGCAGCAGGACAGCGCTGAAGGTGATGGTGAGGAACGTGCGCGCTTGTCGTGAGCGGGTCACTCGCGGGCTCACCCTCGCGCGTCCCGGGAGGTTCGGGCTGCCGCGAGGTCTCGCGCCGCGACCAGTGGAGTGTCCTTCCATCGGACCGCGACGGCGATGACCCCTGCGAGGAGTGCGAGCTCGATGCCGCTGGCAACGAGGTAGTAGCTCCACTCGCCGATCGCAGCGCCGATGATCGTGAGGGCGAACACTGCCGCGACCACGATTTGCATCAACCGATTGACCGTGCGCGGGATCAGTACCGACGCGGCGATCATCAGTGAGGGCACTGCGACGTACAGAACGATGCCCAACATGAAGGCTTCGTTGATGGTGAATACGAAAGCGCGTCCTGCCTCGATCTGCTCTCGGAGGTCAGCGCGGTAGAACGCGAAGATGTCGACGAACGCGACGAGGAACATGACGCTCGTCCAGAGCGCGGCGAGCCGGACTCTCGGGTCGAGCGGCCGGAACGGGGAAGAAGGATCGACGATCATGCGGGCTCCCAGCGATAAAACTTACACATGTAAGACTTGCCGCCCGATCCTACTCTTACGACCGTAAGTTACGCAAAGATGTCACAGTGAGCCGACGAGGGACCCTGACAAGGGAACGCGTGATCGCCGCGGCGGCTGCCGTCGCCGACCGGTCCGGTCTCGCTGGTGTCTCGATGCGCAGCGTGGGCGGCGAGCTCGGAGTCGAGGGCATGTCGCTCTATCACCACGTATCGAGCAAAGACGCTCTCCTCGACGCGCTCGCCGAATGGGCCATCGCCAAGATCGATCTTCCTCCGCCAGATGCGCCATGGCGAGAGGCAATGGAAACGCGCGCTCGATCCGCCCGCGCCGTATTCGTCGCACACCCGTGGTCGATCGCGATGATCGAATCACGGCCTGCGCCGAGCGCGGCCCTGCTGACTCATCACGACAGGGTCCTCGGATGGCTCTTCGCCGCCGGCTTCACCGCTCCACTGGCGACGCTCGCTTTTTCAACCGTGGACGCCTTCGTTTACGGCTTTGCGCTCAGTGAGACCAATCTCCCGTTCCAGCCCAACCCGGGCGCAGAAGCTGACTTCGCGGCAACCGTCTCACCCGACCCGGGCGCCTACCCGAACCTCTCACGGTCGCTGACCGAACTGCTGAGCAGCGGCGACTACACCTATCCGAGCGAATTCGACAACGGCCTCACCCTCATCCTCGACGCCATCCAGGCTCAGCTCGACGCCACCCGAGTCGCATAGGACCGCCGGAGAGGGGCCGTCAGGGATCGTTTCAGTTGTGGGCACGGCGTGGGCACGGAATTCGTCTCGCCTCGGTCACCCACTCGACTGCCGCGTCGCGCCCGTTCACATGCAGTGTTCTGTTTGCGCGATCCTCACGCGCCTGATTGGACCGGCGCACCGTGTCCGGCCTTCCGACGACATCATGTCTGGCCATCTCGCCTCCGAGGGTGTCCCTCGCGCATTCGCCGAGCGGACGCACCTGATCAGCGGCCCACCCCTGAATGGGGGTGATGACGTCGCTGCACTCCCTCGATGATGAGCGAGCAGGCAATGAGTTGGAGATTGTCAGCGACCAGTGTCGACCACGAAGGAGTCACTTGATGTCAGACGCAGGTATTCGGCCCGAAGTTGCCGCTGTTATCGACCGCATTGATGACATGCGTGCGGCGCTTGCGGCTGGAGGTAGGGCCGGCGAGGACTTGCGGCGGATCCCCGACGAGATGTTCTCTGCCGTCGCGAAGACCGGCGCATTCAGCGTTTCCGCCCCGACCAAGTTCGGCGGTCTTGCGGCAAACACGCGGGAGTGCAACGCCGTGGCGCGGGCGATCGGACGGGGCGACGGCGGCACGGCATGGGTTTGCGGAATCTTGGACTCGGGCGCCTGGGTTCTGAGCCTCATGAGCGAGCAGGCGCAGCAGGATGTCTGGGGCGGGGAGGGCGGTGTGGATTCCTTCATATCGATCGTTCTCGCGACGACATCCGACACGGAGCAGGTGCCCGGCGGGCTCAAAGTCACCGGCCGATGGGCGTACGGGACCGGGAGCCGTCACGCAGGTTGGTCGCTGCTCGGCATCCCTCTGAAGAATGACGCGGGGGAAGTGGTCGATGCTGGCCTCGCGCTGATCCCGACCACTGACCTGACGTTGGAGGACAACTGGTTCGTCGCTGGGATGAAGTCAACCGGCAGCGTCATCCAAGTAGCCGAGAACGTCTTCGTCCCAGACCATCGCATCTTGCCGCTCACTGCCGCCGTCGACGGCCAACACCTTGGCGACAATCCCGAACAGACCTACCAGACGGTGTTCGTTCCGTCGCTGTTCATGAAGCTGGTTGGACCCCACCTTGGGATGGGCCGCGCGGCACTCGATTTTGTGATCGCGAAGGCGGACACGAAGGCCATCGCCTACACCGGCTATGAGAAGCAATCAGACTCCGCCTCCTTCCAGGTACAGATCGCGAAGGCCGCGCTCCAGTTGGACGCAGCCGAACGGGTGGCGGAGGAGGTGGCGGATCAGATCTACGATGCCGCCGAGCGAGGCTACTATGCGCCGTATGCCGAGCGGATCGAGATGCGCGCGAAGGCCGGGTGGGTGGTCGAGACCATCACCACCATGATCCACGAACTGATGACCGCGCACGGGTCTGCGGGCTTCGCTGAAGCGTCCGTTCTCCAGCGCATATGGCGGGATCAGGCAACGGCGAGTCGCCATGGACACACCCTCGGGATGAGTGGGTACGAAGCATACGGAAAGGTGCTGTGCGGACGCGAAGAGGAAGCACGATTCGTGCTTCCGATCGTCTAATCGGCGCGCGGACCCAGCGAGAAGGACAATCGATGTCCCGAGAACGAGCCGATCAGAACATCTCCGCGGAGGAGTTCACCTACGCCTTTCGCCACCACCCCGCCGGGGTTGCAATTGTCACCGCCGACGCAGGTGACGGACCGGTAGCGATGACCGTCAGTTCGGTAGCCTCCGTCTCGATCGATCCGCCAACGCTGGTCTTCTCCGCCTCGGCGCGCTCGTCGAGCACCCCCACCATCGCGCGCGCCGAGACCCTGATCGTGCACATGCTGGCGTCGGACCAGGTTCAGCTTGCCAAACTGGGCGCTCGCAGCGGAGCTGAGCGCTTTGGTGAAGACATCGAATGGGACAGGCTCCCATCGGGGGAACCATACTACCCGCGAGCCAACTCGTGGATACGGGGACGAGTCGCGGACCGGTTCGAAGTGAGGGACGCCACGCTCGTCGTCGTAGAAGCCATCGGGGCAAGTCCACGTAGGGCGGACGGACCGTGCCAGGAGCCGAACCCGCTCGTGTACCACAACCGAAAATGGTTCGTGCTCGACAGAAAGTCGATGCTGCCCGAATCGCTGGTTCCGTTCTACGTCGTATATGGCCGTGGAGACTAGGCGATCCGCGCTACCCAAGATCGAGCCCATTCGACCGCATCCAAAGGAGAAATGAATGGCGAACGGAAGAATTGCGCATACGAGAGCGCCCGTCGTACCTGGCATCTCGGACAGTGTCCGAGTAACCGCAGGTGACCTTCTCTTCATCTCCGGCCAGGTCGGATTCGAAGCGGACGGTTCGGTCCCCAGCGATTTCGTTCGCGCCATCGAGCTCACCTATGCAGAACTCGAGCGCGCACTCGCGGCAGGCGGAGCGACCTACGAAGACCTCGTTCGCGTGAACGTCTACATCACACAGCTCGATCAAGACAAGCTCGCCATGTGGCGCCGGACTCGAAACGCAATTGTGCAAGTGGCCGAGCCCTCAGCGAGCACCGTCATCGGTGTGCACTCGTTGTACAACGGAGCAACAATCGAGATCGACGCGATCGCGGCGGTCTAGCCATAGGTGCGCACTGCCGAATCTCACCCAACAGCAAACTCACCCGCCGCCGGGGTATCCGGCGAACACAAGCCCTGCTATTCAGGGGAAAACCTGCTAGCGTCGGTTGCCGACTCGCGCAAATGAAAATGAAGGAGACACAATGACAGTGCACCCTGATGCCAGAAGGTTCCTCGACATCGTCGCAGGCTCACCGCCGGCGGACACTCAGACAGTTGAACAGAACCGCGCCGCCCTCAGCAACGCGCTCCCACTCACAGGTGCGACAACGGAACTTCCATATGTCGAGGACACGACGATTGCCGGCGTTCCCGTGCGGCTGTACAGCGCTACCCCTGTGGAGCATGACGCGCCAGCCGTGATCTACTTCCATGGCGGAGGCTTTGTTCTCGGCGATCTCGAAATCGCAGATACGACCGCACGCGACCTGGCGAAGTACTCAGGTGCCCTCGTAGTCAGCGTTGACTACCGAAGGGCGCCGGAGGCGCCATTCCCCGCCGCGATTCAGGATGCTCTCGCGGTAACTGAGGCCGTGCTTCGTGGAGACTCTGCGCTGCCGATAGACGTCTCGCGCGTCGCCGTCGCGGGAGACAGCGCCGGCGGCACTCTCGCAGCAGTCACTGCGCAGCAGCTTCGAGGGCACCAACCCGCGCTCGTGCACCAGGCGCTGATCTACCCCACGACCGAGCTATCGACTGACCTCACCGGAAGCTTCGAGGAGTTCGCGGAAGGTTACTTCCTCACGGCCCGCGATAGCGAGTACTGCTACTCGACATACGCAGGCGAAAACCGGCGCGATGTGTTGGCGTCGCCGGGCTTGAACCCAGATCTGAGCAACCTCCCCGACGCGACAGTGATCACAGGGGGGTATGACCCGTTGCGGGACCAGGGCGAGGCCTACGCACAGGCAATGGCGGAGGCAGGCAACACGGTAACTTCAGTCCGATTCAACGGGTTGGTTCACGGCTTCTTCTACATGGCGGGAGTCATCGATGGCGGCAACAGCGCGCGCCGATTCGTCGGTGTGCAGCTTCAGGCCGCGCTCATGGCCTCCCTCGTGAAGACGGGATGAACAAGCCGCGGGTCGGTGGCAATGTCGGAGTTCGAAAGGCGCTACCGCGCAAGCCGCAGGGAGCCGATCAGCACGACGGTGCGAGCACGCCCTGATCGCGCCAGGATGAAGGAGCGAACCCCCAGCGTCGGCGATCGCTGGGGGTTCGCTCTTGTTGCACCGGGCCGGCGTGGGCCGGGCCAGCAGGTGGTCCAGTCCCTCCGCCGTGGCGAGATGCACCGAAGTAGTCCGCTTAGGGGAGTTCGCCGATTGCCCGGGCGAGCGCGACGGCTTGCGTGCGATTGTGCGCGGACAGTCTGTGCATGATCGACCGCAGATAGCTCTTGACCGTCTCTGCCTCGATTCCGAGGCGGTCCGCGATCTCCTTGTTCGTGTAGCCCACCGCAACGAGGGAGAGCACGTCGATCTCACGGGGAGACAACACGCGTGAGCGATGGACTGCCTGCCCGCCTGACAGACCGTGCGAGATTCGCGCGAGGCGAACGCGTAGATCGCGGTCATCGGTTTCGCGGGCAAGAGCACGCAGTTCCGCATAAGCGGCGCTGACCGCCGCCCGGTCGGGATCGGCCGGTGAGGAACGCGCCGCTTCCGTGATCGTCGCAGCCTCAAGAGTGCGTAGTTGCCGGGCGACCTCGTCGGCGACGGCGATATCGAACTCGACCCTGCGAGCGATCTCGCGCACTCCACGCAAGACGGACGAGCCCAGTTCCGCTGGCACACGGAGTGCCCCGTACAGCATTGCCCGCACCGTTCCGTTGACGACAACGGGCACTACGACGATGGATCGCAAGCGCTCAGCAGCGACGGCGTGGTCGTACTCGTGGGTGATGCTGGGTTCCGATAGGTAGTCGGCGACGGCCGCGATCTTCGCCCCGCGCAGCGCTTTGCCTCCAAGTCCGTGCCCGGCACGAATCACGAGCCCGTTGAGCGCGCGACTCGCGTTTCCCACAGACTCGTTGATCACCATCCGTGTGCCGTTCGCGGAGACCTCGCCCCCGAAGGCGATAGGCAATCCGGTCTCGCGCCGCATCGACGCGAGGGATGACGATAGGACGGATTCCACTCTGAATACTCCCGTTCTCTACTGCGGTCAACTGTCACAGTTTTGAGATCGGTAATCCACCCCTGTATGGGGGTGATGAGGTCGCGAGAGTCCGTCGATGATGTGCGAATGAGCAATGAAGCACTCATCTCTTACGCGTCCGGCACCGGCACCTCACCTTTGCTCGGGCAGACGATCGGGGTACTCCTCGACCAGATTGCACAGGAATTCCCTGAGCGAGAAGCGCTTGTCGAGACCTTCAGTGGGAGGCGTTGGACGTTCGCAGAGTTGCTCCACGATGTCGAGGCGCTGGCTGCCAACCTGATCAAGGCTGGAATCGCAAGAGGCGATCGGGTCGGCGTATGGTCGCCCAATTCCGCAGAGTGGGTTCTCGTCCAGTACGCAACCGCGAAAATCGGCGCCATTCTCGTCAACGTCAACCCGGCGTATCGCACGACAGAGCTGGACTACGTCATCAAGCAATCAACCATGCGGCTGATGATCAGCGCGACCAACTTCCGCGACACCGACTACGCCGCCATGCTCGCCGAGATCAACTACCACGACGTCGTATTCGTTGGATCACCCGGCTGGACGCGACTCCTCCAACCCGGCACCACCGAGGACGTCGGCCGGCTGAGCGACCGGGCCGCGGAACTCACGTTCGACCAGCCGATCAATATCCAGTACACATCGGGAACGACCGGTTTCCCCAAAGGTGCGACACTCTCACACCACAACATTCTCAACAACGGGTACTCCGTTGGAGAAGGTCTGCACTACACGGAGTACGATCGCCTCTGCCTCCCGGTGCCGCTCTAGTCGTCCCGGGCCTGATCGTACGCAGCCCGCCCTCTCGTCGGCAGGGTGGAGTACTCGGCGAACGACAGCGGGGGAGGCGGGGGCGGAAGAGCGGTGAACGCCTCACGCAGTCCGAGCAGGGTGGTCTTGCGCGCGTGGTGTAGCACCAGAGGTTGGACGATCACCTTCAGAACTCCTTCACCGTGACGATGTCGTACTCCGGCGAGTCCCAGTCGATGTCACCGACATCGGCAGGGTCGGTCCATCCGTCCAGGTCGATCGGCTCCGGGTCCGTCGCGCCGGAATCGGACATATAGGGCGCCGTTGCGCCGGTGGCCCTGTCGCGAAGGTTGCGATTGCGGGCGCGCTTGTCGCTGCGCTCCCGCCTCTCCATGACATCCAGGAGCTCCGTCCTCTTCGGGGTCTCGCCTGGGTCACCGGAGCCGAATCGTTCGACCAGCTTGACTGCAGCCTCGGCGACCATCCACGCCGCCTTGTCGTCGAGCGCGGTGTCCCAGCACTCGATCCACTCGTCGGTCTCTGGGTGGCGCACCCACACGGCGTTGGAGTTGTAAGGGTCGTAACTGATGTCGAACTTCCGCGCCCGGGTTGAGCCGGTGGCCGCACCTGTCAACGAGCGGTCGCGCAGTTCGGCCAGCAACGGCGAGTCGTAGGTCCGGTTGTTGAACTCGATGCCTTCGCTGCTGATCACGCGGGGTTTTGTAGGCAGGAGGGCGAAGAAGTCCTCCGCGCGGAACGGCAACTGCACGCCCGGGCCGACCTCGAACAGTACTGCGTACATCTGGTTGGGAGTCCACTCCCGCCCCGGGAACAGCGGCGACTTCAACCCGCCGTGATGTGTGTTCAAGTAGACCGTCGTGATCCATGTCTCGAACGCAAGCCGCACCGAGTCAAGCGTCAGCGTCGGGTTATCCCGCTTACCCCTGTTCGCGACCGAACTGCCAGTCGCGCCGGCCAGCCAGGTCGCAAAGCTGGTCGATGTGGTTCCGAAGTTGCGCTCGACATGCGGCTTCACCGTAGCGGCGTTCGGGGGCGCCAGCACCAGGGTGATGCCGAACGCGCGACACGCAGCCTCAAACGTCGCAGAGCGAAAGTCGGCGCCTCCGTCGATCGTGATCGCGTGAGGGAAGATCCAGGGCACAGCCAACGAGTCGTCGTCGAGGTACGGATTCACTCTCTTCATCAGCTCAATGGGAAGAGTTGCGGATCCGGAAAGCACCGCGGCAGCGGACCCTGGAATCGCACGGCGCCCCACGATGGCACGAGCCAGCAGAAGTGAGTGATCGAATCCGTTCGGCGAGTTAGCGTGGATCGCCCATGCGAGAGGCACTCGACTCGCGACATCGAAAAGCACGGTCGCAGTGGGGCGGTAGGTGTTGCCCCTGTCATCCCACACCTGCACATCCAGCAGCGTCGAGTCGATCTCGCACACCGCTCCGAGTCGGAAGGCGCTGCCGGAGAAGTGTTGGCGATCCGGACTGTTCGCGGCCGTGCGCCGAGTGGTGGCCTTATCGAAGCTGTACCGACCCGCGTCTCGCTCATTGATGTAACCCTGCAGCGTGGTGTCAGTGATATCGCAGACCGGGTCGCCCGGGTACATGCTCTCCAGCATCCGACGCACCAGCAACGCGCAGTGGCGTCGAGTAGTAGTCGGCATATCCCTGCGATCGTCCAGCGCACGGTCGATGACGGCGACCAGTCGCGGATCTGCCCTCGCGATCACAAGTCTTCGCTT
The DNA here is from genome assembly GCF_057706855.1 of Microbacterium sp. bgisy207. Classification (NCBI taxonomy): domain Bacteria; kingdom Bacillati; phylum Actinomycetota; class Actinomycetes; order Micrococcales; family Microbacteriaceae; genus Microbacterium; species Microbacterium sp. bgisy207. Next base: position 36,833 of record NZ_JBYIPB010000008.1, read on the forward strand.
GCCCCGTCTGTGCATCCGGGCGTCCAGCCCCGCCACACCGTGCGATTGATAGACCTTCCAGAAGTTGAACAGCGCCTTCCGCGAGCGGGCCAATGACGTGCCGGCCGTCTCCGCGATCTTCGACGCAATCCGCTGCTCCTGTGTCGTAATGGCAGGGTCATACTGCGGGCGCGGCCCGGTTGCAGTCGGGGCCATCGGGATACCCCGAAATGCTTCCAGCAAGTGCCTCTCCATGTCGAGTACGTCACTTGGCCAATCGCCGCCAGCGATCCGCAGCGGAAGATCCACATCACGCTTCGAGCTGCCCGCATGAGCAAGTAACTCGGGAACCGAGATGACCATCCAGTCGTCGGCGGTTCCCTCGCGGCGCAACTTGGCCTCGGTACCCCGACGCACTCCTTCCCACGCCCACGACTCCCCGTCGATCTCAACGATGTCGCCCAGCCGCAGCTTGTGCTCTTCAGGCATTGGATCTCCCCCCTTCCAGAACGCGCTCCGACGACGTGAACACGGTGTCGCTGTTGAAGACAGCTCCTAGATCCAGGTGGAGAAGACGGCGCCACGCGAGGTTGTCGACCCAAGCTGCCGCCAGCGGTGGGCATTCCGGAGACGCGATCTCGCACAACTCGCGTCGAGTGCGCCCGCCCCGGGCGGCATCGAGGATCAGCGCTTCGATCTCAGGGACCGGCGCGCAGCGCTCATGGCGCGATGCAGACAAACAGTCGAGGTTCCGCGTCGCAAGCGTGTCGTGACCGGTGAGAACTCGGTAGTGCCAGCCGAGCGTCTCGCAGGTCTTAGCAGTTTCGTCGAACTGTAGACGCGTCGCGTGCTTCAGGCTTTCCTCCGGGCGGACATCGAACAGCCCGTAGCTACCGTCTGTGAACTGAGCCAGGAAGTCGGGAACGTGCGAATATCCCGCTAGGCGCGAACCGTGCCCAAAGGCGATCGCCATCGGCTGCGCCCAAAGGCGCTCCACCTGTGCACCGAAGTCGAGCCATAGCAATTCCCAGCGCTCCTCCTGAGACTCGCACCAGACATGGCTACGCGTCCGCTGCCAGAAGTACATCGAGTTGGTGAAGCGGTGCCGGACACCCTTCGATGTGCGAACACGCCTCGGATTTATCGACGCCCAGTCCCGCTCTCCAACGTCTCGTGTGACGATCGCGTAGTCCTGGCGAACGGGGGATCGGACCGTGTCGTCGATTGAGCGGGGCAGCCAGTGGGCCTCCGTGTACGGCGAGCGACGCCGCACCGTGATCTGCTTCGCAGTTTCGACTGGACGCACCGGGACCTCCTGGCACCGGTCTATATGCGGAGAGGCGGGTGACACGCGCGACTCGCGGAGTAAGTGACATTCCGTGTCATCGAGCTCATGCCGTATGTCAGGTAAAGAGCCGTTGTGTCACGCAAACCCGTTCCCGACAACGCGCATCTTGACTCCGCTGTCTCGAGAGCCTAATCTACAACCAAATGGTTGTAGAAAGTGATCTGACGGATGCCGAGGTCGACCGTGTCTTCCACGCACTGGCTGCGGCGACGCGGCGCGACATCCTGCGTCGCACGATCGCGTCCGAGCACTCCGTCTCGGAACTCGCCCGTGAGTACGACATGTCCTTCGCGGCGGTGCAGAAGCACGTCGCCGTCCTCGAAGAGGCCGGGCTCATCATCAAGCGGGCGGAGGGGCGCGAGCGACTGGTGCGCGCCGATCCTCAGATGATCGCCCGCGCTCGCGCCCTGCTCGCGCGTTACGAAGACCTCTGGCGCGCCCGCATTCAGCGCCTCGACGACCTGCTCGCCGAACCGACCGACCTCCCCCCCACCCCCACGAAAGGGACCTGACGATGCCCGTCACCTCTGTCACCACCGACCCCGAAGCGCTCACGATGACCCTCGTCGGCGACTTCGCGGCGCCGGTCGAGCGCCTGTGGAAGGCGCTCACCGAGCCGGCCCAGCTGGAACGGTTCTGGGGGCCTCCCGGGTACCCCGCGACCTTCAGCGAGTTCGACTTCACCCCCGGAGGGCGGGCTTCCTACGTCATGACCAGCCCCCAGGGCGACCGCTACGGCGGTGGGTGGGAGTTCATCGACATCGACGAGCCGGTCTCGTTCAGCGTGCTCGACTACTTCACCGACGAGAGCGGGGCGCGCAACGACGAGATGCCGTTGCAGCGCATGGTGTTCCGGTTCGAGGCGACCGAGACCGGCTCGCGGCTGACCAACGTCACCTCTTTCACGTCCTCCGAGGCGCTCGAGCAGGTCATCGCGATGGGCGCGATCGAAGGGTCGACCCTCGCGATCAACCAGCTCGACCGCGTGCTGCAGGATCTGCGCGAGTATGCGCAGGGCAAGGGCACGCAGACCGAGATCCTCAGCGACACGCACGTGCGCATCACGCGCCTGGTGAACGGCCCCCGCGAGCTGGTGTGGCGCGCCCACACCGAGCCCGAGCTCATGAAGCGCTGGCTGCTCGGTCCCGACGGATGGCGGATGTCGGTGTGCGAGATCGACCCGGCAGTCGGAGGTCGCTACCGCTACGCGTGGGAGCCGCTGGAGGGCACTGAGGGGGAGGGGTTCGGGTTCGACGGCGAGACGCTCGTGAGCGTGCCGCCGGTGCGTGCGGTGACGACCGAGCACATGACCGGCACCGACTATCCGTCAACCGTCAACGACCTGAATCTCTACGAGGAGGACGGCGCGACGCTCATCACGGTGCTCATCGAGTATCCCGACAAAGACACGCGCGACATGGTCCTGGCCACCGGGATGACCGAGGGCATGGAGACGAGCTACGCGCGGCTCGAGCGCGAGGTGCTCGCCGGCTGAGGGGCACGCAACGAAGAGGGGGCGGATGCGGCGGCATCCGCCCCCTCTTCGTCGTTGCGTGACGGCATCCGGATGCCGAGGGTTTGCGTTCGCGGTACTCAGTGTTACTATCTACCGGTAGTCAATAACACTGAGTAGTGAGGATGCCGATGGGCAAGCAGATGACCGAGATGCTCAAGGGCACGCTCGAGGGCATCGTCCTCGCGCTGCTGGCGACCGGCTCGGCCTACGGGTACGAGATCACGGCGAGGCTGCGCGAGCGCGGCTTCACCGACATCGCCGAGGGCACGATCTACGCCCTCCTGGTGCGCATCGAACAGCGCGGTCTCGTCGACGTCGAGAAGGTTCCCTCCGAGAAGGGGCCGCCGCGCAAGGTCTACACGCTCAACGAACGGGGCCGCGAGGACCTCGACGAGTTCTGGCGCACCTGGGGCTTCCTCTCCGAGCGCCTGGCACAGCTCCACACGCACGACGGATCCGACGAAGGGAACAACTGACCATGGCCGCGAACTGGATCGAGCTGGTCACCGGCTCGCTGGATGACAAACGCCGCTGGCGCGCGTACAAGGCGCGCGTCAAGCAGCTGCCCACTCCGTATCGCACGGCGATCGAGGGGATCGAGCGCTACCTCATGTACACGGGAGGCCCCGATGGCGGCGCCCGGCTGATGGCGATGTTCGACGACCTCGGTGACCTGTTCGAGCGCGCAGCGATCGATGGCACCCCGGTGCGCGAAATCGTCGGCGAGGACCCCGTCGCGTTCGTCGAGGAGTTCAAGAGCAACTACGGCCTCGGCAAGTGGCTCTCGAAGGAGCAGCAGCGGCTCGCCGATGCCATCGCGAAAGCCGACACGCAGGCCGCCTCCGGAGCCGGCGAGGTCGCGCCATGAGCGCCGCGTCGGTAACGTCCGTCGCCCCGCGCACCGCGACGCCCCCGGCGATCCGCACGCGCGGCATCACGAAGGCCTACAAAGAGCTGGCGGTGCTGCGCGGGGTGGATCTGGACGTTCCCGCCGGGTCGATCGTCGCCCTGTTGGGCTCCAACGGCGCGGGCAAGACGACCCTGGTCCGCATCCTTGCCACCCTGCTGCACGCGGATGCCGGGACTGCCGAGGTCGCCGGCAACGACGTGGCGTCCGCGCCCGGACGGGTGCGCGAGGCGATCAGCCTCACGGGGCAGTTCACGGCGGTGGACGACGTGCTGACGGGGCGAGAGAACCTCACCCTCGTCGCGCGGCTGCGGCACCTGCCCGATCCGCGATCGGTCGCCGACGCGCTGCTGGCGCGGTTCGCGTTGACGGATGCCGCGGGCCGCCCCGCCGGCACCTATTCGGGCGGGATGCGCCGCCGGCTCGACATCGCGATGAGCCTCATCGGCGACCCGCGGGTCGTCTTCCTCGATGAGCCCACGACGGGCCTTGACCCGCAGGCGCGCCTCGAGGTCTGGGACGCGGTGCGAGGACTCGCGGCAGCCGGCACGACGGTGCTGCTGACGACGCAGTATCTGGACGAAGCGGAGCATCTTGCCGACCGCATCGCGATCCTCCACGAGGGCCGGATCATCGCCGACGGGACCCTCGAGCAACTGAAGGCGCTCCTGCCGCCGGCGACCGTCGAGTACGTCGAGAAGCAGCCGACCCTGGAGGAGATCTTCCTGGCGATCACGAAGAGGAACGAGCAATGAGCATGCACACTCTCACCGACACGGCGGCGCTCACGGGCCGCTCGCTTCGGCACATCCTGCGCAGCCCCGACACGATCATGACGACAGCGGTGATGCCGATCGGCATCCTGCTGCTGTTCGTCTTCGTGCTCGGGGGAGCCATCGAGACGGGCAGCCAGTCCTACATCGACTACCTGCTTCCCGGCATCCTGCTCATCACGATCGCCTCGGGGGTCTCGTACACCGCGTATCGCCTCTTCCTCGACCTGCAGGGGGGAATCTTCGAGCGGTTCCAGTCGATGCCCATTGCGCGCTCCAGCGCCCTGTGGGCCCACGTCCTCACGTCTCTGGTGGCCAACGGCGTGTCCCTCGCGCTCGTCGTGGGCGCTGCCGTGCTCATGGGCTTCCGCTCGGGTGCGGGGATCCTCGCGTGGGTGGCGGTCGTCGGCATCCTGTTCCTGTTCACCGTGAGCCTGACGTGGCTCGCCGTGCTCGCGGGGCTGTCGGCGAAAACGGCCGACGGAGCCATCGCGTTCTCGTACCCGCTGATCTTCCTGCCGTTCATCAGCTCGGCATTCGTGCCCACCGACACGATGCCCGGCCCGGTGGCCTGGTTCGCGCAGTACCAACCGGTGACCCCGATCGTCGACACGATCCGTGCGCTGCTGGCGGGGCAGCCCGTCGACGCCGACATCTGGATCGCCCTGGCCTGGATGCTCGCCATCCTGGTCGTCGGCTACGTCCTCGCCATGCTCCAGTACCGCCGCCGGATCCGCTGACGGCGGGGGCGCGGGCGATCAGCCGAGGGGCGATCCCGCCGCGAGCAAAGTGCGACTCACCGCGCTGCGACCGCTCAATCGCTGGACATCCCCTCCGCGGAGACGATCGCTACCCTCATCCGTGAGGTCTTGGCGCGAGCGAGCGCGACATCGTCGCGGCAAAGGATGGCGAGGAACTCTCGAGCTCGTGCCACCGTTGCCAGCAGCGATAGCCGAGGGCTCCGGCGGGACCGAGCACGTGGAATCGAGGCGCGGGAGGGGTGTGTCAGCCCTGCGTGCTCGGCACACAGTCGCGCCACCTCCCCAGCGTTGCGATGCACGATCGAGTGCGCGGCGCCCGGGATGGTCACGGCGCGGGCGCTTCTGGCACGGCTGACAATGAGCGCCGTCCATCCCCGCGGGCACACCGCATCGAGCTCTCCCCGAAGGACGAGCACGTCGGCCTCGACATCCGATATGCGCTGCTCCAGGCGGAAGGCGATCATCCGGGGCATGCTCGCGAAGAACGGTCTCAGACCTGTCAGCAGGTAAGACATCACGGCCAAGAGGGCGACCCCGACCGGCTCTTTTGAAGCCGCGAGCGCGAAAGCGAGTGCGACCCGGACTGCAGAGCGTTGCGCGGGAGCGACAACCGGGCTCACGAGTACGAGCCGGGTGAGGTCAGGCCGCCCGGCGGAGAGTTCGGTGACCACCTGGGCACCCATCGAGTGCCCGATGACGACAGGAGCGGCAAGACCCAGTGCGTCGACAGCGGCGCCGACGAGATGCGCGTAGCCGACGATGTCGAGATCGCGCGCGCGGCAGGGGGTGCCAGCGAACCCGGGCAGATCGAGCGCATACACGCTCCCATACGGAAGGAGCCGTGGTGCGAGGCGCTCGAACACGCCGACGCTCATCCCGATGCCGGGCACCAGTACGAAGTCGACGGGGCCGAACCCCCGTACCTCCGAAACACGAGTGTAGGCACCTGGCGGCCCCACTCGCCTGACCCGGACCCGCACATCCCCCAGCGCGTATCGGGGCACGGACGGTCCTGCGGCGGACGGCGTGACCACTCGACGGCGCGGAATCAGTTCACCGCGGTCTGGGCCAGGCCCTCTTCGAGGGCGACCCAGGCGAGCATCGCGCACTTCACGCGGGCGCTGAACTTCGAGACGCCCGAGAGTGCCGCGGCGTCCTCGTAGGTGTCCTCGTCGAGCTCGATCGTGCCGCGGGAGCGCAGCGCCTCACGGAACCCGTCGATCAGCTGGGCTGCCTGCTCGCGCGGCAGGCCGTCCATGAGGTCGACGAGCATGGATGCCGAGGCCTGCGAGATCGAGCAGCCCTGGCCCTCCCACGTGACGTCGCGGATCGTTTGCCCGTCATCGCTCACGCGCACCCGCAGCGTGACCTCGTCGCCGCAGATCGGGTTGCGCTGGTAGCTCGTGCCGCTGTGGTCGTCGGCCTCGGCGAGGCCGAACCCGTGCGGGCGCTTGGAATGGTCGAGGATCAGCTCCTGGTACAGGGACTCGAGGCTCATCAGGCGGCTCCGAAGTAGGAACGGATGCCGCTGGCGGCATCCAGGAATCGATCGACCTCGTCGGGGGTCGTGTACAGCGCGGCGGAGGCGCGCACCGACGCGGTCAACCCGAATCGGCGATGCAGCGGCTGGGCGCAGTGATGGCCGACGCGCACCGCGATCCCCTGGGCGTCGAGGAACTGGCCCGCGTCGTGCGCGTGAACCCCCTCGACGGCGAACGAGGCAAGGCCCACGCGGGGCGCGGCATCCGTATCGCCCAGCAGACGGATGCCGGGAATCTCGCGCAGCCCGTCGCGCATTCGCCGCTCGAGCTCGACCTCGTGTGCGTGCACGGCATCCATTCCGAATGCCTGCAGATAGCGGGCAGCTGCCGCCAGGCCCACCGCCTGCGACACGGGCTGTGTTCCGGCCTCGAAGCGCTGGGGGGATGGGAGGTACTGGGCTTCGTCGAGCGTGACGGTCGTGATCATCGATCCGCCGGTCAGGAACGGCGGCAGGGCGTTGAGCAGTTCGCGCCTGCCGTAGAGTCCGCCGATGCTGTACGGGCCGAGCATCTTGTGTCCGGAGAACACGGCGAAGTCCACGCCGGTCGATGGCATGTCGATGCTCAGGTGGGGCACCGACTGGCAGGCATCCATGACTGTCAGTGCGCCCACGCTCCGGGCGAGGGCGACGAGGTCGTCGATCGGATTGATGATGCCGAGCACGTTCGACACGTGGGGGAAGGCGAGGATGCGGGTGCGCTCGCCGATCAGCTCGCGCGCGGCCGCCATGTCGAGCCGGCCATCGTCGAGCACCGGGATGTGGCGCAGGCGCGCGCCGGTGCGGGCGGCGAGCTCCTGCCACGGGATGAGGTTCGCGTGGTGCTCGGACTCCGTGACGACGATCTCGTCATCCGGACGCAGCGCGAAGCGCCTCGCCGCCTCGCCGCCTCGCCCGAGCGTCGCATTCCCGATGGCGTATGCGATGAGATTGATGCCGGCGGTCGCCCCGGATGTCCACACGAGCTCACCTTCGCCGGCGCCGACGAATGCGGCGACCGCCGCCCGGGCGTCCTCGAAGGCATCCGTCGACTCTGCTGCCAGCGTGTGGGCACCGCGGTGCACGGCGGCGTTGGTGCGGCTCAGGAACTCCACCTCGGCATCGATCACCTGCTGCGGCTTCTGGCTGGTCGCGGCAGAGTCCAGGTATGCGAGCGGGTGGCCGTTCACCTCCTGCGCGAGGAGGGGGAAATCGGCGCGGATGGCGTCGAGATCCAGCGGGGTCACGGCGGGAACGGTCACCCCTCCAGCGTACGCGCCGTGGAGGCGGGCGGTTCGGGGCGCGGGATGCTGCCGCTACAGGTCGGGGCGCTCGAGGCTCGAGTGCTCGGCGTGTTCGAAGTGCTCGACCGGGTCGAACGGGCGCCCGGCGCGTTCTTGACCGGGAAGCGGGCGGGAGCGCCGGCCATAGATGAGTTCGGAGGAGTCGAGCAGCCAGGGCACGAGAGTGATCGAGACGCCGTGGACGAGCATGAGCTGCTGGGCCAGGCGTCGCGCCCGACGGTTGTGCAGCAGCGTCTCCCACCAGTGCCCCACGATGTACTGCGGCAGATAGACGGTGACCACGGCCGAGCCGTGTTTCTCGCGATACCGACGAATGAACTCTGCGACGGGCCCGCCGTAGGTGCGGTACGGCGAGTCGATGATCACGAGCGGCAGCGGGATGCTGTGCTGTGCCCACTCCCGTTGCAGTGCGTCGGCTTCCTGCGGGTCCGTGGCGACATGGAGAGCGATCGTCGTGTCGTGTCGGGCCGCCAGCGCATAGTCGATCGCCTTGGCGACAGGTTTCTGCAGCCGGTTGACCATGACGAGGGCGACATCCCCCGAGGAGCCGAAGTGCACATCGTCGTCCATCCGGATCTCGTGTTCGACGTCGCGGTAGTAGCGATTCACCCCGAGCATGAGGGTCGCGAGGATCGGGATGGCCAGGAAGACGAGCCACGCGCCGTGGGTGAACTTGGTGACGGTCACGATGACGAGCACCGCCGCGGTGAAGGTCGCCCCGGTCGAATTGATGACCAGCCCGGTCAAGGCGCCGCGACGCTCGACCGCCGATGCCGGGTCGCGGCGCGCCTCGATCCGCGTCGTTGCCCGAAGGATGCCGCGCCAGTGGCGCACCATCCCGAGCTGACCGAGCGAGAACGAGACGAAGACACCGATGATGTACAGCTGGATGAGTGTCGTGAGGTTTGCCTGATAGATCACGAGCACGGCGACGGCAGCGAGGCCGAGCACGAGCATCCCGTTGGAGAAGACCAGGCGGTCGCCGCGGGTGTTCAGTGCCTTCGGGGCGTACCCGTCGCGGGCCAGCACGGCACCGAGCAGCGGGAACCCGTTGAACGCGGTGTTGGCCGCCAGCAGCAGCACGAGCGCGGTGGCCGCCTGGATGATGTAGAACGGCACCGAGCCCATGCCGAAGGTTGCGGCGGCGACCTGTGCCATGAGGCTCGGCTGCGGCTGGTTCTCGCAGTCGAACCCGATGAGCGTGCAGGGGTCTTCGGCGTAGTGGACGCCGGCGACCAGCGCGATGGTCGTGAGGCCCGCGAACAGGAAGATCGCGATCCCGCCCATCATCGTGAGCGTCAGCTGCGCGTTGCGCACCTTGGGTCGGCGGAACGCGGGCACGCCGTTGGAGACCGCCTCGACGCCGGTGAGGGCGGAGCAGCCGCTCGAGAAGGCCCGCAGCACCAGCAGGATGACGGCGGCCTGCGTGAGGCTCTCGGCTTGCACGGCGAACTCCGCCGACGACGCCACGGGTGGGTCGCCGAGCGCGGTGCGCACGAGACCGGCACCGATCATGATCACCACCGACGTGATGAACACGTACGTGGGGATCGCGAACACGAGCGAGGCCTCGCGCACGCCGCGCAGATTGATCAGCACGATGACAATGACGAACCCGACGGCCATCTCGACGCGCGCGGGATCGAGGAAGGGCAACGCCGAGATGATGTTGTCCACCCCGGAGGCGACCGAGACGGCCACGGTGAGGACGTAGTCCACCAGCAGCGCCGCGGCGACCACGACACCGGGCACCTCTCCGAGATTGGTGCGCGCGACCTCGTAGTCGCCGCCCCCCGAGGGGTACGCCTTGATGAGTTGCCGGTAGCTGAGCACGACCACTGTCAGCAGGATGACGACGGCGGCGGCGATCCACGGCGAGAACGCGAGAAACGCGAGACCGCCGGTCAACAGGATCATCAGCAGTTCCTGCGGCGCATAGGCTACCGACGACAGGGCGTCCGAGGCGAAGATCGGCAGGGCCATCTTCTTGGCGAGGAGGTGCTCGTCCATTGCGTCGGACGACAACGGCTCGCCCAGCAGGATGCGTTTGGCTGCAGGAGTCTCGGGCAGGGCGGGATCACGCCCCTCGGTGGTCACGGCGGGCGAGATTACGCCTGTTGCGTCGCCTGCGCAAGATCCGGCTCACGCGCGGCCCCGCGTGCCACGTCAGTGGGTCAGTCGCCCGCGAGCCACACCGTCTGATCGGGGGAAAGGATGCCGCTTGCCACGGGTCCGCTCGAGACGACGACGGTGCCGCCGGGGAGGGGGACCGGCTCCGTGCCGACGTTCGCGACGACGGTGATGGACCCGTTGCGGAACGCCACGACATGCTCCGGCAGGCTGTCGATCCACTCCAGCTGCCCGGCCCCCAGCCCCCGCGCGCGCCGTTCAGCCAGGAGAGTCTTGTACAGCGTCAGCGTGGAGTCGGGGTCGTCGCGTTGGACGTCCCGGGCGAACGCCGCCCACTGGGTGGGCTGCGGCAGCCACGACTCGCCAGTGTCGTTGAATCCGTAGGAGGGGCCATCCGCGGTCCAGGGAAGGGGCACGCGGCATCCGTCACGGCCGTAGCGCTCGCCGTGGGTGCGGAACCATGTGGGGTCCTGGCGCGCTGAGTCGGGCAGGTCGATGACCTCGGGAAGACCCAACTCCTCGCCCTGGTAGAGGTAGGCGGAGCCGGGCAGGGCGAGCATCAGCGTCGTCGCGGCGCGGGCGCGGCGCAGACCGACGACGGGGTCGGGTTTGCCGGGCGTTCTCGGGCCGATGCCGTAGCCCTGCGGGTTCTCGACGGTCAGTGCGAGGCGCGACGCGTGGCGGACGACGTCGTGGTTGGACAGCACCCACGTGCTCGGTGCGCCCACGGCGCCGAAGCCCGCGAGCGAGTCGGCGATGACCAGCCGCAGCTTCTGGGCATCCCACGGCGTCTCGAGGTATTCGAAGTTGAACGCCTGATGCATCTCGTCGGGGCGCACCCACAGCGCGGTCTGCGCCACCGAGGGCAGCCACGCCTCCGCGCACAGCGCGCGGTCGCCGTCGTATTCGGCCAGCAGTTCGTGCCAGTCGCGGTAGATCTCGTGCACGCCATCCTGCCCCCAGTACGGCACCGCAGTCTCGCCGCCGCCCATGGAGCCGGCGTCGGTGGGCGGCGTGTAGTCGGGTAGCCCCTCCTTCTTCACGAGGCCGTGCGCGACATCCACGCGGAAGCCGTCGACGCCACGGTCGAGCCAGAATCGCAGGATGCGGCGGAACTCCTGGCGCACCTCGTCGTTGGTCCAGTCGAAGTCGGGCTGCGAGGTGTCGAACAGGTGCAGGTACCACTGGCCCGGCGTGCCGTCGGCCTCGGTGACCCGGGTCCAGGCCGGCCCGCCGAACACGGACTCCCAGTTGTTGGGAGGCTCCTCGCCCTGCGGGCCCTTGCCGTCACGGAAGATGTAGCGGGCGCGCTCGGGGCTGCCCGGTGCCGCCGCGAGCGCGTTGCGGAACCACACGTGCTGGTCGGACGAGTGGTTCGGGACGAGGTCGACGATGACACGGATGCCGCGCGCATGCGCCTGCGCGAGCATCTCGTCGAAGTCGGCGAGCGTGCCGAAGATCGGGTCGACGTCGCAGTAGTCCGACACGTCGTAGCCGGCATCCTTCTGCGGCGAGCGCTGGAATGGGCTCAGCCAGATGGCGTCGACACCGAGCGCAGAGAGGTCGTTGAGGCGGGAGGTCACTCCGGGGAGGTCTCCGATGCCGTCACCGGAGCGATCGGCGAAGGAACGGGGGTAGATCTGGTAGATGACGGCGGTGCGCCACCACTCGCTGCCGGGTGCCTCGGGAGAACTCACGCCGTCCACCGTATCCTGAGCCCGTGCCCGCGAACCCTGAGCTCACTCGTGCCGAGTCGCTGATACGTGCCATCCCCGACTATCCCGAGCCGGGGGTGCTGTTCCGCGACATCACTCCGTTGCTGGCGGATGCCGCGGGCCTGCGCGCGGTCATCGGCGCTCTCATCGAACCCTTCGCGGGCGGATTCGATCTGGTCGCGGGGGTCGAGGCGCGCGGGTTCCTGCTCGCGGGCGCGGCGGCGACGGCATCGGGGACCGGTCTTGTGCCGATCCGTAAGGCGGGAAAGCTCCCCCGGCCCGCGGCATCCGTCGCTTACGCCCTCGAGTACGGTCAGGCTGTCATCGAAGCGCACGACGACATCCCGGTCGGGGCGCGTGTGCTGCTGATCGACGACGTTCTGGCCACCGGGGGAACCCTTGCCGCCGCCCGCGATCTGGTGACGCAGCTGGGCGGGCAGGTCGCGGGAATCTCTGTGCTCATGGAGCTCGACGCCCTCGGGGGCCGCAGGCTCGTCGGCGATGCGCACGCCGTCTTCCACGGCTGAGGGTTCGGCCGTCGGGCCTAGAGGATGCCGGCGCCGAGGTTGATGGGGCTGCCATCGATGTTGCCGACGATGCCGCGGATGATGTCGCTGCCGTCGGTGCCGCGCAGGCTCTCGTACCAGGCATCCGTCGCGGCCGGGTCGAACGCGTGCGTCTCGTGCGCGCGCTTGCGGGCTCGCGAGACGAGCTCCCCCGCGCGAGTGGTGCGGCTCTTCTCGTAGCGGCGCAGGCTGTCTTCGACCGAGATCGTGTTGGTCGACAGGGCGATCGCGAGCGCGAAGGTGTCCTCGAGGGCCGAGCAGGCGCCCTGTCCGATGTCGGGTGCGGTGTTGTGGGCGGCATCCCCGAGGATCGCGACGCGTCCCTTGACCCAGGTGTGGAACGGGTCGATGTCCCAGATCTCGACCCGGTTCAAGGAGACCTCGGGGTCGATCGCCGCCAGCAGCGCCTGCACGCCCGGAGCCCAGCCGCCGAACGCCTCCCGCAACGGGGCGATGCCGTCGGCGCGGTCGTAGGGCAGGCCCGCGGGCTGGGGGATGTCGACGAAGAAGTAGAAGCGGTCGCCGGCGACCGGCATGACGGCGCAGCGCTTTCCCTCGCCGACGTACGTCGTCCACTGGGTCGCGGGGCCGATCGCGGGGTCCTGGGCCACCAGTCCGTTGAAGTTCGTGTAGCCCGAGTAGACGCGCTCGATGCCACCGCCGGTGACGTGATCGCGCACCATCGATCGGGCACCGTCCGCGCCGATCACGAGGTCGGCGGTGTCGGTCGAGCCGTCCTCGAAGGTCACCGTGACCGTCTCGCCGTCATCCCGGATGCCGACAGCGGTGCATCCGAGGTGGATCCGCTCCGGCCCGAACCGCTCCATGAGCAGGGCCTGCAGGTCGGCGCGCGCGACGGGGTAGGGGCGTTGGCCGGTCTGCGCCGTGATGGGTTCGAGCGAGAACTGGCACATGATCTCGCCGGTGCGCCCCTCGAGGTAGGCCATGTCGTCCATGCGTCCGCCGAGGGCCGCGACCTCGTCCGCAAGCCCCAGCCAGTTGAGCACCTTGACACCGTTCGACCACAGCGACAGCGCCGCCCCGACGGGCTTGTTCTCGCGCATCCGGTCGTAGATGACGACCTCGTGACCGAGCCGCTGCAGCGCGATCCCGGCGCTTGCTCCGCCGATCCCGGCGCCGATGATGACGATTTTCATGTGGTGAACATTAGGGATGTCGTGTCACGACCGCGTTACGAGCCGGCGCGCGTCGGGTCTCAGCTGCCACGGTAGGTCGAGTAGGCGAACGGGCTCAGCAGCAGCGGCACGTGATAGTGCCGGTCGTCACGGATGCGGAAGGTCACGGTCGCCTCCGGGTAGAAGCTGTCCACGCCCTGCGCATCGAAGTACGCGCCGGTCGCGAAGGTCAGCGCGTAGTCCCCGGGGGCGAGAAGGTCAGGCCCGAGGGCGAGGCGGCCATCGGCATCCGTCTGGCCCGCCGCGATCTGGTCGCCGGATGCCGCCCTGAGCGACACCGCGACGCCGGCTGCCGGGATGCCGCGGGCCGCATCGAGCACGTGGGTGGTCAGGTGGGTCATGCGGAGTCTCCCTCGGGATCGGTCTCGGACGCGTCCGTCACGCTCGTGCGCAGGCGCAGCAGCGCGATCTGTCGCAGCTGCTCGATCGCCTCGCGCGCCTCGGTCTCGTCGTCGTTGCCGAGGCGCCGCTCCAGCTCGGCGAGCATCTCCTCGGGCGAGCGGCCGGCGGCCCGGATCAGGAACACCCGGCCGAACCGCTCCTCGTAGGCGGCGTTACCCGCGGCGATCCGTGCGGCGACGTCGGCGGCGGCATCCGTCATCGCGGCCTGCTCGCGCCGGGAGGCGTCGGCCTCGGCCCCGGCTCCGCCGGGGCGCTCGCCGATGCGGGGGTGATGCGCGAGGGCCGCGTCGAGGTCGGCGCGGGTCCAGTCCCCGGCGGCTGCAGCGGCGGATGCCTCGAGCTCGGCCGCGCTCGCGTAGGGCCGCCCGGCGACCACGCCGCCCACCCACGCCGGAATCGCCGCCCACACCCCGACGATCTCGGTCGCTTCGGCGGGACTCAGGTCGTTGAACGCGCGCACATCCATGGGCATCACCGTAACGTCTCGAATGTGTCCAGAATGTTGACAGAGGTAACATGCGAGAAATGCGGGCGTCCTACCGTGGCGGCATGACCGCCGCGTCCACCATCGCCTCCGAGCGCGTCTTCGTCGACGGGAGCTTCCGTCCGGCGACGGTGCACGTCGAGGAGGGTCGTATCGCCGCGGTCGGTCCGTTCGACCCGGATGCCGCGCTCATCCTTCCCGCCCACCTCGTGCTGCTCCCGGGACTGGTCGACTCCCATGTGCATCTCGACGAACCCGGACGCACCGCCTGGGAGGGCTTCGAAACAGGCACCGCCGCTGCGGCCGCGGGCGGCATTGCGACGGTGGTCGACATGCCGCTGAACTCCGTCCCCGTCACCACGACCGTCGAGGCGCTCGCCGCCAAGCGCGCGGCGACGGCCGGCAAGCTCGCCGTCGATCTCGCGTACTGGGGCGGGGCCGTGCCCGAGAACCGCGGCGGACTCGCCGACCTCGCCGCCGCGGGCGTCGTCGGATTCAAGTGCTTCCTCTCGCCGTCCGGCATCGACGAGTTCGGCCACCTCGATCCGGAGGGCCTCGAGGCGGCACTCGCCGAGATCGCGGCTTTTGACGGCCTGCTCATCGTCCACGCCGAAGACCCCGCGCACCTGCACCCGCCGGCAACGCCGGACGGCGCGCTCGGCCCGCGCTATGCCGATTTCCTCGCCTCGCGCCCGGGCGTGAGCGAGGCATCCGCCATCGCGCAGGTCATCGAGGCCGCTGGTCGCACCGGCGCGCGCGCCCACATCGTGCACGTCTCGGATGCCGAGAGCCTCGACCTTGTGCGCGACGCCAAGGCCGCCGGCGTGCGCCTGACCGTCGAGACCTGCCCGCACTACCTCACCCTGCGCGCCGAGGACCTGCCCGACGGGTCGGGAACGGTCAAGTGCTGCCCGCCGGTGCGTGACGGCGCCAATCAGGACCTGCTGTGGGCGGGACTGCTGGACGGCACGATCGACGCCGTCGTGAGCGACCACTCGCCTGCCACCCGGGAGCTCAAGGAGCGCGAGGACGGCGATCTGGGGCTCGCGTGGGGCGGTATCTCGGGTCTGCAGACCGGACTGCGTGCGGTCTGGACTGAGGCGTCGCGCCGCGGCATCCCGCTCGAGACGGTGCTGCCGTGGCTCACGACCGGCCCCGCCCGCATCGCGGGGCTGCACGGGCTCGGCGAGATCGCCGCCGGCCACCCCGCGCACCTGGTCGCGTTCGATCCGGATGCCGAAGCCTTGGTCGACGCCGAGACGCTCGAGTACCGCAACAAGCTCTCGCCGTGGCACGGCGCCCGTCTTCGTGGTGTGGTGGACACGACCTGGGTGCACGGTGAGGTGGCCTGGAACGCCGAGGTCGGCATCCGTGCCCGCGTCGGCCGTGAGATTCTGGCCGTGCACCCCGCTCTGGCCGTGCACTCCGCCCCGACCGTTCCCGCCGCTTCGGACGAAGGAGCCCGATGACCCCGTTCCCCATCCTGCAGCCGGGCATCGGCGAGATCCCCGGCGAGCACTACCTGCCCTCCACCCCCGACACCGTGATGTGGGGTCGGCTGCCGTGTGCGACCGATGCGCCCGTGCTCACGATCGCGTCGGGCCAGACCGTCACGATCGACACCGTCAGTCATGAGGGCATCCTCGACGACCACGGCACCGACCCGCGGGCCTATTTCGGGGGCCATGGCGTGCCCGAGGATGCCGTGCTGCGCGACGCGGTCGAGATCGCGGCATCGGTCACTCGCGGCGCGGACGACGGACCTCACGTGGTCACCGGTCCCATCCGCGTGACGGATGCCGCACCCGGCGACCTGCTGAAGATCACCGTCGTCTCCCTCGCCCCGCGCGTGCCGTACGGGGTGATCTCGAACCGTCACGGCAAGGGCGCCCTCGTCGGCGAGCTTCCCCGCGATGCCCGCAACGTCAGCGTCTTCACCCCGGTCGAGCAGCGCGCCGCGGGCCTGGTCGGTGTGCTCCCGGTCACCGAGGGCGGGCCTGGCGCGATCGAGTTCCCGCTCGATCCGTTCCTGGGGATCATGGGCGTCGCCGTGGCCGATGACGAACGCCCCCACTCGGTGCCGCCCGGTGCGCACGGCGGCAACATCGACATCAAGCTGCTGACCGAAGGGTCGGTGCTCTACCTGCCCGTGCAGGTGCCCGGCGCGCTGGCCTACGTCGGCGACCCGCACTTCGCCCAGGGCGACGGGGAGGTCGCTCTCACCGCACTGGAGGCATCCCTGCGCGCGACCCTGCGCTTCGAGGTCGTGCCCAAGGATGTCGCGCTCGCCGAGTTCGGCGAACTCGCGGGACCCCTCGTCCGCACCGACGAGTACCTCGTGCCGACGGGTATGGACCGTGACCTCGACATCGCGATGCGCAACTGCGTGCGCGCCGCCGTCGACCTCATCGAGGCGCGCTGGGGACTGGACGAGCACATCGCCTACGCGTACCTGTCGGCGGCGACCGACTTCGACATCTCCCAGGTCGTCGACATCGTCTGCGGCGTCCACGCCCGGATCCGTGAGGCCGACTTCTCGGGGGTCGATCGTGACTGAACCGGCGGGCGGCACTCCCAGCGGCATCCCGGACGGCATCCCGGCTGACTTGTTCACGGCGTTCGACGCGTACGAACGGGCGATCCTCGCCAACGACCTCGACGCCCTGGATGCCGCATTCGCGCCGGGCTCAGAGACTCTGCGTGCCGACGCCGCCGGTCTGCTCGTCGGCCACGACGCGATCAGCGCGTTCCGGTCGCTGCGCGGCGGAGTCGGGGCCCGGACGATCGAGCGGCTCGAGTACCGCCCGCTGGGACCGGATGTCGCGCTGCTGGTCGCGGTCTCGCGCTACGCCGCAGGCGGCACGGGGATCCAGACGCAGGTGTGGCAGCGCCTCGACGGGCGCTGGCTCATCACCGCCGCGCACGTCACGCCGCGCACCCCCGCGATGGACCGGTCGATCTGGCGCAACGTCGGTGAGCCGCTGTGGCAGGGCGCCTGGCAGGGCCCACTGGCCGGACTGACCGTCGCCGTGAAAGACCTGTTCGCGCTCACCGGCTACCGCATCGGTGCCGGGAACCCGACGCACCTCAACAGTGCACGAGCCGAGACGACGACAGCTCCCGCGCTGACCGACCTGCTGCGCGCGGGGGCGTCGGTGCGGGGCATCGCCCGCACCGACGAGTTCGCCTACTCGATCGCCGGCGACAACGTCCACTACGGCACCCCGCCCAATGTCGCTCTCCCCGGAGCGCTGCCGGGCGGCTCCTCCAGCGGCGTGGCCAGCGCCGTTGCCGCCGGCCACGCCGACATCGGCTTGGCCACCGACACGGCCGGGTCGATCCGGGTCCCCGCCTCGTACCAGGGGCTGTGGGGGCTGCGCACGACGCACGGTCTCGTGCCGCGGCAGGGTGTGCTCCCCCTCGCGCAGAGCTTCGACACCGTCGGGTGGCTCACCCGCGACGGGGCCACGCTGCAGCGCGTCGCGGACTGGTGCCTGAGCTACGACGGCTCCGCCTCGACCGAGAGCGTCTACGGCGAGTCCGACGAAGACCTGCCGTGGCGCTTCCTCGTTCCCGACGAGATCCTCGACGCCGCCGACCCGGCGACCCGGGCGGCTTTCGACGCACTGCTCGTGCGCCTCGCGGCATCCGATCACCCGCCACGACTCGCGCGGGTTTCGCTTGGCGACCTCGACGAGTATTACGAGCCGTTCCGCACCGTGCAGGGCGCGGAGGCCTGGCGCAACCACTCCGCGTGGCTGCGCGAACACCCGGGTGCTGTCGGTCCGGCGGTCGCCGAGCGCTTCCGCATCGCCTCGGAGGTGACCGCGGAGGCGGAGGCATCCGCACGTGACAGGCTCGAGCCGCTGCGCGAGCACGTCGCGCAGCTCGTGCGCGACGCCGTCCTGCTGCTGCCGACGGTGCCGGGGCCCGCCCCGGCGCGCACCGGCGACCCCGCCGCCGTCGACCGGACTCGTCAGGCGACGCTGCGCATGACCACCCCCGCCGCCGTGGCCGGCGTGCCGGCGGTGTCGGTTCCGCTTCTGACCGTGCCCTCCCCGCTCGGCGCCGCACCCGTCGGAGTCTGCCTCGTGTCGCGCGCCGGCACCGACATCGCCCTCGTGCGCACCGCACGCCGCCTCGCCGCCCTCGTCCCCCCGCGACTGAACGACGCTCACTCCCACGAAGGACACCCGCTCTCATGACCGTCGCCGCTCTGCCCGGACCGATCGATCCGCCTCGTCGCCTGCTCATGGGGCCCGGCCCCATCGACGCCTACCCGAGCGTGCTGCGAGCCCTGTCGGCACCGTTGACCGGGCAGTACGACCCGTTCATGACGGCGACGATGACCGAGACTCAGGAGCTGTACCGCGGCGTGTGGGGCACCGCGAACGACGCGACCGTCGTCGTCGACGGCACCTCGCGCGCCGGGATCGAGGCGGCGATCGTCTCGCTCGTGCGCCCCGGCGATCGCGTGCTCGTGCCGATCTTCGGCCGGTTCGGGCATCTGCTGGCCGAGATCTCCGAGCGTGCCATGGCCGAGGTGCACACGATCCACACCGACTGGGGGCAGGTGTTCACGACCGCCGCGATCGAGGAGGCGATCGTGCGCGTGAAGCCGACGCTGCTCGCGATCGTGCAGGGCGACACCTCCACGACGATGCTGCAGCCGCTCGACGAGATCGGTGAACTGTGCCGCCGCCACGGCGTGCTGTTCTACACCGACGCCACCGCATCCCTCGGCGGCAACCCGTTCGAGGCCGACCAGTGGGGACTGGATGCCGCGACCGCGGGACTCCAGAAATGCCTCGGCGGTCCCTCGGGGGCGGCGCCGATCACCCTGAGCGACCGTGCCGTCGAGGTCGTGACGGCACGCAAGAAGATCGAGGCGGGCATCCGTGAGCCCGGCGACCCGTCGGCGCCCGACTTCGTGCGCTCGAACTACTTCGACCTCGGGATGATCCTCGACTACTGGGGGCCGCGCCGGCTGAACCACCACACCGAGGCGGCGTCGATGCTCTACGCCGCGCGGGAGTGCGCGCGGCTCCTGCTGCTCGAAGGGCGCGAGGCCGTCATCGAACGGCACCGGGTCGCGGGCGAGGCGATGCTTGCCGGCGTGCAGGCGCTCGGGCTCGAGGTCTTCGGCGACGTCGCGCACAAGATGACCAACATCGTTGCCGTCGCGATTCCCGACGGGGTACCGGGAGATGCCGCGCGAGCGGCGCTGCTCGAGGACTTCGGCATCGAGATCGGCACCTCCTTCGGCCCGCTGGCGGGCAAGGTGTGGCGCATCGGCACGATGGGCTACAACGCCCGCCGCGACGCCGTGCTCACGACGCTCGCCGCGCTCGAGACCGTCCTGCGCCGCTTCGGCGTAGCAGTCCCGGCGGGCGGCGGAGTCGAGGCGGCGACCGACGCCTACGCGGGGGCTTGATATGCCCCTGCTGCAGGCAGGCCCTGACCGCATCGCCGCCGCCGCGCGCCGCGTCATGATGCGCTGCGACGAGCTGGCGGGGGTGACCGCTGCGCCCGGCTCGATCGAGCGCGTGTACCTGTCGCCCGAACATGCGCGGGTGAACCGGCTCGCGGCGGCCTGGATGCGCGAGGCCGGGCTGCGCTCGTGGCAGGATGCCGCCGGCAACCAGCTCGGGCGGATCGAGCGGACCGTCGATCCCGACCCTGCGGCGCCGGCCCTGATGATCGGCTCGCACCTGGACACCGTGATCGACGCGGGCCGGTTCGACGGCATCCTGGGTGTGCTCATGGCCCTCGAGGTCGTGCGCCTGCTGCGCGATCCCGGGTCGGAAACGGCATCCGTCCCCCTGCCGTTCGCGATCGAGGTCGTCGCCTTCTCGGACGAGGAGGGAACGCGGTTCGGTAAGGCGCTGCTTGGGTCGTCGGCACTCGCCGGCACCTGGGACGCCGACTGGTGGGAACTCACCGATCAGCACGGCGTGACGCTGCGGCAGGCGTTCCGCGAGTTCGGATTGGATCCTGGCCGTGTCGGCGAGGCGGGGCGCCGGCCGGAGCAGCTCGTCGGCTACCTCGAGGCCCACATCGAGCAAGGTCCCGAGCTCGATCGCGCCGGATCCCCGTTGGCGGTGGTCAGCTCGATCGCGAGCGCTCGACGCTTCCAGGTGACGGTTGAGGGCGAAGCCCGCCACGCCGGCGGGACTCCCTACGACATGCGCCACGACGCCTTGCTCGGGGCGAGCGAGGCCGCGCTCGCGGTCGAGCGGATCTGCGCCGCCGAGCACCACATCGTCGGTACGGTCGGCCAGTTCGAGGCCTTCCCCGGTGCGGTGAACGTCATCCCGGGCGAGGCGGTGTTCAGTCTCGACCTGCGCGGCGAGCTCGACGAGACCCGTGACCGCGTGTGGGACCGGCTCGGTCGCGAGCTCGACGCCATCATGGGCCGCCGCGGGCTGCGCTGGCGGGCCGTCGAGGTGCACAACGCGCCAGCCGTCGCCTGCGCACCGCTGCTGCGCGATGTCGTCGCGGAGGGGATCGCCGCCACCGTCGGGCTCGATGCCCCCGAGACCCGGTCGGTGTCACACGCGGTGCCCACGATCTTCAGTCGCGCCGGCCACGACGCGATGGCGGTCGGCGCGATCACCGACGTCGGGATGCTGTTCCTGCGCAACCCCGACGGCGTGAGCCATCACCCCGACGAGGCGGTGTCGGCCGCCGACGTCGCTCTCGGCATCCGTGCCCTGACCGAAGCCGTTCTGCAGCTGGCCCACGCCGCCCGCCCGTAACCAGGAGCCCCCATGACCTCACTGCTCGTCATCAACGCCCGACTCCTCACCGTCGCCGCCGGCGCCGAAGACCTCGGCTACCTCGACGAGGGGTGGATGCTCGTCGAGGACGGGCTCATCGCCGCGACCGGTTCCGGCAAGCCGCCGGCCGGCACCACGGCCGACGAGACTCTCGACGTCGCGGGTTCGTTCGTCGCCCCCGGCTTCGTCTCGAGCCACTCCCACCTGTTCACGAGCGGCCTGCGCGGGCTCGGCGTCAGCGAGACCCTCTACGGCTGGTGCGACTCGATGCTCGGGTTCACCTCGCACATGACCCCCGACGACATGTACTGGTCGACCCTGCACGGGTCGCTGGACTTCCTCGCCAACGGGGTTACGACGGCCTACAACTTCACCGACCCGCTGCAGGCGTGGGAGTCGATGGTCGACGGTAAGCGCCTCGGCGGCAACGCGCCGCTGCGACCGGTCGAGTACCACACGCGTCAGGCCGACGGATGCCGCGATGCCGGCATCCGGTTCGTCGACGCGATCGGGATGGACGTCTCCACCGGTACGGATGACGAGATCTTCGACCGCTTCGCTGCCGAGGTCTCCCATACCCGCGCCCTCGACCCGCGCCTCGCGCTCGGCGTCTCGATCATGGGCCAGGTGCAGTGGTCGCCGCGTACCGAGGCCGCCGAGCTCGAGGTCGAGGCGATGCGCCGGTTCGGCGTCACGAACCAGGCGCACTTCCTCGAGTCGCCCGAGGCGGTGCCGCTGCAGCAGGCGAAATTCGCGATGTACCGGGATGCCGGTGCCCTCGGCCCCGACATGATGTTCGGCCACTTCATCCAGACGACCCCCGAGATCATCCAGGCCACCGCCGAGGGCGGCGCGTCGATGTCGTGGCAGCCCGCCTCGAACGGGCGTCTCGCGTCGGGGGTCGCTCTGGTCCCCGAGATGCTCGATCTCGGCATCCGTGTCGGGATGGGCCTCGACGACCAGGCCTGTACCGACATCGCCGACCCGTGGGGCAACATGCGTGCGGGCATCTTCATGCAGCGGGCCCGCACGAAGGACCCGCTGTCGATGACGCCCGAGACCGTCCTTCGGCTGCACACCCTCGGGGGTGCTGAGATCCTGGGCGTCGCCGACCGGGTCGGCAGCCTCGAGGTGGGCAAGTTCGCCGACTTCGTCGTCGTCGACCCGCGGACGCCGGATGTCGGCCCGCTGTGGCATCCGGTGCGCAGCTACGTCCTGTCGATGAGCCTGCGCAACCTCCGCCAGGTCTACGTCGGCGGGGTGCTCGCCAGCGAGAACGGTGTCTCGACGAACCCGCTCGCTACCGAGGCGTCAGCCCGGATCCATGCCGACCTGCCCGCCCGCGCCGCGCAGTTCGGCCACCCGCGCTGAGCTGACCCGGCCTATCTCGACGCGCAGGGGACGCACATCGTCGCCATCGGCAGGGCCTCCAGCCGCGCGGCCGGGATCGGCGAGCCGCAGCGGGCGCAGATGCCGTAGGTGCCCGCGTCGAGGCGAGCGAGCGCCTCGACCACCGCGGCCCGCTCCCGCAGCGCGCCCTCGCGAAGAGCCTCGACCCGCTGCCATTCGCCCGACAGTGTCGAGCCCTCGGGATCGTGCTCGTCGTCGGCGGTGGCATCGGCGCGGTCGGCGCGCAGCGATGCGGCATCCGCATCCAACCGGGCAAGCTGATCCTCCAGCGCACGCAGGCGCTCGGTCAGCACGGTCCGGTCCACGCCCCGAGCGTACGCCGAGCACGGGACGCCGCGGCCTCGCGCGGCGCCGCGGCTGCCGAGCCGCAATCTCGGGGAAACACCCGGATGATAGGCAGGAGACCGGGAGGTGCGCATGCGAGAGATCCTCGATCCGGCAGCGACGTGGGTCGCGGAGGCGCGACCGTTCGCGCTCGCGGTGCTCGTGGCGGCGCGGGCGAGTTCCCCGCGCGAGCTCGGTGCCGCGATGATCGTGGATGCCGAGGGCTCCGTGTTCGGCAACGTCTCGGCTGGCTGCGTCGATGGCGCGGTGCACGATCTGTGCCTCGAGGCCATCGCGTCGGGACGGTCGACGCGCACCCGCTACGGCATCTCGGACGAGACCGCCTTCGAGGCGGGACTGAGCTGCGGCGGCATCATCGACGTCCTGGTCATCCCGATCCTGCCCGGCACGGACGGGGCGGCGGTGCTCGCCGACCTCCACGCCGCGATCGTGCGGCGCGAGCCCTGCGCTCTCGGCGTCGTCATCGACGGGCCCGGCGCCGGCGATCTCGTTCTCACGCGCGAGCGCGAGCACGCGGATGCGGCGATCCGGCCCGCCCTCGCCGCGGACCTCGAGCGGCTCCGCGCCGATGCTCACCCCATCACCCTGCGATACGGGACCGATGCCGACGCTCTCGAGGTGCTCGGCCTTCCGTTCCCGCACGCGCCGCGGCTGATCATCATCGGCGCCGTCGAGTTCTCCGTCGCCCTGAGCCGGCTGGGTGCGGCATCCGGGTTCGAGGTCACCGTGTGCGATCCCCGCGACGCCTTCGCGGCGCCCGCGCGCTTCCCCGACGCGCACGACGTCGTGCACGAGTGGCCCCACGACTACCTCGCACGCACACCCATCGAGACGCGCACCGCGATCTGCATCCTCACCCATGATTCGCGATTCGACGTGCCCGCCCTCGCGATCGCGCTGCGCAGCCCCGCCGGCTACGTCGGTGCGATGGGCAGTCGCCGCACCCACGAGGATCGCGTGCGCCGCCTCCGGGAGGCGGGGGTGACGGATGCCGAGACCGCGCACCTGCGCTCCCCCATCGGACTGGCCCTCGGCGGTCGTACCCCTGAAGAGACGGCGCTGTCGATCCTCGCCGAGATCGTCATGGTCCGCGCCGGCGGCCAGGGGCTGCCGCTTCGGGAGACGACCGGCCCCGTCCACCCGGCGGAGCGCGCCGATCACGACGATCTGTCTCCGATGGTGGGCGAGTCGTGCGGTGTCCGTGAGCAGGCGGACATTCGACCGATTCGGTAACGCGGACGAAACAGTCCGGCGAGTGTTCATGAAATCTACATCTCCTACGGTCGGTGGAGACGGCGCGGAGAGTCCCGTAGTCGCGCGTCATTGAGTGTCCCACCCCCCACCCGTGATCAGGAGACGCAGCACATGACATTCCTTTCCTCTCGAATCGCGCGCCGGTCCGCCATGGCCGTCGCCGCCGTCGCCGTGTCGGCGCTCGCGCTCAGCGCCTGCGCCAGCGGCGGCGAGTCGACCCCGGCCGAGTCCACCAGCGGCGAGGCCATGGAGGGCTTCGGCGAGCTCGCCGTGCAGCTCAGCTGGATCAAGAACGAGGAGTTCGCCGGCGACTTCTTCGCCCTCGAGAACGGCTACTACGAGGAGGCCGGCTTCAGCGAGGTCATCATGACCCCCGGACCGTCCACCGGCGCCGCTGAGCTCATCTCCGGTACGGCCGACATCGCGTTCTCGGATGCCGTGTCGATCGGCTCGGTCGTCGCGGCGGAAGGCGCGCCGCTGAAGATCATCGGCTCGGTCTACCAGAAGAACCCGTTCACGATCCTCTCGCTCGCAGACGGCGGCAACATCACGACGCCCGAAGACCTCAAGGGCAAGAAGATCGGCGTGCAGGACTCGAACACCGCGCTGTTCAAGGCGCTCCTAGCCGCCAACGGCATCGACGAGTCCGAGCTGGAGATCGTTCCCGTGCAGTACGACCCGGCTCCGCTGACCAACGGCGAGGTCGATGGGTTCATGGCCTACCTGACCAACGAGTCGATCACCGTGGCCGCCGCGGGCTTCGAGGTCGCGAACCTCCCCTTCGCCGACAACGGTCTGCCGTTCGTGGCCGAGACCATCACGACGACGGATGAGCTCATCGCGAGCAGCCGCGAGATGCTCAAGGCCTACCTGGTCGCCGAGATCAAGGGCTGGACCGACGCGGTCAACGACCCCGAAGAGGGCGCGCGGCTCGCGTACGAGGTGTACGGCGCTGACCTCGACCTGATCCCCGAGAACTCGATCGCCGGCTCGATCGCGCAGTCCGAGCAGCTCGTCGTCTCGCCGGACACCGAGGAGTTCGGGCTGTTCTGGGTCACTCCGGAGCTGCAGGAAGCGACCATCGCGAGCCTCGCCGGTGCCGGTATCGAGCTCGAGGCAGCCGACCTGTTCGACCTGTCGCTGCTCGAAGAGGTCTACGCCGAAAACCCCGACCTGGTCGCCTACGCGGGCTGATCAGACGAACCGAGGAGACGCCATCGTGACCGAACCCGCCGCATCCGGTTCTGTTCTCACGACGGGCTCTGCCGAGTCCGGTGCCCAGGGCGAGTCCCTGGGCACCGGCCTGCAGATCTCCGGTCTGAACAAGGTCTTCACCACCGGCCGCAAGACCGTCACCGCCCTGCAGGATGCCAACCTGCACACCGAACAGGGCACCTTCCTGTCGCTGCTGGGGCCGTCGGGATGCGGCAAGTCGACGATCCTGCGCATCCTCGCGGGCCTCGAACAGCCCACCAGTGGCACGACCCGGGTCGATGGCAAGAGCCCGAAGGAGTTGCGCAAAGAGAACAAGCTCGGCATCGCCTTCCAGGACTCCGCGCTTCTGCCGTGGCGCAGCGTGATGTCCAACATCCGTCTGCCGTTCGAGATCGCCGGGCGCTCTGTCGACAAGGCGTACGTCGACGAGATGATCGCCCTGGTCGGGCTCAAGGGTTTCGAGAAGGCAAAGCCCGCTCAGCTGTCGGGCGGCATGCGCCAACGCGTCTCGATCGCGCGGTCGCTCATCATGAAGCCCGAGGTCCTGTTGTTCGATGAGCCGTTCGGCGCCCTCGACGACATGACCCGGCAGAAGCTCAATCTCGAACTGCTGCGCATCTGGACCGAGAAGCCCGCCACGACACTGCTGGTGACGCACGGCATCTCGGAGGCGATCTTCCTCTCCGACCAGGTCGCGGTCATGAGCCCGCGGCCCGGCCGGGTCAAGGAGGTCATGACGATCGACCTGCCGCGGCCGCGGACCCCCGAGATGATGCGCACCCCCGAGTTCCACGCCTACGTCGACCAGGCCTCCGAGCTGCTGTTCGGGGCCGGAGGAGCCGCGGCGGATGACCACTGACACCACGCGCACTCGCGCGATCGAGTGGGAGGACTTCCGCCTCCCCCCGTGGCTGATCGGGGTGATCGGCGGCATCGGGATCATCCTCCTGTGGTGGATCCTCGCGGCGACCGTGTTCTCGAACGTCGGGCCCTCCGGCGCCCAGGCGATCCCGACCCCGTTCCAGGTCGTGGCCACCGTCATCGAGACGGGGCCGCAGTACTACCTCAACAACTTCGCCGTGACCCTCGCCGAAGCAGGGATCGGGTACCTGTGGGGCAACGGACTCGCGCTGCTGCTGTCGGCCTTCGTGCTCATCGTGCCGCGGCTGGAGGGCGTCGCGATGCAGCTCGCGATCCTCACCTATTGCGTGCCGATCGTCGCGATCGGGATGCTCGCGGTCGTCGTGATCACCCCGCCCAAGGTCGGGGAGCCCAGCGGCACGGCGATCCTGCTCGCTGCCCTCTCGGTGTTCTTCACGACCGTCGTGGGGGCGCTGCTCGGCCTCAAGTCGGCGGACAAGGCGAGCCTTGACCTGGTCACCGTATACGGCGGGACGAAGTTCACCCAGCTCGTGAAGGTCCGTCTCATCGCGGCGCTCCCCGCCACCCTCAGTGCTCTGCAGATCGCGGTACCCGCCGCGTTTCTCGGCGCCGTGCTCGGGGAGTTCTTCGGAAAGATCGAGGTCGGTGTCGGCCTCGCGATGATCCTCGCCCAGCAGTCGTCCAACGGCCCGCAAGTGTGGGCACTCGCGCTGCTGTCCGGCGCGGTCGCACTGCTCGGTTTCGCCGCGGTCGGGTGGATCGCCAAGGCGATCGCCCCCTGGTCGAAGGGAGCCTGACGATGGCCACCGTGATGACGTCACAGCCTTCCGCCACCACACCGACGGGAGCAGGAGCCGAGACCAAGCTCGCCGCGAATCTTCGTGCCCAGTCCACCCGCGCCGCGCTTCGCGCCCTCGGCTGGTCGAGTCTCACGTTCGTTCTCACTCTTGTCGCGGTTCTCGGGATCTGGGTCGGCCTGCTCTGGGCGCTCCAGTTGTCTCCCCTGATCGCCAAGGGGCCGATCGACGTCTGGAATTACCTGTTCACGGTGCCTGCTGCCGAGACCAACCGCGCGACGCTCATGGGCAACCTCATGGTGACGCTCGGTGACGCGGCGATCGGCTTCATCGCCGGTCTTGTCGTCGCGCTTCTGGCGGCGATCGCGTTCGAGCTGAACAAGGGCATCGAGCACGCGCTGATGCCGGTCGCGATGCTGCTACGGTCGGTTCCCCTGATCGCGATGGCACCGGTCATCATCCTCATCTTCGGTCGCGACTTCTGGACGGTCGCCGTCATCGGCGGCATCGTCGTGCTCTTCCCGGCACTCGTGAACATCTCGTTCGGGCTCAAGTCCGCGCCGCCCCAGATGAACGACCTGGTAGACGTCTACGGTGGGGGCGCGCTGACCAAGCTCCGCAAGGTCGCCTTCCCCTCGTCGCTTCCCGCGTTCTTCGCCGCCGTGCGCATCTCGGTTCCGGGTGCGATCACGGGTGCGCTGTTGGCGGAGTGGTTGGCTGTCGGCGGCGGGATCGGCGGGTCGATCGGCGGATTCATCCCGCAGGCGCAGTTCGCGGCACTCTGGGCATCCGTCGTGGCGGTCACCGCCGCCTCGCTCGTGCTCTACAACCTCATTCAGATCGTCGAGGATGTCGTGCTGGCCCGCATGGCGATGCACCCGCAGAAGGGCGTGTGAGCGCACCATGGCACCATCCGAGCTGGCGAGCTTTGCCCGCGGGCTTCCCAAGGCCGAACTGCACCTGCACCTGGAGGGCACGCTCGAGCCCGACATGATGTTCGCTCTTGCGCAGCGCAACGGTCTGACCCTGCCCTACAGCGACATCGCGGCGGTGAAGGCTGCCTACGACTTCACCGACCTGACGAGCTTCCTCGCGGTGTACTACCCGGCAATGGCCGTGCTGCAGACCGCGGATGACTTCCACGACCTTGCGTGGGCATACCTCCGCACGGCGAAGGAGCAGGGCGTCGTTCACGCTGAGCTGTTCTTCGATCCGCAGGCTCACACCGGACGCGGCATCCCGTTTGCGACGGTGATCGGTGGCTACCGCCGCGCCATCGTGCGCGCTCAGGCCGAGCTCGGAATCTCCGCCGAGCTCATCCTGTGCTTCCTGCGTGACCTCTCGGCCGAGCACGCGATGTCGACGCTGCTCGAGGCGCTGCCCTACCGCCACTGGATCATCGGGGTGGGGCTCGACTCGGACGAGCGCGACAACCCACCGGCGAAGTTCGCCGCCGTCTTCGAACGGGCGCGCGCCGAAGGGTTCCTGGTCACGATGCACTGCGACATCGACCAGCCCGGCTCGATCGACCACCTCCGTCAGGCGCTGGAGTTCGGCGTCGACCGGATCGACCACGGCACCAATCTCGTCGAAGATCCCGACCTCGTCGCCACGGTGCTCGAGCGCGGTATCGGCCTCACGTGCTGCCCGGTGTCGAACTCGTTCGTCACCGAGCAGATGAAATCCGATGAGATCGTGTCGCTCCTGCGGGCAGGAGTTCGCGTGACCATCAACTCCGACGACCCCGCCTACTTCGGCGGTTACGTCGGCGACAACTATGTCGCTCTCGCCGAGCAGGCCGGGCTTTCGGCATCCGATCTCGTGGAACTTGCGCGCAACTCGTTCCACGCCTCGTGGCTCACCCCCGCGCGCCGGGCCGCCTATCTTGCGCAGGTCGACGAGTACGCTCGCGCCGGAGGGGTACGCTCGGCCGCATGAGCGTGCCCGACGGTCTCGACGAGCGTGCCGCAGGCGCTCGCCTGGGAAGCCACATCCGGATGCTGCGCAAGACCCGCGGGCTGACGCTGGTGCAACTGGCCGAGCGCACCGAGCTCTCGCATCCCTTCCTCAGTCAGCTCGAGCGGGGGCTCGCGCAACCGAGTCTGGGCTCGCTGCGGCGGATCGCTCTCGCCCTCGAGACCAGCCCGATCGAGCTCATCGCCGCCGCTGACACACCCGATGAGTCCGGGTCCTTCGTCGAGGTCAGTCGCCCCGGCGAGGGCGAGATCCCCGACGGGTTCGCCTCGGGGACGGCGCGGATGCTGGCGCAGCGCGCGCGGACGTTCCACCCGATGGAGGTTGTCTCCGACAGCCTCGAACCGGGCGAGCGATTCGTCCACGCCGAAGACGAGTTCCTCTACGTGATCGAGGGGCACGTGCGGATCGAACTGGGCGATCAGACGTGCGATCTGGACCCGGGGGCATCCGTCTACTACACCGGCGGCACCACGCACCGGTGGTGGTCGGCGGACGGGCAGCCCTACCGTCTGCTCGTGGTGAAGCAGGTTCCGGGACGCACGGCGCCGCGGGCCTCGGGAGAGGAAGACGCATGATCTCGTACGTCGACTATCTGCGGTTACTGCCCAAGACCGAGCTGCACTGTCACTTCGCGTCGACGATGAGCGCGGACCTGTTCATCGAGCTTGCCGCGAAACACGGTGTCGAGCTGCCCACGACCGATCCGGAGGAGCTGTTCGACTTCGCGCACCTCGTCGACTTCCTCGTGGCATTCCGTTATGCGCATGATGTGCTGCGCGACCCGGAGGACTTCGAGCGTGTGGCCTATGACGGTGTTGCCGAGGCCGTCGCCGACGGCAACCTGCGCTACCGCGAGTACTACGTCAACCCGCAGTACTTCGCCGAGCGGGGGCTGTCGTACCCCGAGGTGATCGACCCGATCATCGCGGGTCTCGCGCGCGCGGAGCGTGACTTCGGCGTCGGATTCCGGGTGGTCGTCGCGATCAATCGGCGTGCGGGCGCGGACGACGCCGTCGAGCTCGTCCGCGAGATGATCGCGCATCCGCGGCCCGAGGTCGTGGGTCTCGGACAGGACGACCTCACCCCCGAGAACACTGAGGATCCGGCGCGTTTCGCCGAGGCATACGCGCTTGCCCGGGCGCACGGGTTCCTGCTGACCGCCCACGTCGGCGAGACCGATCACGCGACCCCGGATGCCGTGCGCGTCGCGATCGAGGAACTCGGGTGCGACCGCCTCGACCACGGCTACCGCATCGTCGACGATCCCGCCATCGTGGCCCTTGCCCGCGAGCGGGGGATCGGCTTCGCGGCGACCCCTCTGTCGACGACGATCTGCTCGGGGTGGGAGATCACCCCGGAGCACCGCATCCGTCGCATGATCGACGCGGGCCTTGCCGTGAACGTGTCGACCGACGACGCGATGTTCTTCCGCACCGACATCGGCCGGGAGTACACCGAGGGGCTGCGACTCATGGGCGTGACTCCTGACGAGGCCAAGCGCATCGCGCTGAACGGCATCGACGCGGCGTTCTGCGACGAGGCGCAGAAGGAGCGGCTGCGCGCCGAGTTCCGGGGCGCGTTCCTCGCGCTGGATGCCGCCCTCGACCCCGAGCGCCGGCCCGCGTGAGACCGGCGCTCCCGGTTCAGGCCGCCCAGCGGATCGACGAGGCCTGGTCGTTCATGGCGTTTCCGACATACGAGGAGTTCGTGTAGTAGCCGTACGAGGCGCCGCCGTAGGAGGTGTTCGCGAA
Organism: Microbacterium sp. bgisy207; assembly: GCF_057706855.1. NCBI lineage: Bacteria > Bacillati > Actinomycetota > Actinomycetes > Micrococcales > Microbacteriaceae > Microbacterium > Microbacterium sp. bgisy207. Next base: position 67,843 of record NZ_JBYIPB010000008.1, read on the forward strand.
GATCGCCGTCCGGCACCATCCGTTCACCAGACCCAGATCGGCCGTCGAGGGCCATGCCCGCCTCCCACACCACCAGCGAGTTCGGATCCACCGCGGGGGAGAATAGGACGCGTTTGACAGTCGCGCGTCGGAGGGAGCATCGGGTGGTCGATTCCACGCAGGCGTTCTCCAGCGCGTGGGGTCGCCGGTCGGGCGACTACTCCCGGGACGACACCGCCCTGCTGGATCGGCTCCGGTCGGGTGACGACTCGGCGCTGAGCGCCCTGCACGAGCGGCACGTGCGGGTCGTGTACGGCGTGGTCGTCGATCGGCTCGGCGCAGAACCGGAGGCGCAGGAGGTCACGCACGATGTCTTCCTGACGCTGTGGCGCAAGAGCCGACGGATCACGCTCGCCGGCACCTCCTGCCTGCCGTGGTTGCTCGTCACCGCCGATTCCCTTGCCAGGGGGCTGGCGCGCACCGACATACCGCGCCGCAGGCAGCGCGCTCGCCGGACAGTCCCCGGGCCGGATGCCTCACATGACGCCGCGGAGGGTCGTCGGTCGGACGGCTGGCGCGAGGCGCAGCGAATCATGGCCACCTTTCCGTGGGCCGATCGCGAGGTTCTCCGCCTCTGTACCGAAGAGGGACTCAGCTATCGACAGGCCGCCCGCCGAGTGCGGGATGTCCTCGCGGAGCGGAGCGGGCGATGACGGCAAGGGAGCCGGATTACGACCGGATGCGGGCAGCGCTCATGGAGGACGTGCGACGACTGCGGGCGCGGTCTCGGGTGCGCAAGAAGGTCGGTGCGTTCGTGGGCGCCGGGGTGTTGGTCGCCGCGACCACGGCGGGGACGCTTCTCGCGTTGGCCTCCGCGGAGTTGCGTCAGAACTCCGCCTCGTGCTTCGAATCGGCATCCGTGGACAGTGTTGTGCAGCAGGTGGGCGATCCGTCGGCGGGTGGAGGCGACCGGGTCGCCCGAGCGATCGACCTGTGCGCATCCGTCTGGAGCATCGGGTTGCTCGGTGCGGGCCTGGACGCGCCGCCGCCGAACGATGGACGGACCTACCCGGTGCCCGACCTGTTCGTCTGCGTGCAGCGCGACGACACGCTCGCGGTCTTCCCGCAGACCGACGGCGTCACATGCGAGGACCTCGGCCTCCGGCCGCCGGACTGAGCCGTTGCGATCGGCATCCGTGCGTGTTGCGTGGCGAGGCCGAGCCCGAGTCAATCCGTTCGGTGGCACTGACGCGCACGCGACAGGGATGCCGCGCACTTCCGCGCGACGGGCGCGTCAGCCCGCGGCGATGAGCTCGGCGCCCCGTTCGGCGATCGCGACGGTCGGCGCCTGCGTGTTGGCGGTGGGGATCGTCGGCATGACTGAGGCATCCGCGACCCACAGCCCCTCGAGGCCCCGTACCCGCAGCGCGGGGTCGACGACCGCGAGCTCGTCGGTCCCGATGCGGGCGGTGCCGACGCCGTGGAAGAAGCTGCCGACGTTCTCGCGCACGAACTGCACGCGTTCGGCGCGGTCCATCGACAGCGGCGGGGTCAGCGGCTCGGGATGCAGGTCGGCGTACGCGGGCCCCGCGACGAGCTCTTGCGCGACATCCATCGCCTCGACCATCGCGACGAGATCCTTCGGATCGGCGAGGTAGTTCGGCTGGAACTCGGTCGCCGCATCCGGATCGGCCGACCGCACCCGCACCCACCCGACCGAGCGAGAGCCGTAGAGCCCCGGCACAAGCGCGAACATGCGGTCGCCGCCGAGGTCGTAGCGGGCGTGCAGCGCCTCGTCGCCGCGCGAGCCGTGCGCGATGACGGTGTGCAGATCGGGTCCGCGCTCGGCGTAGGAGCTTTGCCAGTTGAGCATCGTGCCGCCGCCGTTGCCGATCACGGGGCCGAGCCCCTCGCGGGCGCGGAAGTTCACGCCCAGCACGAGCGGGTGGTCCTGGAAGTTCTCGCCGACACCGGGCAGGGCGTGGTGGGCACGGATGCCGGCCGCAGCCAGCCGCGCCGGATCCCCGATCCCCGACAGCTGCAGCAGGCGCGGGGTGTCCATGGCCCCGGCGGCCAGCACGATGCGGTCCGCCTCCGTGGTCACGGGCGCACCGGCCACGAGGTGCACGAGACCGGTCGCGCGGGTGCCCTCCAGCAGGATGCGGTGCACCGGCGAGTCGGTGAGCACATGCAGGTTCGGTCGTGACAGTGCGGGCTCGAGGTAGGCGCGGGCCGTGCTCCAGCGCTCGAACGACCCGTCCTCGTTCTCGATCGCGTTGTAGTCCGCGTACACCGCACCCTCGTTCGAGGCGGCATTCGCGTCATCCAGGACGGGGAGCCCCCGGTTGGCGGCGGCGGCGAGCAGCGCCGTCGCGATCGGGTGGACGCGGGTGAGCGGCGCGACCCGCATCGGGCCGTCGAGCCCGCGGTAGGCGGGGTCACCGCCGGGCCGGGCCTCGGAGCGGCGGAAGTAGGGGAGCAGGTCGTCGTAGCCCCAGCCGGTGGCACCGGCATCCGCCCACGCGTCGTAGTCGGCGCGGGCCCCGCGGTACCAGAGCATCGCGTTGGTCGACGAGCTGCCCCCGAGCACGCGGCCCCGGGGCATCGCGATCGACCGGCCCAGCACGTGCGGGGTGGGCGCCGACCGGTAGCCGTAGTCGTACGGGCCGCCGATGAGGGAGTCCCAGTGCGCGGCATCCAGGATCTCGCGCAGCTCCCGATGGTCGGGACCCGCCTCGATCAGCAGCACCCGTGCGTCGGGATTCTCGCTCAGGCGCGCGGCCAGCACGCAGCCGGCCGCGCCCGCCCCGACGATGACGATGTCGTAGCCGCCGCCCGGGGCCCGCACGACGCCCATCAGTTGTGCTCGCTGGGGCCCATGATCGTGATGCCCTCGAGCTCTTCGACGTGGCGGACGAAGATGTACTTGTCCTCACGCCCGTCCGAGTGCTTGCGCTTGATGCCGGGCTGCAGGATGCCGTCGGTCTTGGCCACGACGATGTAGGGCACGTCGCTTGCCAGCCCGACCTCGCAGTGCCCGTCGAACTCCTCGAGGGTCGTGGCCGTGTAGGCGTTGCGCACCCCGGCGCCGCGGGCGATCGCGGCGAGGTCGACGTTGCCCTTCGCGGTGTGGGTCGCCGGCCCGCCGATCGACTGGTACTGCTCGTTGTCCCACACGACGACGAAGAGGTTCTGCGGCTGCTCGTTGCCGAGGGTCGCGAGGATGCCGAGATTGAACAGCAGGCCGCCGTCGGTGTCGAGCGACACGATGCGGCGGTGGGGCAGCCCGACGGCGAGTCCGAACGCCTCGCCGGTGACGCACCCGAGTTGCTGCTGGAACAGGCTCGCCTCCCGCATGTGCGGGGCCGCGTTGTACCACTCGTCGACGGAACCGCCGAGGGACAGGATGACGAGGGCGTCGTCGCTCAGACGCGCACCCAGCAGCTGCATGGCTTCGAATCGGCTGTAGCTCATCGCACCAGCCCTCCTCCCAGGACGATGGCGGCGTGGTAATACGACGAGTAGGCGGTCTCATAGGCATCCACGACTGCCTGCTCGATCTCATCGACCTCCCGCACGATGCGGTACGGGGTGCGCAGGGCCGACAGCAGCGGCTCCATCGTGATGCCGTGCGGGATGGCCCACCAGTTGTTCTCGCCCAGCTCGCCCCGGTAGCTCATGATCATGACGACCGGGATGCCGGCGCCCAGGCCCAGGCGCGCGAGGTGCTCGGTCGCGGCGCGCAGTCCCGAGTTCTCCATGACGAGCACGGCGCGCTTGCCCGAGAGGAACACGCCCCCGGCGATCGCCGCGCCCTCGCCCTCGTTGGTGACAGGGATCGTACGGATGTCGGGATCGGCATCCAACGCGGGGTACAGCTCTTTGAGGAGCGAGTCGGGGAGGTAGGTCGCGACGCTCACGCCGGCTCGCTTGAGCCCGCGGATCACCGCCTCGACAGCATCGGCTTTCATACGTGGAGTCCTTCGTGGTGGGGGTGGCGTCTGGGTGGGGTGGTGCGTCTGCGGTTCCCCTTCGTTTGCCGCAACACGCCGTGCTCCGGTGGGTGCGCCGACGTCTTGCGGCAAGCGAAGGTGGGTTGTCGGGTCTGGGGTCTCTGTCGTTCCCGTTCGTTCCCCTTCACTTGCCGCAACACGCCGTGCGCCGGTGGGTGCGCCGACGATTTGCGGCAAATGAAGGTGGGTTGTCTGGTTTGGGGCCTCTGTCGTTCCCCTTCACTTGCCGCAACACGCCGTCGCCGGTAGGGCACGGTACGTTTTGGGGCAAACGAACGGGGGTCATGTCGTGGCGCTCGAGAGTCGGGCCCCGACGGATGCCTCGGCCGACGCATCCGCGGCGCTCGCGGTGAGGCCGTGCGCGCGGTGGGTGGGGGCAAGGCGCGGTGATCCGCTAACGCGCTCGCGCAGGGTCGCGCCCGAGGGACGCCCCGCGCGACCGCGCTCGATGAGAATCGGCAGCACGAGCTCGATGAACGCCTCGTACGACGCGGGTCCGCCGAAGGTCGGCTCGAGCATGAGGCCGTCCAGCCCCGATCCGTCCACAGTCGCGATGATCTCGTCGGCGACCTGCTCGGGCGAGCCGGTGATCTGGAAGCCCCGGATCGCCTTCGTCCGGAACTGGTCGAGCACCGCGCGCACCCGGATGTCGGGATCGGTTCGCGCGTACCGGTTGATGAGGGTCTGCCCGAGGTCGGTGTGCAGGTCGGCGACACGGGTGTCGGGGTCGAGGCCCGTGAGGTCGAGCCCCGTGATCCCGGCGAACATCACTGCCGCGTCATCCAGCCCCAGCACGTTCTCGTACTCTTCGCGCAGCGCCCGCGCCTCGGCCTCGGTCGGCGCGACGGTCACCGTCATGCCGCTGATGACCTTGACGTCTTCGGGCCGACGCCCCTGCCGCACGGCCTGCTCCCGGATGTCGGCGACATGCGCCGCCGCCGTCGCGATCGACTGCCCCTGGATGAAGACGGCTTCGGCGTTGCGGGCGGCGTACGCCCGGCCGCGGTCGCTCGTGCCGGCCTGGAACAGCACCGGCGTGCGCTGCGGCGTCGGAGGCACGGCGAAGATCCCGGCGGCCCGCTGATAGCGCCCCTCGACCTCCACACGGTGCAGCATGCTCGGATCGGCATACACTCCGCGCGCGCGGTCGCGGACCTCGGCATCCTCGTCCCAGGAGTGCTCCCAGAACCGTAGGCACGTGTCGAGGAACTCGTCGGCAGCGTCGTAGCGCTCATCGTGCGAGAGCTTCTGCGTCACGCCGAACAGCTCGTCGGTGGTGGCCTGCGACGAGCCGGTCACGACGTTCCAGCCGATGCGTCCGCCGGTGAGCCGGTCGAGGGTCGCGAAGCGGCGCGCGGTGCCGTAGGGCTTTTCGACGGTGGTCGGCGAGGTCACGACGAAAGCCAGGTCGCGGGTCGCGTGGGCGAGCGCCGGGATCGTGAGCATCGGGTCGAGCGCCGGGAACTGGATGCCGTGAGCGGCGACCTCGTCAGGCATCCGTCCCCCGAGGGTGGCGTAGCCGTAGGTGTCGGCGAAGAAGAGGAAATCGAAGCCCGCCTCGTCGAGGGTTCGTGCCAGGCCGAGCCAGTAGCCCAGGTCGTCCCAGTCGTCGCCGCGGCCGCGCGGGTCGGTCCAGGTCGGCATCCCGTTGTTGGGTGTCATCATCTCGAACGCACCCAACAGGATGCGCCTCGGGGAATCTGCGTTCACAGCACCATCACCACCGTCTTCGTCTCCAGATAGTTCTCGAGGCCCTGCGGCCCGTTCTCGTAGCCCCAGCCCGACTCCTTGTGCCCGCCCTTGGGGAGTTCGGGGCCGAGGAAGGAGTGGCAGTTGACCCACACCGTGCCGGCTTCGAGCTGCGCGGCGATGCGGTGGCCGTTACTGAGGCCCTCGGTCCAGACGCTCGCGGCCAGGCCGTAGGGGGAGTCGTTGGCCCACCCGACCACCTCGTCGAGGTCGTCGAACGGGGTGACGACGGCGACGGGACCGAAGATCTCTTCGCGCATGAGGCGCATCTGCGGGGTCACGTCGGTGAGCACGGTCGGCGTATAGAAGGTGTCGCCGTCACGGATGCCGCCGCTCACGACCCGCGCACCCTCGGCGCGGCCCTCGTCGACGTAGCCTGCGACCCGATCGGCCTGGGCCTTGCTGACGAGCGGCCCGAGGTCGGTATCCTCGGCGAGGCCGTGCCCGAGGTTCAGGCCGCTGCCGAAGTCGGCCATCCCGGCGAGGACGTCGTCGTAGACATCCCGGTGCGCGTAGATGCGGGCGCTGGCGACGCACACCTGGCCGCCGTTGTCGAAGATGCCGCGCGAGACGCCTTCGATTGCGGCGGGCAGGTCGGCGTCGGGCATGATGATCGACGGCGACTTGCCGCCGAGTTCCAGGGTGAGTCGGGCAAGGCGCGTGCCAGCCGACTGCACGAGGCGCTTGCCGACGGCGGTCGAGCCGGTGAAGGCGATCTTGTCGACATCCGGATGCTCCGCCAAAGCCTGTCCGGCCTCGTGACCGTACCCGGTGACGATGTTGAGCACCCCGGCGGGCAGGCCCGCCTCGAGCATGAGCTGGCCGAGGTAGATCGCGGTGAGGGGAGTGTTCTCGGCGGGCTTGAGCACGATCGTGCAGCCCGCGGCGAGGGCGGGGGCGAGCTTCATGGCCGTCATGATGAGCGGCGAGTTCCACGGCACGATCGCCCCGACGACGCCGACCGGTTCGCGGCGCGTGTAGGCGAAGACCTCTTTGCCGGGAGGAGTGCGCGACAGCGACGTCGGGATCGTGTCGCCGAGGATCTTCGTCGGCCAGCCCGCGTAGTAGCGGAACTGGTTGATCGCCGCCGGAACCTCCCCGAACCGCGAGGTGCGCAGCGACTTGCCCTGGTCGAGCGTCTCGAGCTGCGCGAGGTCGTCGAGGTGTTCGGTCAAGAGGTCGGCGATGCGCCACAGCAGCGCGCCGCGGTCGGCGGGTCGCATCGCCCGCCAGGCCGAGGAGCGCAGCGCGCCCTTCGCGGCGCGGACCGCTCTGTCGACATCCGGTGCTGTGCCGCGGGCAACCTCGGCGAGGGCGGATCCGGTGGCCGGGTCGATCGTGGTGAAGGTCGAGCCATCGGATGCCGGGAGCCAGTCGCCGTCGATCAGCAGCTCCGTGCGGCCCGACGCCAGAAACTCCTGCACGCGCGGGCGCAGGGTGAACTCGTCAGTTGTCGTCACACCGCGATGCTAGGAGGCAATCATTGATTGCTCATGGCTATCACGTTTCGCGGGTGTTTCGGTGGTCGCGCTGTACTCCTGTTGGCGCACCCTGTCCTCGCAAACTGAACGGGCTGGTCGTGCGGGCATTGCACGTGCGTGGAGTGTGCCGCGTCCTACTTTCGCTCGTCTTCGGCCCGCGAGGGGACCGGCTTTCGGACACGCTCGGTTGGTCCGAGTGCGTGACCATCTCCCCCTACATTGCCGAGCTCCGTGCGCGCGTCGGGCACGACCTGCTACTGCTTCCGACAATCACCGCGGTGATCAGAAACGGTGGGCGCGTTCTGCTCGCGCGTCAGCGCGACTCTGGCGTGGGGGTTTGGGTGATCGCGCTCCTTCGCGCCCCCGGTCGTCCATATCGCGCCCCCAGCCCGGTCGTGGCGGACGCGTTTTGGGGGCGCTTCGGGGGGCATCGCCTACGTGTCGCGGCGCCGGTCTCGACCAGCGTCCACCGGCCGGGTTGGGCTGGTTGGAGCTGTGAGGTCCTCCGCCTGTGGCCGGTCCTCGGGCAACGCGGAAGCCCCCGGTGCACCAGGGCCGGGGGCTTCGTTTGGTGTTGCTGACTCTGACTGTAGGGGGTGACATCGGAGGCCGGTCAAGTCGGTGGTGCGGCGCGTCAGATCGTACCAGCTCAGATCGGTAACAACGCTGATGCTTCCTCGCGGAACGTTTGCGTGGAGCCATCGTTGACGATCGGGTAGAGGGGTAGGACCTGGTAACTTTTGGTCGACGTATGAGAACTTGATCGCCGACTCAAGGAGATAGCGAAGCTCTCGGTACGCCGGGTTGTAGATCCCGCTGTCAGTGAGCTGCCAGATCGCGATGGCGGACTCGACGAACTCGTCCATCGCAGACTGAAGAAGCCAGCTCTCGGCATCCGGATAGCGGGTGAAGGCGTGGGCCGTGGTGCGAACAAGTTCGATGAAGTCGAAACAGAGCGCGATTACCTGCTGCTCCTCGCTCTTCCATCCATCAGTAGAACGCAGCGCGACGTGCGCATCTTGCAGATCGCTCATGGCCGACCGATAACGGGCGGCCAGGGATTCAAGCGGTTCGCGGGAGGGTGTCGTCTCGGCGGGCTGCGGGGCGCTATTCGGTACATCCACCATGCGAATGTAGCGTCGGGGCGAAGCGCGGCTATAGCCGAGCATCCACCGGGCGCACACACCGGTCTCGACTCGCGCCCGCCATCCCACGATGATGCACAAGTCAACGGTCGCGGCTCGTGCGAACACCACCGCAAAGAAGATGTACCAAGCAGTGATCATCGCAATCGCGAACGATGAGGAAGGGCAGCCGATCACCAAAGCCGAGGAAGATCGCGCCCGCGGTGAGAAATAGTGATTGCGTGGCGACCGATAGCTGTCGGTACGACTAGCGATTCGCCTCCGCGATCGGTAGCAGTACGTCGTCACCGATCGTCGGCTTGGTGGTCATAGGGCGAGGCTAACTCAAAGCGACGCGCGCTGAACGACCGGCTTGCGCGCGAGGGCCGAGGCTGACGGACAGCGCTCGACGCTCGCCCGCAATCGAGAGCACTGGCCTCAGGCCGTAGCAGGCCACAGCCACGTCGTGCTCGCCGCGCTCAGACGTCGAGGGTTGGCTGTCGAGATTGACGGGCTGTGGTCGAGAGCGTGAGGCGATAGGGCTTCATGATCCCCAGCGGCTTCCACATCGCGCCCACGAGGCGTTCGAGGGCGGCGTCGTAGCGGTCGTCGTCAGCCATCTCGGAGATCGCCGCGGACAGGTGTACGGCGACATCGCTCGGCCCGACGAGCGCCAAGAGCGTCGTCACCTCGACGCGCTCCACTTCCAACGCGCGCATGGCGCGGAATTTCTCGTCGCGACGGTTATCCTCGCCAAGCCGGTGACGCATGCGCTCTCGCATCTCGTCCCGTTCAGCGTCGTGCGAATCCGCCATGTCCCGTGCGATGAACTCCTCGATTACGTCGTCCACCGGATCGAAGCCGAGCCCTCGAATGTGCTCGATGAGGCGGAGCGCGCGCTGGTACGCGTCGAAGCGCTGCTCACGAATCCATCTGCGGTGCTCGCGCCGCCCCTGGATCCATGCACCGAGGAGCCCGCCGCCCAACGCGAGGAGCCCGCCGACGACAACGGGTACGAGCGCATCCATGGCGCGAGCCTAACCCGCATTGGTACTACTGAGTCCGTAGCACCGCACCCTCCGACGAGATCGAAGTCGATGCCAGTCAGGACCGTTTGGAAGTTGTATCGGCGCCGACGACACGAGTCTGGAGCAGTTGCTACTGATTCGCTGTCAGCCTGTCAGCCTGTCAGCCTGTCAGCCTGTCAGCCTGTCAGCCTGTCAGCCTGTCAGCCTGTCGGCACCGCGAGCAGTGGCAAACGGAGTGACCCCGATAGGGCCGCGCACGTTCGGGACTGCCTACCGGGACACGACCCCACAATGCCGATCTGGAAGACTGCTACTCCAGCCAGTGCGCTGCTGGGTCCCGCCTCCGGTTCGGCCCCGTTCGTGCATCGCACCATAGAGGATTCAGCCTCGACCTCAGGCGCGACCTCAGTGGTCCATGACCCTTTGGATGACGGGAATGACTGCCAGGTTGATCCGGCGCCCTTCATCATCGGCGGTCAGCAGGTAATCGACTTGCCGTGATGCCTCATGCGATGCCTTGGTCATCGCATGAGCAGGGTGCGCTGTCACCGCGGCGTGGAGCCGATCGATGGTCGCTGCGGGATCACGCGTGCGCACGAAAACGATGAGCGCACCCTTGCTGTCCCGCCAGACCAGGTATCGCAGCAACTGATCGACCGCATCGCCGGCTGCCTTGGTCCCTGACCAGATCTTGCACTCTGCCACAAAGACGTTGCGATCCTTCTCACGGATGAGGACGTCTGTCTTTCCAGCCCCGTTGAACAGCTCCCCGCCCGCCGCTCCTTGCCAATAGGCGTTCAGGTGGGCGAGTAAGAGGTCTCGCAGCTGTTCTTCTCCGAGGGCGGAGAGTGTGCCTGGTGTGCGCTCGAGGCTTCTCGCCCACGACTGGACCTGGTCGAGTATGTCTCGGTAAGTTGCTTCATCGAGTTCGGGTTCGGGAACGAATCGCGACTGAGTTCGTCGCTGTTCAAGCGACACATGCTTGCGGCGAGCGGGCACGGGAGCGACCTGGCGTCCCGTGGCCGAGAGTGGAATCGCGAGGGCTTCGCTAAGCGCGCGATCGTTCAAGATACGCTGCTTTCGTTCGCTGTAGTCGCGCTGAAGGGTCGCGCTCGCCTGACGTGCGAATGTGGCGAGATCGCCGTTCGCCCACTCCACCTGCTTCTCGACTCGCTCGCGGACCCGTGCGATTCGTGCCTGCACTAGGTGTGCGGATAGCTGACGTTCGACAACCTCGATCTGGAGTAGAGAGCCCGCCACGTCGGCATCCAGCGGACTCGGGATGTAGGTGGTGGCCCTCAGCGTGAGGAGCATCGGATCACCATCGATTGGTACGCGGATCCGGATGCGGCTCGCCGGTCGCGTATACTCACGATCTGGATAGAACTGATCCCTCACTTGGACTTGGGTTTCCTCGATCCCCGTCTGCGAAATTGCGTCCCAAGCCAAGGAGACGGGTCGCGGGAGATTGTCCCGAAGAAGACCGCCGAGGAGCAAGTCTTCGTTCTCCGAGAGCAAGTAGTCGGGGTCAAGCTGCGCAACGGCGGCTCGCGCCCTCTGGAGACAGTCGCCCAGATATTCATCGAGGCGGCGAGTGAAGTCGGGGTTGGCCACATCACCACCGTAGGGCGAGGCATGCACGCCGGTGGCCTGCCGCTCCGAAGGTTCGCCCGCAGCCGAGCTGGCTCAGTCAAACGTTCGCTACCCGTGGGCGGTTTGCTCTAGATCTCGGTGTCCTTTGTCGTCGACGACCGTGGTCGCGCTCGCGATCCGGAGTGTTGGTCGGCTCCTCGCTGCTAAAACCCGCGGATCGGATCAGTAGGGTGCGTGTGTGGACCTGATCACTACTTGGGCCGACACCGGCCCTGCATGGCTTGGCGGCATCGGCGGAGTGATCGCCGCCCTGATAGCGGGGTACGCGCTCTACCGTGCGATACGGTCCGAGGCACGTCATGTCGAGTGGCAACTGAGCAATGAGCCGAAGCCGGATGGGCGTCGCTCCGAGAACTGGCGGTTGATCAACGGCACCTCCGGCGTCCGCGCGCGCGTTCTCGGCTTCGAGAACACCACCGGTGACGGCCTGCAGGACGCGCTCCGAGGCGATTTGATACTGCCTGCCGTCGTCGAACCATCTGGGTGGTTGCCTTTCAATCACAGCCGGAGCCTGTCTAGCGGGTATCCCACCGTTATCCGAGTCACCTGGCAGGAGGGCCCATCTGGTAGGCGGTTTAGGCAACGGCGATTCAGCGCCATCTACTACCTCGACTGAGAACGCGATTGCTTCCGCGTTGTGCAAGCCAATTCACCCGTCAACGTCCTTCGGACGCAAGCGATCAGCGCGCACGCCAACGTCCCGCTTGCGTGCGATGCCCGATTGAGGACCTTCCAGCGGGCGGCGGTGCGTGTCCGAAGCCAAGGCGCTGCGCCGGGTCGTTGGACGCGCTGCCAGTCAGTGCGTTCCAAACATGTGATCCTCGGCCTGATCCCGCATGACATCGTCCATCCAGACTTCGAGTTCGTTGGCGCGGGATGCGGCGAGCTCCAGAAAGTCCCGCTGAGAACTCGAGTACTCCTCCCCGCGGAGATACGCGCCCATGAGTTCGATCCCCTCGGAAGTCAACTGTGTTGCTAGCACCGGCAGCGGTTCGTCCATCTGGAAGGGGTACTTCTCCTCCGTTCCGGAGGCGATGTCCACGGCGTTGTCGAGCAGTCGAACGAGTCCCAGCCGTTTGAGCACGCCGTTGCCCGCGCCTGGCACTGGTCGCCGGAGGCGCTCGCGGAACGCATCGCCGCCGCAGGCTTCGAGGTAATCGAGACGCACACTCGCTCGGTGCCGCAATCACCGCCGCGGTCGCACGGGGCCATTCTCGCGCGGCGAGTGACAGTCGCTGGTGAGAGGCGGCGCTAAGCATCCGGTCGATGCTCGATGGTGACGATCTCGATGAGGTGTCTCACTTGGCGCAGCCCGCGCGCGCTGCTCATCCGGACTGCTCGGACGTGCGTTGTCGAAGCCCGAGGTGCCGACCGGCTGTTGATTGACTAGCTGGTCAACCGCGGGGCTCTGGTGTCATCCGTCAAACTCCCACGGCTCCCGATACTGAGCGCCATCACCCAACGCATCCACAAGCTCTTGGGGACAGACGAGTCTGTCCTCGCCATAGTCATGGGAGCGGCTGTGATCCCACACGCTGCTAGCCACGAAGGTCACCGAAAGCCGGTAGCAGGTGTAAACGGACGACTGGGACGGCGCAAACCATCCGCCTGTGTCTGAGCTGCCGCCCGGACGGTGCCCGGAGGTCACGAACAGATCAAACCCCACGACCGGGTCATCGAACCTATCGGAGCTTTCGGACACGTTGTAGAAGACGGTCGCGCCGACGGCAGGATCGAGGAAGTCGGGACTCGAGACTCCATCCCAGTAGTCCGCAACACCCCCGAGCGACTCGATGAAGCTCTTCGGGCCAGATCCCGCGAGATCGCGGTCACCGATGACTTCGTAGACGACGTTCTCCTGCCGATCGAGCTGCAACCAGAGCCTGGAGTCGATTGGTGAGGGCGCGCATGCCGCGCATACTACGATCGCGCCGACGATCGTGGCGCTCGCGACCACCCGCCTCACATCAAGGAGCATCGGTCCCATTATCTGCGCATGTGAGGAAGGTCCGTCGCCATCAAAGACTGAACCGGAGTGACACATGCTGCCCGCGAGGTCGTGGATCCTTGTCTGCTCGTGGTTCGATCGCCGATGGCCTCGCAACTCGCGATGTCAAGTGGCACGTGAGCGCCGTCGGTCAGAGGTTCCGCAATGCGTCGCGCACCCTGCTGGCTGCTTCCTCGGGGGTAACGGCCGGGAGACATTGGTGGTCAAGCGATGCACTCCATTCGGCGGCCGATGGAAGGTGCGCGAAGGACACCTTGGAAGCTCTCGTGTACGGACCCCACCGCCCGAATACCTCGGATGCGGTCGCATCGATGTAGCCGGCCTCGGCGAGTGCCCAGAGATCGTAAAGGTCTCGTGGGGCTTCCCGGTCGTTCCACGAAGACAGCTTCGACGCGACGAACGCTGCGGGGGTGAGTACTCGTAGGCGCGCGGGTGGAGCGTCGCTGTAGCGCTGCTCGATATCGACGATCTCGGTGGGCCACTGCGGATAGCCCTCTGACGACAGCAACTGGATCTGCACGCGCACATCCCCTACCTGCATCACGGACGGATGCGGGTGTCTCGCCTCCCTCAGCCGCGGCGTGAACGTCACTGTGCCGAAGCTACGGCGCAGTTGACGGGCGACAGCCTCCTCGATCTCGTCGGCAATTGCTGACCTGTCGCCGAGTGCGATGAGGTCGATGTCCGCCGAAAGACGTAGTTCCGTGAGGTGTGTGCGCGAGAGCGCGGTGCCGCCGAAGAAGACGACGTCGTCGGTGCTCAGGCTGCTGATGGCGGCGAGCGCGTGTGAGATGACGTGGTCCCGGGCGACCTGTTCTGAGTCAACTCCGAACGTGGCCTCGATCTGCTCTCGTTCACCGTCATCGAGGACCCCGGGGACAGGCTTAGCCATTCGCCGTCTCCAGTCGCTTGCGCATGTCCCGTGCGCCGGCTGGCACGATACGAGCGCGCGCGACGATCTTGGCAAACTCATCTGGCTTGACCTGGGGCGTAAGGTTCTCAACGGCGCCCGCGACTTCTCGACCGAGTCCATCGCGATCCATGCGGCCCAGGAGGTCGAACAGGGTCTGCTCGGGTGTCGTGACGAGTCCCTCACCGAGTCCCGTGCGTTCCAGTACGAGCTCAAGGGCGTCCATGTTGCGAGGAACGAACTTGACGAGCCCACCTCCCTCAAGGGTGACGGGTGCGTAGCCGCGTCGAGGCACCGCAACCGTGGCGACGCCGATAGCCCGTGGGATGGCAGCCCAGTGGCGCGCGGCGCTGACTCCCATGAGGGCGACTTCTCTCGCGCCGAATCGCGCCGTCGCAAGCGCGAGAGCGGCCGCCTCCAACGGTGGCTTCCATGTCCGACCATCGCGGCCATCAGGAACCGCCGTGTAGACGCCATGAGCTAGCCGCACCAGCGCGCCCTGCTCGACCAGCCGGTCCGTTGTCCGCCAGGTGTTCCGTGCCAGCTCGGGGACCTCCTTCAGGCGCAGGGTGCGAAGCGGTGCCCGCGCGACAGCGCGCACGATGTCAACGTCCGCGGCCATACTTCCTCCTCTCCTCATCGGAAGTATACGCCGAGCGTCTATTTACGATGAGTAAATTGGTGACGCATCCACCCGCGGCAGGCGGAGGATCCTCGCGCCGGGCGTTGGATGGGCTCAGGCTCCGCCGGTGTACACGAACGCGACGCGGGCGGAGCCGTCGCCGCGAAGGTGCCACCGGTTCCGGAGCGCCCCAGGGTGGGCGACGGCGTCGCCGGCGCCGAGTTCCCAGATCCCGAGGCCTTCGATCTCGAGGGCGATGGCGCCTTCGATGACGTAGTGGATGACTTCGCCATCCGTCTCGAACCAGTCGCCGACCTGCTCGCCGGGGCGGATGACGTACTCCTGCAGTGAGGTTTCACCGGCGTGGATGACGCGGGTGTGGGCGGTGTCGGATGCCTCCGAGACCGGCACCCACGTGGCATCCGCTGCCCGCGACACGTGCACGACCTCGGGGTCGGGGTCGGCGGGCAGGAGCGCCGACGGCGAGATGTCGAGGGCGTTCGCGATGCGGTACAGGGTCAGCAGCGACGGCATCGTCTGGCCCGACTCGATCTGACTCAGAAACGGCTGGCTGATCTCGGCAGCCGACGCGAGCGCCCGCATCGACAGCTTCTTCTCGGTGCGCGCCTGCCGCACCTGCCGCCCGATACCGACGCCGATCTGTGCTTCGTCGGATGCCGCACTCGGCCCGTCGGCGGTGGCGCGGGCGGGAGTGGACACGGCTCCAGGATACGGCGCTGCCCGAAGCTGCCCCGCGCGGCTAGTCGGAGCCGAGGGAGTTCACGAGGTGGGCGATGCCGTAGTCGTACGCGTCGTCGAGATCACCGCCGAGGCGGAAGGCCCCGGCGAGCTCCATCGTGACGAACCCGGTCGCCCACGCGGTCAGCAGCCGCGCGGCATCGAGCGCGTGATCCGCGCCGACGGCCGCCGTGGTCGCGCGCAACACCGGCGCGCTCGTGGCGGCGAGCTTGTCAGCATCCACCGTGGTCGTGAACAGCAGCCGGAAGGCCTCGGGTCGCTCGTGTGCGAAACGGCGGAACACGAGCAACAGCTCTTCGATCCCGGATGCCGCATCCAGGCGCCCGGTGAGGTCATCCGCCGCGGCGCCACCGACGAGTCCGAGCAGCGTCTCGCGATCTCGCACGCGCTTGTACAGCGAGGGCGCCTTGACGCCGACCTCCTGCGCGACGGCCTGCATCGTGACGGCCGCCAGCCCGCCGTATTCGAGCAGGCGCGCGGCCGCGCTGACGATCTCGTCGAGCGATGTTCTCTCCGGTGTCGGCATCGAACCTCCCATGGCTACGAACATAAGCTATCATGGCTAACGTTCGTAGCCATCTTTTGAGAGGTCAGTCATGAGACTCGCGCCGTCCCTGCACCGCATAGGCAACGACATCGTCGCCGCCTATCTGATCGTCACCCCCGACGGCATCACTCTCGTCGACGCCGGCCTTCCCGGCATGTACACCGATCTCACGCGAGAGCTGGATGCCATCGGGCGCTCCCTTGACGACATCCGTGGCATCGTGCTGACCCACGGCGACAGCGACCACGTCGGATTCGCCGAGCGCCTGCGCGCGGAGCGGGGCATCCCGGTGTTCGTGCACGCCGCCGACGCTGACCGCGCTCGCGGCGGTGACAAGCCCAAGACCCCTATGGGTCCCACCCGGATCGGTCCCCTGCTGCAGTTCGCCGCGTACGGCATCCGGAAAGGGATGCGGCCGACCTGGCTCACCGAGGTGCGCGAGGTCGCCGACGGCCACATGCTCGACCTTCCCGGACGGCCCCGCGTGATCGGGATGCCCGGCCACTCGCCCGGGAGCATCGCCATCTTCTCGCCCGACGTGCGCGCCGTCTTCGTGGGCGACGCCCTCACGACCCGCCATGTGCTGACCGGGCGCACGGGTCCTGGCCCGGCCCCGTTCACGGATGACGCAGCTGAGGCGCTCGCTTCGCTCGATCGCCTCGCCGACCTGGATGCCGAGTGGGTGCTGCCGGGACACGGCCCCGCGTTCCACGGCTCACCGTCGGCTGCCGTCGAGGCCGTGCGCGAGGCGGCACAGGCGTAGCAGCCGGGAGCGTCAGGCGCCTTGGGTCTTACTCCCCCCGCGCGTTGTAGACGAGGGCGTCGCTGGCGCCGTAGGCGCGGTAGACCTCGAGGGCCTCCTCGCGGCCGACATCCTGGGTCACCCGGATGCCGCGAGCCTCGAACTGCTCGGCCCAGTCGGCGACCATCGGCCCCTCATCGAACCCGGTGAGCTCCTCGAGCTCGGGACCGGACCCTGCCACGACCAGCGACCGCACGCCGCTCCACATCGTCGCGCCGTAGCACTGCACGCACGGACGCCAGTTGACCACGAGCGAAAGGTTCGCTCCTTCCGCGCCGAGGTCCCAGCGGCCCAGGCGCTGCTGCGCGAGCCCGAGAGCCATCACCTCGGCGTGCCCCGACGACTTGCCGGTCGAGAGCACGACATTGACGCCCGCCGAGACGAGCTCGCCCGTGGCGTCATCCACAACGATGGCGGCGAACGGCCCTCCGTTGCCCTCGCGCCAGTTGCGGTCGGCCAGCCGGTTGACCAGCGCCATCCGTTCCTCGAGCGTCGGCAGCACGGCGGGCAGAGCGTCCGCCTCGTCGGCCAGCCACGCGGGCAGGGTCATGGTGAAGGAAGTCGCGATCGTCATGGTCACTCCGGGGTTCGGGCTGGGGTCGGGTCAGGATGCTGCGCGCCGCCGCTCTGCGCGAGGCGCCACACGCGCTGGCGGGTGAAGGGCTGGTGGAAGGGCCGCTGTCCGAGCGCCCGGGCGATCGCATTGCCGATCGCGGGTGCGACGGGGTTGTATGGCGACTCGCTCATGGACTTCGCCCCGAACGGGCCGACAGTGTCGGACGTGTCGGCGAGGTACACCTCGGTCTCGGGAACGTCGGCGAACTGCGGCACCCGGTACACGCGGAACACGGGGTTCAGCACCGCGCCGTCTTCGACGAGCACCTCCTCGTACAGCGCGCTCCCGACGGCCTGCGCGACGCCGCCCTCGATCTGTCCGCGCAGCTGCGCCGGGTTCATCACGGTTCCGGCATCCGCCGACTGCACCGACTGCAGGATCCGCACGACGCCGGTCTCAGGCTCCACGGCGACGCGCACGGCGTGCACGTTGAACGACACCGACCGCAGGTGCCCCTCCTCGTCCCCGGTGGCGAACAAGCCGTTCTCGTCGCGCTCCTCGTCCGACGCCGCGGCGACCAGATCCGCGAACGACACGACCCCCGCGGGCGTCGCGACTCCCGCATCCGTCAACAGCCCAGCGCCCGGGTCGGTCCCCGTCTGCGCGGCGGCGAGCTCCAGCATCCGTGCCCGCAGCGCCTGACAGGCCGCCGCGAGAGCCTTGCCCGCCACGGTGATACCCGTCGAGGCGAAGGCGCCGGTGTCGTGGGCGACGGCGTCGGTGTCGGCAGTCCACAGGTGCAGCCGCTCGAACGGTGCCTCGAGCACGGATGCCGCGATCTGCCGCAGCACGGTCGTGGTGCCGTTTCCGAACTCGGCGGTGCCGGCGCGCACGACGAACGTGCCGTCGGGGCGCAGCGCCACCCGCGAGCGGGAGACATGCCCGAACGGGGCGATCGTCGCGATCATCGCGACCGCCATGCCCTCACCGACCGCCCAGCCTTCGGGTGCCGCCACCCCGTTGCCGCGGCGGAGCGCGTCCTGTGCGAGATCGAGGCACTGGTCGAGGCCGTAGCTGCCGATGATGAGGTCGCGCTCGTACGGGTCTTCATCCGGATGCAGCGGATCGTCGGCGCGCACGACGTTGCGGCGGCGCAGCTCGAACGGGTCGATATCGAGCCGCTCCGCGAGCATGTCCATCGCCGACTCGATCCCGAGCATGACCTGCCCGAGCCCGTACCCGCGGAACGCTCCCGATGGCACGTTGTTCGTATAGACGACCTCGGCGTCGATGTGGCGCACCGGCGTCCGGTACACGGTCGTCGACTCAGCGACCCCGTGGAACATCACGCCGATCGCATGGTTGCCGTACGCGCCCGTGTCGCTGAGCACATCGAGCTTCATCGCGGTGAGGGTGCCGTCGGCATCCGCCCCGAGCGTCACCTCGACCCGCATCGGATGCCGCAGCGACGCCCGCGTGAACTGCTCGGTGCGGCTGAACTCATAGGTCACGGGGCGCCCGGTGCGCAGCACGGCGAGGGCGACGAGGTCTTCGGTGAAGATCTCCTGCTTGCCACCGAATCCGCCGCCGACCCGGGCTGCGAACACGCGGATCCGCTCGCGTGGCAGGTCGAAGATGTGCGCGAGCTCGTCGCGGGTGAGGAAGGGCACCTGGGTGCTCGAACGGATGACGAGCCTGCCGTCCTCGTCGAGCCAGCCGACCGCGCCGTGGGTCTCGAGCTGCGCGTGCGTCACGCGCGAGGTCTGCCACGTGCCGCTGACGGTGACGGCGCTCGCGGCCAGCGCCGCGTCGATGTCACCGCCGTGGCCCTCGTGCAGGGCCGCGACGACGTTGCGCGCGGCATCCATCACCCGGTCCTCGGGGGTGCGCTCCGGATGCAACACCGGGGCTCCGGGGGTGCGGGCCTGCTCGGGATCGAAGACGGCGGGCAGGATGTCGTACTCGACCTGCACGAGCCGGGCTGCCGCATCCGCTGCAGCCGCGGTCTCGGCGATGACCGCGGCGACCCGCTGCCCGATGAAGCGGACCGTGTCGTCGAGCACGCGCGTGTCGTCGGGGTCGTCGGTGCGGTGCTCGTGGCGTGCTGTCGAGAAGCGGGTCGCGGGGGCGTCCTCGTGTGTGAGGACGGCGACGACTCCGGGGACGGCGAGGGCGGCATCCGTGTCGATCGAGAGGATGCGGGCGTGCGCGTGCGGGGAGCCGACGACGCGGAGCACGAGGGAGCCGGTGACCGGTTCGTCGAGCGTGAACGGCTCGCGGCCCTGCACGATGCGGCGGGCCGGCTCGGGGGTGACCGAGGCGCCGATGCCGCCCGAGGTGACCGGCTCGGGCCGGCGGGCGCCGCCGGTCTCACGCCCGGTCTCGCGCACAGGGCCGAGCACAGCCGCCGTGATCGCCTCCCGGATCGGGCGGTAGCCGGTGCAGCGGCACAGGCTCCCCTTCATGCGGCGATCGAGCTCGGGCAGGTCGTCCTCGGTCAGAGTGGATGCTGTCACTGCCATCCCCGGCGTGCAGAACCCGCACTGGAAGCCGAAGTGCGCGACGAGCTCCTCCTGCACGGGATGCAGGTCATCGCCGGGAGCGAGCCCGCCCGCGGTCGTGACGGTCGCGCCGTCCATCCGCCGGGCCGGAACGATGCAGGAGTGGACGGGCTCGCCGTCCACGATCACGGCGCACGCCCCGCAGTCGCCGGCGTCGCATCCCTTCTTGACCTCGGTGTGTCCATGCTCGCGCAGGAATGTGCGCAAGCATTGGCCCGGAGCGGGATCGCCGTGCAGCTCGGTGCCGTCGACGGTGAGTCTCATGCGTCCTCCTCCGCGAGATCGGCACGCACCCGCTCGGCGAGCACAGCGGTGACGGCACGGCGCCAGTCGGCCTCGCCCAGGGCGTCGGTGAAGAAGTCGGACGGGCTCGTGACATCCGACTGCAGCTGCGCGAGGGCGGGCAGGCCCGGGTAGCGGAACACGTGCGGGGTGAGGGTGGATGCCGTCACTGCCACGACCGTTGAGCCGTCCTCTTCACGCCGGCCGCTCACGACGATGCCCGAGCGGCCGAGCTCGGCCAGGGCCATCTTGTGCAGCGAGACGCGGGCCCGCATCGCCGGTGCGGACACCTCCAGCGCACGCAGCACCTCACCCGGCTGGAGCGTGTTCGCCGCCTGCCCCGTGACGAACTCGGCGACGAGCTGACGGCGCTCGCCGCCGTCCGGCGTCCAGATCACCGCGACCCCGTCCAGGGCGGCCAGCAGCGACACCATGGCCGCCGCCGTGAACGACTGGCAGACGTTGCCTCCGACGGTCGCGGTGTTCCAGACCTTGAACGACATGAGCAGGGCGTGTGCAGCATCCGGGATCGCCGCCGTCGCGCGCCACTCGTCGGGGGCCGCCGGCGCTACCTCTCCTCGAGACCAGGCGACGAACCTCGCGATCGTGCAGGTCGCGGCGAGGCGCAGACCGTCGGGAAGGATCTCGACATCGGGCCAGCCCATGCGGGTGATGTCCACAAAACCGGTCACGTCGGGCTGGGGCTCACTCATGAGCCAGGTTCCGCCCGCCAGGACCTTCTCACCAGGCGTGAGCGCCAGGTCGGCGCGGGTGCGGGCAAACCGATACGACGTGACGGTCGTGATGTCCACGCGCCCTCCCTCCGCGGCATCCGATGTTGACTCAGTGAACAACCAGGTGAACAACCTGAGTGAAGCAGGCGAGGATTTCGTGAGTGTTTCGCCCGGCTCGTGCCAGGCTACGGGCGAATGCCCGCGCCCGGACGCGTCGGCACAGTGATGCTGCGCCCCTGAGAGCCTGGCGCGACCCGCGTCAGAGTTCGAGCTCGACGGCGGTCTCGAGCGCCGCCTCGATCGAGCGCATCCACCCGTCCTTGAGCGCGGCGTTGCGCTCGTCGTACAGCGAGGCGCCGTCGACGAGGTTGCTCGAGCATGCGCACACCATGCCCGCGCGCAGCCCACGGAGGCGGGCGACGATGAACAGGGCGGATGCTTCCATCTCGACGTTCAGGATCCCCATCTGGTTCAGCTGGCCGATCCACTCGGGCGTCTCCGCATAGAACGCGTCGTCGCTGACGCTGATGCCGCTGAAGGAATGTGTTCCGACGCCCTCGGCGATGCGCTTCGCGTGGCGGCTGAGCGCGGTCGTCAGCTCGAGGTCCGGGACCGCGGGGAACCCCTTCGGGAGATAGGCATCCGTCGTGCCATCGTTGCGGAAGCTGCCTTCGCTCACCAGCAGGTCACCTGGCGCGATCCCCGGCTGCAACCCGGCGGAACTGCCGACGCGGATGAAGGACGTCACGCCGACCCGGGCCAGCTCCTCCACCGCGATGGCGGTGGACGGGCATCCCATCCCGGTCGAGGTCGCGGTGATGTGGCGACCCTTGTACCAGCCGGTCATCGTGCGGTGCTCGCGATTGTGGGCGACCTCCTTCACGTCCGTGAGGAACTCCGCGACGAGCGGGACGCGGAACGGGTCGCCCGGCAACAGTGCGACGCTCGAGACCTCGCCCGGCGCGATGGCGATGTGGTACTGGCGGGCGTTGAGTCCGGCTGCGGACTTGTCGACGACGGCGGGCATGGGGACCTCCTGGGTTCTGAGACGATACGGGTCGTCGCAGTCCCCGCCCTGAGCCGCGCAGGTCATGGTGATAGGACGTGCTGTGGGGCGAGCGTAGCAAGGCGCTGTTTCGCGACTGTTACCCGCCGAAGGCTCGCCATCGCTACGCTCCCGGTCATGATCTCGTGCGCAATCGTGCTGGCCGCCGGGGCGGGGCGACGGTACGGGCAGCCGAAGGTCTTCGCGACCGACACGACCGGCCGGCTGTGGCTCGAGAGGGTCGTTGCGGCGCTGCGCGCGGGGGGATGTGACGAGGTGCTGGTGGTCATCGGCGCCGACGCCGACCGCGCGCGGGGGATCGTTGCCGGCATCGACGGCGCGCGTTCGGTTGATGTCGTCGACTGGGCGGGCGGGCTGTCGTCATCCGTCCGAGCGGGGCTGACGGCAGCAGCGGCCACGGATGCCGACACCGCGGTGATCGCGCCCGTCGACGTGCCCGGCATGCCCAGCACCGTGGTCACCCGTGTGCTGCGGGCGGCATCGGACCCTGCGATGCTCGCCCGAGCGGTCTTCGACGGCCGTCCCGGGCACCCGGTCGTGATCGGCCGCGAGCACTGGGCGGCGGTCGCGGCATCCGTTCAGGGCGACTCGGGAGCGAACCGGTACCTGGAAACCCACGGCACCCTCCCGGTCGAGTGCGCCGACCTCTGGGACGGTGCCGACACCGACACCCGCCGCTGACGCGGGGCCTCAGGTGCGCAGCACGACGTTCAACGGTTCCTCGCCCCGCCGCATCCGGTCGGCCTGTGCGCGCACGAGCGCCGCGATGCGGGGGCGCATCGCGGTCGACGCGCCACCGACGTGGGGGGTCAGAAGCAGCCCGGGCGCCTCCCAGAGCGGATGGTCGGCCGGCACCGGTTCGGGATCGACGACGTCGAGCGCCGCGCGGATGCGGCCCGCGTGCAGGTGACGAAGAAGCGCATCCGTGTCGACGAGGCTGCCGCGGCCGACGTTGACCAGGAGCGCGTCATCCGGGAGCGCAGCAAGGAAGGCGTCGTCCACCAGCCCCGCTGTGTCGTCCCCGCCCGGCAGCGCGAGGATCACGATGTCGGTGTCGGGCAGCAGGTGCGGCAGGTCCTCGAGAGCGTGGACGACCGTGCCGTTCTCTGTCCTCGCACGCGTGGCGACAGCCTCGACCTTCGCCTCGAATCCCTGGAGCCGAGCCGCGATGGCCTTTCCGACACCTCCGAATCCGATGATCAGCACCCGGCGGTCAGCGAGACTGGGGATCGCCTCATCCCCCTCGCGCGGACCTGCCCACCGACCCTCGCTCTGGGCCGCGACGAAGCGGGGGATCTGACGCTGTGACGCGAGCGTGAGGGCGAGCGCGAGCTCTGCCGTCGACCCTTCGTGAACGGATGCCGCGTTCGCGAACACGATTCCCGGGGGCAGGTGCTTCGCGGCTGCCTCGTACCCGATCGACTGGCTCTGCACCAGTCCGACGTCAACGCCTTCGAGGCGCGCGAGCACGCGCGGGCTGCGCAGGTACGGCGGCACGACGATGTCGAACGACGCGCGCGGCGCCGCATCGCCCATCTCCCAGCGCACGAGCTGAATGCCGGGGAGCCCGGTCAGGTCTGCTTCGAGGCGGTCGTCGGGAACGGAGATGACGATGGTGCGCGCGTCGGAGGTCACCTCTCCACGCTACCGAGCGCCGCGGCTGACCGCGTTTCGTCTCGCTTCGCTCGCTCAACGACCGGGTAGGCGTGCCGTCACATCCCGGTCGTTGAGCGAGGAGCGCAGCGACGAGACGAAACGGCAGGTCAGGCAGCGGCGCCGACGACGGCCGAGATCGCGGAGGTGAAGAACGTCAGGCCGTCGGTGCCCGAGCGCATCGCCGCGCGCGTGTCGGGGCCGAATCCGGGCTCGACGGCGTGCTCTGGATGCGGCATCAAACCGACCACGTTGCCCCGCTCATTCGTGAGTCCGGCGATGTCATCGAGCGAGCCGTTCGGATTGACTCCGAGGTAGCGGAACGCGACGAGACCCTCGCCTTCGATCCTCTCCAGCGTTTCGGCAGAGCAGATGTAGCCCCCATCCGCGTTCTTCAACGGGATGACGATCTCTTGCCCGGCCTCGAAACCGCTCGTCCATGCCGTGTCGGCGTTCTCCACGCGCAGGCGCTGGTCCCGGCGGATGAACTGCTGGTGGGCGTTCCGGATGAGGCCGCCAGGCAGGAGGTGAGCCTCGACGAGCATCTGGAAGCCGTTGCAGATCCCGAGGATCGGCAGCCCCTTCGCCGCGGCATCCGCGACTTCGCGCATGATCGGGGCGTGCGCCGCGATCGCTCCCGCGCGCAGGTAGTCGCCGTAGCTGAAGCCGCCGGGCAGGACGAGGGCGTCGACCCCCGCGAGGTCGTGGTCACCGTGCCACAGCGCGACAGGCTCGGCGCCGGCTGCCCGGATGGCCCGCTGTGCGTCGCGGTCGTCGAGCGAACCGGGGAACGTGATGACCCCGATACGGACGGTCACTCGATGACCTCGATCCCCACGACATCCTCGATCACCGAGTTCGAGAGGATCTCGTCGGCGATCCGCTGCGCCGTCTCGAGAAGAGAATCATCGACCTCCCCCTCGACGGTCAACTCGAAGCGCTTGCCGATGCGCACACCCGCGAAGCCGTCGATCCCCAACCGCGTCAGAGCGCCGGCGACCGCCTTCCCCTGCGGATCGAGCAGCTCGGCCTTGGGCATGACGTCTACGACGATGGTCGGCATGGGGCGCTCCGGATGTCGAGGGAGGGGTGATCGACAGTCTATCGACGCCCGCGAGACCGGACTCGACCCGTCGTGACCGAACCGTTATCTGATTTCGTGGGAGCGCTCCCTTGACGACGATGGGAGCGCTCCCGTACCGTGTTCCGCAGTCGTGGGAGCGTTCCCACGACGGCCAGGGTTCCGCCCTCCCTCGGTTCCCAGGCACACGCCATCGGGTGCCGTCCCGGCATCCACCACACAAAGGAGTGACTGTGTCATCACGTGCCTTCCGTCGCAGCGCGATCGTCGCCGCCGCTTTCGGCGCCTCCGCGCTCGTCCTCGCGGGCTGCTCGGGCAGCGGCGGGGGATCGGAAACCGTCAACCCCGACGAGCCGATCACCCTCACCATCTCGAGCTTCAACGACTTCGGCTACACCGATGAGCTCCTGCAGGAGTACATGGACGAGAACCCGAACGTCACGATCGTCCACAACATCGCTGCCACCTCGAACGACGCGCGCGCGAACTACTTCCAGAAGCTCGGCAACACGGGCCTGGCCGACATCGAGGCGATCGAGGTCGACTGGCTGCCCGAGGTCATGGAGTACGCCGACCTGCTCGCGCCGGTTCCCGCCGACCTGACGGACCGCTGGCTCGACTGGAAGGTCGAGGCGGCCACCGACCCCGAGGGCAATCTCATCGGCTACGGCACCGACATCGGACCCGAGGCCGTGTGCTACCGCACCGACCTGCTCGAGGCCGCCGGTATGCCCACTGACCCGGATGCCGTCGCAGAGCTCCTCACGGGAGACTGGGACACCTACTTCTCGGTCGGCCAGCAGTATGTCGACGCCACCGGCAAGGCCTGGTTCGACTCCGCCGGGGCCACCTACCAGGGCATGATCAACCAGGTCGAGGCTGCGTACGAAGACCCCGAGACCGGCGAGATCATCGCGACCACCAACCCTGAGGTCCAGGAGATCTACAACGCTGTTCTCGACGCCAGCGCGACGCAGTCCGCTCACCTCCAGCAGTGGGGCGACGACTGGTTCGCAGGCCTCGCCAACGGTGACTACGCCACGATGCTCTGCCCCGGCTGGATGCTCGGTGTCATCTCGGGCAACGCGCCTGACGTCACCACGTGGAACGTCGCCAACGTCTTCCCCGGCGGCGGTGGCAACTGGGGCGGCTCGTACCTGACCGTTCCCGCGGGCGGTGCGAACGTCGCCGCAGCTCAGCAGCTGGCCGACTGGCTGACCGCTCCTGAGCAGCAGATCAAGGCGTTCGAGAACGCCGGCACCTTCCCGAGCCAGGTCGAGGCTCTCGCTGACCCGGTTCTGCTGGACTCGACGAACGAGTACTTCAACAACGCCCCCGTCGGCGCGATCTTCACCGACCGCGCGAACGCGGTCGACGTCGCACCGTTCAAGGGCCAGTACTACTTCCAGATCAACGACGCGATGCAGCAGGCGCTGACCCGTGTCGAAGACGGCACGCAGACCGCGCAGCAGTCGTGGGACCAGTGGGTGTCTGAAGTCGATCTGATCGGCTGATAACCCGGCTGCGGACCCGGCGACCCCGCCGGGTCCGCAGCACATCCCCCCCGATCTCAGGAAGCTCTCGTGACCAGCACACTTGCCCGCCCGGCATCCGATGCCCCGGCGCAGACCCCCGGCCGCTCGCCCCGGCGCATCGGCTTCGGGCATCGGCTCAGCCGGTGGGACCTGAAGCTCTCGCCCTACCTCTACATCTCGCCGTTCTTCATCCTCTTCTTCGTGGTCGGCCTCTTCCCGATCGCCTACACGGCCGTGATCTCGTTCATGGACTGGGATCTGGTCCGCAACTCCGGCGAGTTCATCGGCTTCGAGCAGTACACATGGGTTCTGTCGAACCCGAAGTTCTGGATCGCGCTGCGCAACACGTTCAGCATCTTCTTGCTCTCGAGCGTGCCGCAGCTGATCATCGCGATCTTCATCGCGGCGATGCTCGATCAGAACATCCGTGCCAAGACCTTCTGGCGCATGGGTGTGCTCGTGCCCTACGTCATGGCGCCCGTCGCCGTTGCCCTCATCTTCAGCAACATGTTCGCCGACCAGTACGGCCTGGTGAACAACCTCCTCGCCTCGATCGGGATCCCCCCGGTGCCGTGGCACTCGGATGCCTTCGCCAGCCACATCGCGATCGCGACGATGGTGAACTTCCGATGGACCGGTTACAACACCCTCATCCTCCTCGCCGCGATGCAGGCCATTCCGCGGGACTACTACGAGGCGGCGACCGTCGACGGCGCCGGCAAGATCCGACAGTTCTTCTCGATCACGGTGCCGAGCCTGCGCCCGACCTTGATCTTCGTCATCATCACCTCGACCATCGGTGGCCTGCAGATCTTCGACGAGCCCCGCATGTACGACCAGTACGGCACGGGTGGCGCGAACTCGCAGTGGCTCACGATCACCCTCTGGCTCTACAACATCGGTTGGGGAGAATGGAACTTCGGCCGCGCTGCCGCCCTTGCCTGGATTCTGTTCCTCATCATCCTGGTGATCGGTGTGATCAACCTTCTCGTCACGCAGCGAGTCGTTCGCACCGAAGGCACCCGAGGTGGACTCAGTCGCCGTGACAGGCGAGCACAGGCCCGCGCGGCGCGCGAACGGCTGGCTGCCGATTCCGCAGCAGCATCGACACCCAAGGAGGACGTGCGATGACCGCCGTCGAGCCGATCCCGGTCGCCCCGCGCGACGAGTACCCGCCCGAGGAGCGGAAGCCCCGCCGTCGCCGTGGCATCCGTGGCCAGCGTCCCGGGTGGATCACCTACGCCATCCTGGGTGTCTTCCTGCTCGGGTGCTTCTTCCCCTACTACTGGTCGATCCTCATCGGTTCGGGAGATTCGAGCACGATCCGCGACCCCAACATGTCGTGGATCCCCGGCGGCAACTTCTTCGCCAACGCCGCTGCCGTGGTCTCCAACCCCGCCGTCAACTTCTGGTTGGCGCTGTGGAACAGCATCTGGAGCTCGGTGGTCATCGCGGCATCCGTGGTGTTCTTCTCGACACTCGCCGGATGGGCCTTCGCGAAGCTGCGCTTCGCGGGGAGCCGCTGGCTGCTGGTCTTCGTGATCGCGACCATGGCGGTTCCCACGCAGCTGGGTGTCGTCCCGCTGTACATCCTGTTCGCCGACCTCGGTTGGACGGGCCAGATCGGTGCCATCATCGTTCCCGCTCTCGTGACGGCGTTCGGGGTGTTCTGGATGACCCAGTACCTGCAGCAGGCCGTTCCCGATGAGCTGATCGAAGCCGCGCGGGTGGACGGCGCGAGCTCGTTCCGCACGTTCTGGACGATCGGGATGCCGGCGGCTCGCCCTGCCGCCGCGATGCTGGGGCTGTTCACGTTCGTCACGGCGTGGAACAACTTCTTCTGGCCGTTCATCGTGCTCGACCGGCAGAACCCGACGCTTCCCGTGTCGCTCTCCCTCCTCCAATCCAACTACTTCGTCGACTATTCGATCGTGCTCGCCGGGGTGATCCTCGCCACGATCCCCCTGCTGATCCTGTTCATCTTCGCGGGCAAGCAGCTCGTGAGCGGCATCATGGCAGGAGCAGTGAAAGGCTGAAATGACCACCGACTTCTCGACCCAGACCGTGGCAGCGGCGCACGCACCCGAGACCGCAGCGTCGGGGGTGGGGCGACCGTTCCCGACGAACTTCCTGTTCGGGGCAGCGACCGCGGCGTACCAGATCGAAGGCGCCGCCCACGAAGACGGCCGCCGCGACTCGATCTGGGATGCCTTCAGCCGTGTGCCCGGGGCCGTGATCAACGCCGACAACGGGGATGTCGCCTGCGACCACTACCACCGGTACCGCGAGGATGTCGCGCTCATGCGCGACCTCGGTCTGCAGACCTACCGCTTCTCGACGTCGTGGTCGCGGATCCGCCCCGACGGTGGTGCGATCAACCCCGCCGGGCTCGACTTCTACAAGCGCCTCGTCGATGAGCTGCTCGACGCCGACATCCTGCCGTGGCTGACGCTCTACCACTGGGACCTGCCGCAGGCGCTGCAGGAACGCGGCGGCTGGGCGGTGCGCGAAACAGCTGACCTGTTCACCGAGTACGCCCTCGACGTGCACGATGCGCTCGGTGACCGCGTCAAGGTGTGGACGACGCTCAACGAGCCCTGGTGCTCGTCGTTCCTCAGCTACACCGCCGGCATCCACGCGCCCGGAAGGTTCAGCATCGCGGAGGGGATGCTCGCGTCCCACTACCTGCTGCTGGGGCACGGCCAGGTGGTCCGGGAACTGCGCGCCCGGGACGAGTCGCTGAACCTCGGGATCACCCTGAACCTGACGGTCGCCGATCCCGTCTCGGACGCGCCCGCCGACCTCGACGCGGCGCGCCGCATCGACGGTCAGTTCAACCGCTGGTTCCTGGATCCGCTGTTCCGTGGTGCGTACCCGGCAGACATCGTGGCGGACATCCGCGCGGTCGACGCTGACGCGGTCGCGCAGTGGGAACGTGCGGTGACGGATGCCGATCTCGCCACGATCTCGGCGCCGATCGACAGCCTCGGCGTGAACTACTACCACGGTGAGTTGGTCGGCGGGACGCCGCCGCTGGTCAACCCGGGCGGCGGGGATGCCCCGACCGATCGCGAGACGGCGTCGCCGTTCCCCTCCCACGAGGGCATCTTCTGGCACGATCGGGGACTGCCGCGCACCGCCATGAACTGGGAGATCCAGCCGTCAGGGCTGACGACGTTGCTCCGTCGCGTGTGGGACGAGTACGCGCAGCCCGCCGGTGTCACTCTGTACGTCACCGAGAACGGGGCGGCCTTCGACGACGTCCGCGTGGACGAAGACGGTGTGCCGCGCGTGCATGATCAGGCGCGCACCGCATTCCTGGAGGAGCACCTGGCTGCGATCCTCGACGCTGCCGACGCCGGCGTGGATGTGCGCGGCTATTTCTACTGGTCGCTCATGGACAACTATGAGTGGGCATGGGGATACGCCAAGCGTTTCGGTATCGTACGAGTCGAGTACGACACGCAGGAGCGCGTCGTCAAGGACAGCGGCGTTCGATATCGCGAGATCATTGCAGCGCGGGCCCTACCCGATTCGCCCTAGGCGAGACGCCCCGCCGAGGGAGGTTACCCACGTGGACGGTGGAACGATGAGCGATGCCGTCGTGGGCGAAGTGCAGGTGCACGGCACCGCGTTGCACGGCACCGCGTTGCACGGCACCCCGCTACGCGGTGCGGTGACGATCGAGGAGGTCGCGGCCGCGGCCGGGGTGTCCCGGTCCACGGTCTCGCGCGTCGTCAATGGCTCAACAGCGGTGAGCCCCGCGGCGCTGGATGCCGTCAACCGCGCGATCGCGGAACTGAACTACGTTCCCAATCGCGCCGCCCGGTCGCTCGCGAGTCGGCAGACCCGTGCGCTTGCACTGGTCGTGCCCGAGGACACGACACGCTTCTTCGGCGACCCGTTCTTCGCGTCGATCGTCTCGGGCATCAACGCCGGCCTGCGCTCCTCCGACTACGTGCTGAACCTCTTCATCGCAAGCGATGATCCGGGTGACAAGACGACGCGGTACCTGCGCAGCGGGAGCGTCGACGGCGCGTTGATCGCCTCTCACCACACGAGCGACACCTTCATCGATCGCATCGCCGCCGCGGTTCCCGTTGTCTACGGTGGCCGCCCCGTGCGCGAGCGCGAGACCGACTACTACGTCGACGTCGACAACGTCCGGGCCGGATATGACGCGACCCGGTACCTGATCGAGCGCGGGTACACCGACATCGGGACGATCACCGGTCCCCTGACGATGCCCGGTGGTGTGGACCGCCTCGTGGGCTATCGACGCGCCCTTGCCGACGCGGGTCTGCCCGAGGGGGCGAACGCCGACGGCGGGTTCACGCCAGACGGCGGAGCGAGCGCCATGCGCCGCATCCTGGATGCCGGCCCCCCGCCGCGGGCACTGTTCATCGCCAGCGACTTGATGGCGCAGGGCGCGTTCTCGGTGCTCGCCGCGGCGGGCCTGAAGGTGCCGGACGATGTCGCGGTGATCGGCTTCGACGACTCCCCGGTGGCGCAGTCCGTGAGCCCCCGCCTCACGACGATCCGTCAGCCCTCGTTCCAGCAGGGGGAACGGATGGTCGCGGTGCTGCTCGAACTCCTCGCGGGAGGGACGCCGCCGCACGCGACGATCCTCGAGACCGAACTGATCGTCCGAGACAGCGCATAGGCCGCATCATCCACGCCGCGGCGCGTATCCGAGCGGGGCGACGGCTCGTCAGTCGGTGGTGAGCCGGTCGATGAGCTCGCGGTACTTCGCGGCGGTCCGCGCCACGATCTCGGCGGGCAGCTCGGGCGGTGTGCCGGTCTTGTCCCACGCGGAGGCGAGCCAGTCGCGCACGATCTGCTTGTCGAAGCTGGCCATGCGCTCCGCCGGCGTCGCGCCGTTACGCCAGGCATCGGCGTCCCAATACCGGGATGAGTCACTCGTGAGCACCTCGTCGGCCACGGTCAGGACACCATCCCGGATGCCGAACTCGAACTTCGTGTCGGCGAGGATCAGTCCGCGCGCGGCGGCGGTGTCGGCAGCGCGACGGTAGGTCTGCAGCGACAGTTCGCGCAGCTGAGCGGCGCGGTCCGCGCCCACGAGCTCGACGGTCTGGGCGAAGGTGATGTTCTCGTCGTGCTCCCCGAGCGGTGCCTTGTAGGCGGGTGTGAACAGCGGCTCGGGGAGCCGGTCGCCGTCGTTCAGTCCCTCGGGCAGGGGGATGCCGCACACGGTGCCGTGCGCCTGGTACTCGAGCCAGCCCGAACCGGTGAGGTAGCCGCGCACGACGCATTCCACGGGCAGCATCTCCAGGCGGTGAACGATCATCGCGCGCCCGCGGACAGCATCCGGAATGTCGGTCTGGTCCCCGGCGAGATGGTTGGGAACCGGCGCGCCCCCGTCGGCGCCGGCCAGCTGCGCGAACCACCACAGGCTGAGGGTGGTCAGCAGCTCTCCCTTTCCGGGGATGCCGGGCTCGAGCACGTGGTCGAAGGCGCTGACCCGGTCGCTGGCGACCAGGAGCATGCGCTGGTCGGTGTCATCGTCGGGCAGGTACAGGTCGCGCACCTTGCCGGAATAGACGGGATGCCATCCGGGCAGCGAAGCGGGAGCGCCGTGATCTGTCACCCGAGCATTCTCGCAGGTCCCCTCGTGGACCCCGGTGCCGGGAGGTCGGTCACAGGCGAGCGAGTGATTCGATGTCCTCGCCGAACTCCGCCGCCGCCTCGGGCGAGACTGTCGCGCGGGTGGATGCGAGCGCCGAGAGGTAGTCCTCGGTCCGCAGCCCCGCCGCCGAGTCACCCTCGCGCATCGCGCGACCCAGCGCCTCTTGCGATGCGCGCCGTGCCGCGTACTCGATATCCGCCGGCGTCAGGCCCTGACTGGCCTGCACGAGCAGCGGCAGATCGAGGTCGCCGAGGGAGTCGGACGGGATGTAGCGCGTCCAGATCGCTTCGCGGGCCTCAGCATCGGGCAATCCGATCGGCAGCACGTAGTCGAACCGCCCGTGCCGGAGGAAGGCGGCATCGAGCGCCCGCACGAAGTTGGTCGCGCACACCAGCAGCCGGCCGGGGCGATCACGGAACTCGGCGATGAGCTTGAGCAGCTCGTTGGTCACGCCCTGTGTCGGCGACGGCGGCGTGCCACCGCGGCGGGAAGCGATCTCTTCGACCTCGTCGATGAACACGACGGCGTGCTCGAGCTCGCCGATCTTCTCGAAAGAGGTGCGCAGGGCACTGGCCATGCCGCCGGGAGCATCGCCCAGCCGCGACGGGAACAGCTCGACGAATGGCCAGTCGAGGCGGGACGCAACGGCGCGCGCAAAGGTGGTCTTCCCTGTCCCCGGCGGACCGAACAGCATGACCGCACGCGGTGCGACGACACCGAACCGGGCGGCCAACTCGGGCTGTGCGAGCGGGGCGACGAGGCGCTCTTCGAGCAGGTTCTTCTCTTGCCGCATCCCGGCAACCGCATTCCACAGGTCCCGGGGAAGGACGCGGCCGCCGACCTCCTTCAGCAGATCCAGCTCCCGCCGCTGCACCGGGAGCCGCCGCTCGAAATAGCGCAGGTGACGCTGCTCGTGGAAGCCGTTCTGCACCAGGTGGTGAGCCCCGCCGCCCTCCTCGGACACGAGGGCCGACAGCGTTCCCAGTCCGAGGGGGGCCATCCGTCTCTCGAGCGCGTCGAGGAGCTCGCCCGCCACGCCCGGATCGACCTCGTCGTCAAGAGCGAAGAAGACGAGCCAGCCCTGCGCGTGCGCTGCCCGACCGACAGCGGCGCCGACCACCTCCTCGCCCACGACGGCAACGATGGCGACGTCTTCGCGGCACGACGCGATGACCTCGGCCAGGGAATAGACCGCGCCGCCAGAGCCGGCCACCGACTGCCACAGTTGCACGACGCCGTCGATGTCATCGGCGTGAGCCTCTCGCACACGCGGGTGCTGGCGTATTCGGACCATCGTGACCTCCCCAGCGAGTCAGGGGACCGCCCGTCGCCGAGCGGTCCTGAGCCGATCTTCGCGGGTGACCGCGCTGGCTGTCTACCGCGGTGATGATCGGAGGCATCTGCCGGTTGCCGCCGAGGATTCACGGGCATATAGTCCATGTGGACTAACCTGCCTGGACTACTCCCGAGACGGACGACCTGTGAACGCCGCGAAACCCGCCCTCACCCCCATCGCGATCATGGCGCTGGCGTTGCTGCGCGAGGACGACATGCATCCGTACGAGATGATCCGCCTGCTGCGTCACCGCCGCGACGATCGGATGGTGACCATCACCAACGGCACGTTCTACCACACGATCGCGCGCCTCCAGCGGGCGGGTCTGATCGATGAGGTCGGCAACGACCGTGACGGCAATCGCCCCGAGCGCACCACGTACACTCTCCTTCCCGCGGGTGCCGACGCGGTTCAGACGTGGCTGCGGGCCGAACTCCCGCGCGTCGATCACCCGATCGAGTTTCGCGTCGCCCTGGCCGAGGCGCACAACCTCGAGCGTGACGAGGTGATCGCACTCCTTCGGCAGCGCGCCGCCCAGCTCGACGCTGATCACGCCCAGCACCGGACCGGGCTCGCGGCAGCACGCGCCGAGGGTGTTCCCGAGCAGTACCTGATCGAGGTCGAGCGACAGGAAGCGCTGCTTGCCGCCGAGACGCGGTGGCTCCATCAGACGATCGACCGACTCGCCGACCCGGGCTACGCCTGGGGCGGCGGCCCGAAACCCCCCGAATCCGCGTATCGCGCACAGAGAGAAGCAGCACGCTCATGACCGAGATCACCCGCCCCGCGGCGCCACCTGCCTCTACCTCGCCGGCTCGCAACCCATGGCCCGCCCTGTTCGCGCTCGTCATCGGGTTCTTCATGATCCTCGTCGACACGACGATCGTCGCTGTCGCCAACCCCGCCATCAAAGCGGCGCTCGACCCCGACACGGCCAACCTCGACAACGTGGTGTGGGTCACCTCGTCCTACCTGCTGGCCTACGCCGTACCGCTGCTGATCACCGGCCGCCTCGGCGACCGGTTCGGACCCAAGACCATCTACCTCATCGGACTGGTCATCTTCACCGGCGCCTCCCTCGCGTGCGGGCTCTCGCCGACACTTGACGCACTCATCGCGTGGCGTGCTGTTCAGGGGCTCGGGGCCGCCCTCATGACCCCACAGACGATGGCGGTGATCACCCGCACATTCCCGCCCCACCGCCGCGGCGCCGCGATGGGTCTGTGGGGTGCGACGGCAGGAGTCGCAACGCTCGTCGGCCCGCTCGCGGGAGGCCTGCTCGTCGACGCACTGGGCTGGGAGTGGATCTTCTTCATCAACGTCCCCGTCGGCGTCATCGCGTTCGTGCTGGCCGCGGTTCTGGTGCCCCGGCTCGAGACACACCGCCACCGGTTCGACATCGTGGGCGTCATCCTCAGCGCGGCAGCGCTGTTCTGCATCGTCTTCGGACTGCAAGAAGGAGAGGCATACGACTGGGGGGTGATCTGGGGCCCGATCTCGGTGTGGGGACTCATCATCGTCGGCGTCATCCTGCTCGGGATCTTCCTCTGGACGCAGTCGCGCACCCGCAGCGAGCCCCTTGTGCCGCTCCCTCTCTTTCGCGACCGCAACTTCTCCCTCGCGAACCTCGCCATCGCCGCCGTCGGGTTCGCTGTCACGACCATGGCGCTTCCGCTGATGTTCTTCCTGCAGCTGGCGCGCGGGCTCACGCCGACCGAATCCGCGCTGCTGCTGATCCCCATGGCGGTGCTCTCGGGAGTGCTCGCCCCGCTTGCCGGACGATGGCTGGACCGCACTGACGCCCGCTGGTTGCTTGTTCCCGGCATCCTGTCGGTGTCAGTGTCGCTCTGGTGGTATGCCGCGCTGCTGAACGTCGATACCCCGATCTGGATGTTCCTGCTCCCGTCCGCCCTCATGGGAATCGGTAACGCGGGAATGTGGGGACCGCTGGCGACGGCGGCGACCCACAACCTGCCGCCACGCGAGGCCGGCGCCGGCGCGGGCATCTACAACACCACGCGCACCGTCGGCTCGGTGATCGGCTCGGCGGCGATCGCCGCGTTCATGCAGTCACGGCTCGAGGCCAACCTCCCGGGTGCCGCCGACAGCACCGAGAGCTTCGGGGGCGGTGTGCTGCCCGCCCCGGTGGCTGAGGGCTTCTCGACGGCCATGGCGCAGACGCTCATGCTGCCGGCCGCCGTCATCCTGATCGCGGTCGCGGCGTCGCTGTTCATTCACCGCACGCCGCGGGAGCGCACTAGCTGACGCGCGCCGCGATGTCGGTGCGGAACTGCCCGCCCTCAAGCGAGATCTCTGACAGCGCGTCGTAGGCACGCGCGCGGGCCTGGGCGAAGTCGTCTCCGGTCGCCACGACATTGAGCACCCGCCCGCCGGTCGCGACAAGGCCCTCCGGCCCCTCCGCGGTCGCCGCATGCGCCAGATGCACGCCGTCGACGGATGCCGCGGCATCCGTTCCCGTGATCGGTCGACCTACCTGGGGCGCCGCGGGGTATCCCTCGCTCGCGAGCACCACCGTCACTGCCGCTGTGTCGCGGAACGTGGGCTGGGCGATGTCCTCGAGGGTGCCGGATGCCGCTGCCAGGAGCAGTCCCGACAGCGGCTCCACGAGCCGGGGCAGAACGACCTGCGTCTCGGGATCACCGAACCGTGCGTTGAACTCGATGACTCGCACACCGCGGTCGGTGAGGATCAGTCCCGCGTAGAGCAGGCCGATGAAGGGGGTGCCCTCCGCATCCAGCTGCCGGATGACGGGTTCCGCGACCTCCCGGGTCACCTGCGCGACGAACGCGGATTCGCCGCCCCACCCGTCGTCGAGCCAGGGGAGCGGGGAGTACGCGCCCATGCCCCCCGTGTTGGGGCCTTCGTCGCCGTCACGGAGGCGCTTGAAATCCTGCGCGGGGCTGAGTGCGCGGACCGTGTCGCCGTCGCTGAGAAAGAAGAGCGACACCTCGGGGCCCGAGAGGAACTCCTCGACCAGCACGCCACCGGCGCCGAGGTACTCTGCCGCATGGGCCAGCGCGGCCTCCCGGTCGTCGGTGACGATGACACCCTTGCCCGCGGCAAGGCCGTCGGCCTTCACGACGTGCGGTGCGCCGAACTCGTCGAGCGCCGCCGCGACCTCGTCACGCGTGGCAGCATGCGTCGCGCGGCCGGTGGGGACGCCGGCGGACTCCATGATGCGTTTCGCGAACGCCTTGGACCCCTCGAGCTGCGCTGCCGCCTTGCCCGGGCCGAAGGTCGGGATGCCGCGCTCACGCAGCGCGTCGGCGACGCCGGCGATCAGCGGCGCCTCGGGCCCGATCACGACCAGACCGATGGACGCGTCCTGCGCGAACGAGGCGACAGCGACGGGGTCGTTGGGATCGATCGCGACCAGGGTGGCATCCCGGGCGATGCCGGCATTGCCGGGAGCGGCGAAGATATCGTGCGCCACCGCTTCGCTGCGCAGCGACGTGATGATCGCGTGTTCACGGGCACCGGAGCCGAGGACGAGGATTCGCACCCGGTCAGCCTACCGAGCGGCGTAGCGTGGGAGCGTGCCCCCCAAGATCACGACCGAAGCCGGACGCGCCGCACTCGGTGCGGTCACCGACGGCACCGCGGGCCGCCCGGAGACGGCGACCGCGGTGCGATACCTGCTCCAGTTGCTCGCCGAGAAAGCTCCGGGGGCCACGGTGGAGGTGCGGGTGCCGCCGTTCGGTGCGACGCAGATCATCGAGGGTCCTCGTCACACGCGGGGCACTCCGCCGAACGTCGTCGAGATGGACGCGGCGACGTGGATCGATCTCGCGACGGGCAGGATCGGGTGGACGGATGCCGAGACCGGAGGTTCCCTGCGGGCCTCTGGCGTTCGCGCCGACTTCTCGCACCTGCTGCCGCTGAGGCCGTGAGCGAAGCATCCGGACCCACCCCGGGCCGGCCTGACCCGCTGCGCCCGCTCACCGCCGCGGCACGACCACGCCGATCCCGGTGACGGGGTGGGTCAGGATGTCGACGGCCTGGCCGTAGACCTCCCCGATCCGTTCCGCGGTCACGACCTCCGCGGGAGTCCCTGTGGCGACCACCCGGCCCCGGGAGAGCAGGGTGGCGCGATCCCCGTAGGCCAATGCGGCGTTCAGATCGTGCAGGACGAGCGCCACGGTCGCTCCCGCGTCCGCGCGCTCGCGGGCGATCCGCAGGACGTCCTCCTGATGGCGCAGGTCGAGGGCGGCCGTGGGCTCGTCCAGCAGCAGGATGCCGACATCCTGTGCCAGCACGCGCGCCAGAGCGACGCGCGCGCGCTCACCGCCCGAGAGCGAGCGCACGGCGCGGTGGCGCAGAGCGGACATGTCGGTCGCAGCGAGTGCCGCATCGACGAGGTCGTCGTCAGCGTCTTCTCGCGGTGTGCGCGCCCACGGAGCGCGCCCCATCCGCACTACCTGTTCGACGGTGAAGGCGAAGGCGACGTCGTTCTGCTGCAGGAGAACCGCCCGCTGTCGTGCCAGATCCTTGGCGGGAATCGCGCCGACGGGCCTTCCGTCGAGCTCGACCGATCCGGATGCGGGAACGATGTCCCCCGAAAGCACTCCGAACAGTGTCGACTTGCCGGCGCCATTGGGTCCGACGAGCGCGTGGACCTCTCCCGAGCGCAGTTCGAGGCCGGCGTCCTCCAGGATCGGCGAGACGGCGGCATCCGGCTGTACCGTGACGCTCCGCGCGACCAGTCGCGCACTCATGCCCACCCTCCGGCGCTCCGGCGCGCTCGCAGCAGCAGCCACAGGAAGAAGGGCCCCCCGATGAGCGAGGTGAGCATACCGATCGGCAGGTCGGCAAGCGGCACCGCGGTGCGGGCGACGAGGTCGGCGACTTCGATCAGCAGCGCACCGCCGAGTGCGCTCGTGATCACGAGCGGCAGGTGCGCGGGGCCGATCGCCATCCGCAGCAGATGGGGGATGACAAGACCCACGAACGCGATGATCCCGGCGAACGCGACGGCCGCGCACACCAGGAGGGCGACCGTGACGATCACGACGACCCGCAGCGCCTCCACACGCACTCCCAGGTGACGGGCCGTGCGCTCGCCCAGCGCGAAGAGGTCGAGCGAGCGCGCGACGGCGAGGGCGACGATCGAGCCGGCGATGACCAGCGGGGCGACCAGGGCGATGTTCTGCCAGAGGGCCCCGTTCAGGCTGCCGAGCTGCCAGAACACGATCTGTTCGCGGGTGGAGGTCGTGCCGACAAAGGTGAGAAGCGCCAGCCCGGCGCCCGCGATCGCGTTGATCGCGATGCCGGTCAGCAGCAGCGTCACGACCTCGGTGCGGCCCCCCGAGCGGCTGATGAGGTACACCGAGAACACGGCGATGAGACCGCCCGCGAACGCGAACAGGGGAGTCGTCCACGCGCCGAGCGTCACCAGACCGAAGGTGATGCTCGCGGCAGCCCCGACCGCAGCGCCGGACGAGACCCCGACGACGCTGGCATCTGCCAGGGGATTCCCGAAGATCGCTTGCATCAGGACGCCCGAGACCGCCAGCGCCCATCCGACCAGCAGGCCCAGCACGATGCGGGGCAGACGGATCTCGAGCACGACCCCCGCGGCGGGTGCGGCATCCGGGGCCCCGTCGCCCGCGATCCCGACCGCGCGGAGCAGGATGCCGACCACCTCGGCCGGTGACAGCGGGTACTGGCCGGAGCCGAGCGAGACGATCACTGTCGCGACAAGCGCGACGACCAGCAGCGCGGTCACGACCGCGAAGCGAGACGCGCGGAACCGGGCCGGCGTCGGAACGACGACCTCCTGGCTCACGGCACAGGCACCGGGGTGGCGCCCGCGGCGGCGCCGTCCGGGGCGTAGAGCGCCCGGGCGAGCGCCAGGATGATCTCGGGCGAGCGGGGACCGAACGAGAGGATCTGCGAATCGGCCATGTCGATGACGCGCCGGTGCTGACCGGCGGGTGTCTGCATGAGAGCGGGGATGCGCTCGAGCAGCCCGTCGACGCCGCCGACCGATTCCAGACCGAGGGTCATCATGACGATGACGTCCGGCTGCGCAGCGATCAGTGCCTCGGCGGTCATCGGCCTCATTCCCTGCCACCCGATCTCGCTTGCCACGTCGATGCCGCCGACCGCGTCGATGAGCGAGTCGGCCCCGGAGTCCGCGCCGAAGATGTAGTAGATGTTCGCGTTGCCGCGCACGTAGAGGAAGAGCATCCGCGCCTTCTCGTTCTCATCAGGCGGGGCGACCTGCCCGATCTGCTCGCGCGCGGCGTCGATCTCGCCATCCACCTGCCGAATGAGAGCGGCACCGCGGGTGGGGACTCCGAGGGCGGCGGCGATCTCGGCGACGAGGTCATCGGTGGTGTCCAGGCGTCGGTCGTCCGAAACGACGACGACGGCGATGCCGGCGTCTCGAAGCTGCTGCCGAACCTCCTTGGGGCCCAGGCTGGTGTCGGTGAGCACGACGGTCGGGGCGAGCTGGAGAATCGCTTCCGCATTGAGCGTGTGGCCGGCGTTGGTGACGACGGGAAGGTCCTCGGTGCCGGCGAGGTCGGTCGACGAGTCCCGGCCGACGACGTTGTCGCCCAGCCCCAAGGCGAAGACCGTGGCAGCGATGGTGCCCGAGATGTCGATAGGCAGGATGCGGCTCACATCCGTGATGGTCACCTCGGTGCCCTCCGCGTCGGTGACCGTCACCGGAAGCGCGGGCGCCGTCGTGTCGGCCACCGCGACGACCCCGTTCGAGGCCAGGCAGGCAGTCGACGGGCCCGTCGCCGCGCGCACGTCATCGACGAGCTCCAGCGCGGACAGTGCCGTGGCAGCATCCGGGCATGAGGGGTCGACCTGCGATCCGGGTGCTGCACTGCAGCCGGTCAGTGCGCCGGCGAGAACTCCGGCAGCCACCAGCGCGGTGAGTGCACGTCGTCGAAAGAGAATCATGTTAGGTGAGGCTTGCCTAAAAGTTGACGGGATGAGGCCTGTGCCCGTAGCGTCGGAGTGAAGTAGTAAGGAAACCCTAACCTTACTTACCGACCTCCTCAAACCGATGCCTGCAGCAGCTCCAGGCCGCTGCCCACCCGGAGAATCCTGTGACCGACCGTGTGATCGACCTCGCCCCGCCCCACCGCATCCGTGCCGCGCTCGCGGCACTGATCGCGCTCGCTCTCGTGCTTGCCGGAGCCGTGACCGCCTCGCCGGCGGTGGCGGACAGTGGTCCGCACATCTCCGTGAGCCCGTCGACGGACCTCGATCCCGAGGCGGCTCATACGCTCACCGTCACGGGTACCGGCTTTGTGGGAGACGGCGCTGCCCACGGCGTCTACGTCCTGTTCGGTGCGACCTCCGTCTGGTCGGGTGGCGGTCCGCTCGCGGGATCCGGCTGGATCGTCCAGACGTGGGTTGAGCCGTCGGCGATCACTGACGGAGCGTTCACGACCACGTTGTCCGTGCCGGCAGGGTCGCTCGCAACCGGTGTCGCGTATCACGTTGCGACATCCGCCGCTCATGCGCTCTCTGCTACCAACCGCACGATGGACACGTTCGCGGCGGTAACGGTCGCCGAGCCCGCACCGGAGCCGACGGAAACGCCTTCGACCGAGCCCACGGAGACGGCAAGTCCGGAGCCGACCGAGACCGCAACCCCGGACCCCACGGAGTCTGCGAGTCCGGAGCCGACCGAGACCGCATCTGCGACCCCTGTGCCAGCGGTCACGGTCTCGAAGACTGCAGAACTGAACCCGGAGGGTGACACGATCGTCGTGCGCGGATCGGGCTTCGTGCCCTCGCCGCCGGCGACGTCGGGGACCCGCCAGCCCCTGAGCGGTGTGTTCACCGGTGCGTACATCGTGGTCGGGGCCTTCCCCGATCAGTGGCGGCCCTCTGCTGGCGCGTCCTCCGCGGCCCGGATCCAGACGGTTGCAGCTCGCTGGGGGGTGCACGCCGACAGCGTCGCAGCGATCGGCGGACCCGCCCGCGGTGCCGCCGTGATCGCGGAGGACGGCACGTTCGAGGTGACGCTCGACGTCTCCGAGAACGAAGACTTCGAGGGGAACTGGGGCGTCTACACCTACGCGGGCGGCGGCGCCGTGTACGCGCCGTTCGAAACGTTCACGCCGATCTCATTCGAGCACCCCGCCATCGAGACGTCGGTCGTGTCGGCGGATGCTGAGGACGGCGCGGCGGTCGCGGTCGTCGGGTCTGGTTTCGGTGACGTGACCGGGGCGTACGCGGCGATCATCGAGAAGGGCACCGAATCCGAGGTGAACGCCGGCGGTGGCTACGTCGCGTTCGGCTACTGGATGACCCCGGGCGCGATCGTCGACGGGGCGTTCGAGAAGACGATCGTCGCGCCGACCGCGAAGCTCGACGCGACCACGCAGTACGAGGTGATCGTGTGGCAGGGACACACGATGCCGACTGCCGACACGATCTACGCTCGCGCCGACATCGCCTTCACGAACGCCCACTGGAACACCCTGTTCCCGCCCGCGCCCGCCATCGACGTGTTCCTTGCCGACGGTGTCACGCCCGTCGGTGACACCCCGGTCGCTCTCGGTGACACACTCATCGTCCGAGGAACCGGGTTCGACCCGCAGGCGAACGTCGGCGGTCGCGGAGCACCGATCCCCAACACCCTGCCGCAGGGCACCTACGTCGTGTTCGGGCATTTCGCTGAGCAGTGGCAGCCCTCCACAGGTGCAGCGAGCAGCCTGCGCAAGATCGGCTCCCAGAAGTGGGCGCTCGCGGAGTCCGTCTTGAACCAGGTTCCGTCGGACTATCAGAACCTCGTCCGGTCCCAGTGGGTCGACCTCGCTGACGACGGATCGTTCACCGCCGAGCTCTCGGTCACCGAACCGTCCGCGCTCGTGAACGACGGGCACTACGGTGTCTTCACCTACGCCGCCGGCGGTGTGACCAACTCCGCGCAGGAACTCGAGGTCCCGATCACGATCGCGGCCCCCGAACCCGTGCCGACTATCGAGACGTCGGTGGTGTCGGTGGATGCCGAAGACGGTGCGACAGTGTCGATCATCGGGTCTGGTTTCGGTGACGTCACCGGGGCGTACGCGGCGATCATCGAGAAGGGCACGGAGTCTCAGGTGACCGGCGAGGGCGGGTACGTCGAGTTCGGGTTCTGGATGACCCCGGGCGCGATCGTCGACGGCGCGTTCGAGAAGACGATCGTCGCGCCGACCGCGAAGCTCGACGCGACCACGCAGTACGAGGTGATCGTGTGGCAGGGACACACGATGCCCACTGCCGAGACGATCTACGCTCGCGCCGACATCGCCTTCACCGACGCAGACTGGCGCATCCTCTTCCCCGGTGGCGGGACGCCCACCCCGACGCCCACACCGACCACGCCCACACCGACTCCGCGTGAGCCGGTGGCGCCGGTGGCAGGGGGATCGATGTCGTGGGCCATCTCGCCCAGCTTCAACAGCTATGTCACGGGCACCATTGCGAAGGGGTCGATCTCGGTCGGCAACGGCGCAACCCGCTCGGGTGGGACCTTCTGGTTCGGCCAGGCTGAAGTGTCAACCTTCTCGCCGGCCACGGGAACCGGGACCGTGTCCTACGGGGGCTCGGTGCGGTACTTCGGGCACCAGGGCGCTCTGGATGTCACGATTGCGAACCCGCAGGTGCGGATCACCTCGCCGAGCTCCGCATCCCTCTATGTCACCAGCGGTGGCCGCCAGGTGCAGTTCGCGACGCTGGGCCTCGGTGCGGCGC
The DNA here is from genome assembly GCF_057706855.1 of Microbacterium sp. bgisy207. NCBI lineage: Bacteria > Bacillati > Actinomycetota > Actinomycetes > Micrococcales > Microbacteriaceae > Microbacterium > Microbacterium sp. bgisy207. Next base: position 110,698 of record NZ_JBYIPB010000008.1, read on the forward strand.
AGCGGTCGGACGTGAACGGTGCTGTGACCTTCACGAACGCCCCGGCAACGCTCACCGCCGCCGGGATCTCGCAGGTGCTCGGCGGTTTCTCGACCACCCTCGCACCCGTGACGTTCACGATCGGTGTGCCGGCCGCCGCGCCGCTCGGCGCCACAGGCACGGTAGCTGCCGCGTCGGCGACCACGACCACCACGACCAACGGCATCCCGTCGGCGCCTCCCGCCACGAGTGGCATCGATCTGGATGAGCAGAGCCTGGCCGCCCTCCAGTCCGGCGGTGTCTTCACGATCGAGGCCGCGGGATTCGAGCCGAATGAAACCGACATCGCCCTCGTCGTGTATTCCACACCGACGGTGATCGCGACAGACCTCACCGCCGATGAGCAGGGCGTCGTGCGATGGACCGGCTCCCTGCCGGCGAGCCTCGCCGACGGCGAGCACACGCTCACGCTGCAGGGCTCGGTTGACCGCGGCGTCGTATTCACGCTTACCCGCGCTGCCGCGATCGGCACGTGCGCTGTCGACGGTGCGACGCTCTCGTGGGGCTTCAAGGAGTCGTTCCGCGTCTATGTCGAGGGGATCGCGGCTGGCGGCTGGGAGCTGACGGATGTCGAGTACGTCTACCCCGACTACGTGTGGGCCGACGGAACCGGATCGATCGATCCCGAGACGATGACGGGGCTCGTGACATACGGTGGCAGCATCCGCTTCACCGGGCACGACGGTGCTCTCGACACGACGCTGTCGAACGCGCGGCTTGAGTTGGCCGGGGAGACGGGGTATCTCGTCTTCGACGTTGCCGGGCAAACCCAGGGTGGCGCGTCGGTCGCCGAGCCGGGCGTGCGGTTTGCGGAGTTCACGGTGCCTTCGCTCGAGGTCGTGGACGGTGCGATCACGCTCGATGCGGTGCCGGCGACACTCACGGATGCCGGAGCCGCCGCCTTCGGCACGTATCCCCGTGGCGAAGAGCTCGACCCGATCTCGGCCATCATCCCGGTCACCGCGGACTGTCTCACCGGGGCCCCGGCCGCGGCCGACGAGCCTGTCGCGGCAGTCGAGGGGGCAGCAGAGGACGTGGCATCGACGAGCGACCCCGCGCCGGTGTGGCCATGGATCGCCGGAGGCGTCGGGCTACTCGCCGTGATCGTCGTGGCAGGCGTGCTGATCGGTCGCCGTGGCGGCGCGGCATCCGGAACGGGCGTCGACGACAACTGACGCGTGAGCGCGCTCGCACCCTCTCGCCGACGAGTCCCGCCGCGCGAGAGGGTGCGACAATGGTGGCATGTCCCCGACGAGTGACCAGCGCCTCGAGCAGGTGACGGTGCGGCGCAGTCCCAAGTACGCCGTGTTCCTGCTGCTGGGCGGCGCGGTCGGCATGATCGTCGCGATGATTCTGACGTTCGCGTTCGACGGCACGACGCAGGTGAGTCCGAACACCGGCCTCGTGTACTCGCAGATGCAGGTCTTCGGCTTCCTGCTGCTGATCTTCGTCTCGGCCGGAGTCGCTCTCGGGGGCGCGGTCGCACTCATCCTGGACCGGGTCTACGCGCGCCGCGCTCGCACCCTCCGGGTAGACCACGAACGCATCATCACGAGCGACTGATCGGCACAGGGTGAGGGGCAGTCCAATGGCAGTCCGACACGCGTCGTCCTCACCCGATGAACACGAACACGTCATCGACATCCAGGTGCAGGCGGTGCATGTTCGCCGGTCACCCCGCTACGGGCGGATTCTGGGCGCCGGCATCGTCGCGGGGGTACTGATTGCGGCAGCGCTCACCGTCGTCGGCAGTACCTCGGGTCGGGGTGTCGCCTCATCCGGTGAGGCGGGGATCGTGTGGGCCTTCGGTCTGAACGCGATGGTGTGCGTGGCGATCTGCCTGCTCGTCAGCGCGGGGATCATCCTGACGGTCGAACGGCGGAACCTGCGTCGCATCCGTGCCGCGCGCGCTGCGCAGGAGGTCACCTTCGTCGACGACCTCTCCCGACCCATGACCGATCAGCTCCCGCCCTGGATGCGCGACGAGAGCTGAGGACGCGCCGGTAGGCTGTTCGGGTGGAGTCCCACAATCCCTATGCTGCCGCGGGCGTCGACACCGAAGCCGGCGACCTCGCCGTCGAACTCATGAAGGCGGCCGTTCGTCGCACGCAGGGTCCCGAGGTCCTCGGCGGAGTCGGTGGCTTCGCAGGCCTGTTCGACGCCTCTACGCTCCGGGCCTACCGGCGGCCGTTGCTCGCGACGAGCACAGACGGGGTGGGAACGAAGGTCGCGATCGCCCAGGCGATCGACAAACACGACACGATCGGCCAGGACCTTGTCGGCATGGTGGTCGATGACATCGTCGTCGTCGGTGCGCGGCCGCTCTTCATGACCGATTACATCGCCTGCGGAAAGGTCGTCCCCGAGCGCATCGCCGACATCGTGGCGGGTATCGCGCGCGGCTGCGAAGAGACCGGAACCGCCCTCGTCGGCGGCGAGACCGCCGAACACCCGGGCCTGCTCGGTGTCGATGACTACGACGTCGCGGGAGCAGCCACCGGTGTCGTCGAAGCGGATGCCGTGCTCGGCGCCGATCGCGTCGAGTCCGGGGACGTCGTCCTGGCGCTCGCGTCGAGCGGACTCCACGCCAACGGCTACTCGCTCGTGCGCCACATCGTCTCGGCATCCGGGCTGTCGTACTCCGACGCCGCGGCCGAGTTCGGCGGCGCGTCCTGGGGTGAGGTCCTTCTCGAGCCCACCCGCCTGTACACCGCCCCGCTGCTGCGCCTGATCGCGCAGTCCGGAGGCGGGGTCCATTCCCTCAGCCACGTGACCGGCGGGGGGATCGCGGCGAACCTCGCCCGCGTGCTCCCGGCAGGCACGTGGGTCGATGTCGACCGCGCGACGTGGACTCCGCCCGCAGTCTTCCAGGTCCTCGCAAGCCGCGGCGGCATCGCCCTCGCGGACACCGAGGGGACGTGGAACCTCGGCGTCGGCTTCATCGCCGTCGTGGCGGCGGATCAGGCGGAGGACGCGGTATCCGCGCTGAGGGCCGAGGGGATCGCGTCGTGGCAGATCGGTGTCGTCTCGGACGGGCCGCGGCCGAGCGGGACATACGTCGAGGGCGCGAAGGGTGTCGACGGCGGTGCCGTGCGCTTGGTCGGATCGTTCGCCGAAGGAGCTCAGTAACCACCCATGTGCGGAATCGTCGGCATGGTCGGGCGTGGCCCGGTCAACCAGGAGATCTACGACGCGCTTCTGCTGCTGCAGCACCGCGGGCAGGACTCGACCGGAATCGCCACCGCAGAACCGAGCGGGGTCTTCCACATCACCAAGGCGCGCGGTCAGGTCCGCGAGGCGTTTCGCACGCGCGACATGCGGTCACTGCTGGGCACGATCGGGCTCGGGCACGTCCGTTACGCGACCAAGGGAACGGCCTCCAGTGAGGAAGAGGCGCAGCCGTTCTACGTCAACGCGCCGTACGGCATCGTGCTGGTGCACAACGGAAACCTCACGAACACCCGCGAACTCACCGACGAGCTCTTCCACAAGGACCGTCGGCACCTGAACACGAGCTCTGACACCGAACTGCTGGTCAACGTCCTCGCCGGAGAGCTGCAGGCGACGGTCTCGGGACTCGACCTCGAGCCCGCCGAGATCTTCGAAGCGGTATCCCGGGTCCACGCCCGCGTGGAGGGCTCCTACGCGGCCATCGCCCTCATCGCCGGCCACGGCCTGCTCGCCTTCCGGGACCCGTTCGGCATCCGTCCCTTGATCCTCGGCACGCGGAAAGCTCCCGACGGATCGTACGAGTGGGTGGTCTCCTCCGAGTCGCTCGTGCTCGAGAACGGCGAATTCGAGGTCGTCCGTGATGTCATGCCCGGGGAGGCGGTCTTCGTCGATCTCGACGGCCACCTGCACACCAAGCAGTGCGCGGATGACCCACGGCTCGTTCCCTGCTCGTTCGAGTACGTGTACCTCGCGCGTCCGGACTCGATCATGAACGGGATCTCGGTGTACGAGGCGCGGCTGCGCATGGGCGACCGCCTTGCCGACACGATCGCCAAGTACACGCCGGAGGGGGCGATCGACGTCGTCATGCCCATCCCCGACTCGTCCCGGCCCGCCGCGATGCAGGTCGCGCGAAAGCTCGGCATCGAGTATCGCGAGGGCTTCTACAAGAACCGCTATGTCGGCCGGACCTTCATCATGCCGGGGCAGTCAGCCCGCAAGCGCAGCGTGCGGCAGAAGCTCAACGCGATGTCCAGCGAGTTCAAGGGCAAGAACGTGCTCTTGATCGATGATTCGATCGTGCGCGGGACGACGTCGAAGCAGATCATCCAGATGGCTCGGGATGCCGGCGCCGCGTCGGTCACGTTCGCGTCGGCGGCTCCGCCCGTGCGTTACCCACACGTCTACGGGATCAACATGCCGACGCGGCACGAGCTGGTCGCGCACGGTCGCTCGATTCCCGAGATCGCGGAAGAACTCGGAGCCGACTACGTCGTGTACCAGGAGGTGGAAGATCTGAAGGCCGCGATCCTCGAGGGGTCGGACGTCGACGACCTCGACATGAGCTGCTTTGACGGTCGCTACGTCACGGGCACGGTGACGGAGGAGTATCTCGACTGGGTCGAGAGCAGCCAGGAGTCCTGAGCGGGGTCGGCGAAGAGACGAGTCGCTCTCAGGCTGTCTCGTCGAGTTCGTCGTCTTCGTCGTCGAACTGGTCGGCCCACTTGTCGACGTACAGGTCGTCGTCGGACTGATGACCCAGTTCCTTCTCGAGCGCCGCGTAGTTGACGCTCGGGCTGTACGACTTGAGTTCGCGGGCGATCTTGGTGTGTTTCGCCTTTTGACGGCCACGCCCCATGCGAGACCCCCTCATTTCTGACCCGCGGGCTAAAGCGCGGGTCTCCGCACTCCGCAGCCCGTGCATTCACGAATCCGGTCTTTCGCCGGGAAGAGTAGCATTCAGAATATCACGGAGCCCTCGAGGGACCCGCGGCTGCGCGCCCCTCGGCTCCGCATGTCGAGGAGGGAATGCAGATGGCGGATGAACGGCCGGAGCTCAGGACCGCGCCCCTGGAGGTAGAGGCGGTCCGCGGGGCCGTGATCGTCGGGGTGGTGCCCGACCAGCATCCGCGGGTCGTGAAGGAAGCCGCGAAGTTCGCCGCCATCATGAAGGCTCCCCTTGTCGTGGCACACGTCGACGTCACGCGCTTCGTCACGTACGAGGATCCGGATGGCTACGTGCACTCGGCGCCCATCGACGTCAACATCGCTCCCGGTGAGACCGACCTCGATCTGGTGCGCGCGTCAGTCGCGCACGCGCTGGAGGGTATGGACGTCGACTGGCGCATCCATCAGCTCGTCGGTGACCCCGCTCTGGCGCTCAAGCACCTCGCGGACCAGATCGACGCGCGCCTGCTCGTGGTCGGCACCCGCAAACGCGGGATCGGCGAGTCGATTCGCGAGTTCTTCACCGGATCGGTGGCTGCGCGGCTGGCACATCGCCAGGCGCGCCCGATTCTCGTGGTTCCTCTGGGCGAGCCGGCACCCGACGACGAGGAGCTCTGGCCCGTCAGCTGATCCCTGTCCGCTGACATCGGTGACGCCACCCGGCTGGACGGGGCCGGTTTGTCAGCCGCGGAGGGAACGGGTGATGGCGCGGGCGACCTCGTCGAGACCGGCCGTCAACTCATCGACGACGGATGCCGTGAGCGTTCCGCCCTTGGCGACGTGCGTGCGCAGGTCTGCGCGGACGTGGGCGCGGAACTCCGTCACCGCTACCTCGGCGCGGTGCAGCTGCTCGCGTGAGAGCGAGCGCAGATCATCGGTGACGTCGCGGACCTGCTCGTTCCGGCTCTCGCGCTCGGCGCGGCTCGCGGCGGCCAAGTCCGCGCGCAGGCTCTTCATCGCCTCGCGCACCGACCCCCGCACTTCGTCCGCAATGAGTCGCACGGAATCGGCGAGTCCCGCCTCGATGCTCTCGAGGTCTCCGGAACGGGAGGCCACCTCGGCCCGGCCGGCATCCGTGATCTCATAGATCGTCTTGCGCCCGTCGACCGTCTTGGTCACCAGGCCCTCCTCCTCGAGCTTGGCAAGCCGCGGGTAGACGGTGCCGGCGCTCGGGGTGTACGTCCCGCCTGTGCGGTCCGAAAGGGCCTGCATGATGTCGTAGCCGTGCCGCGGCCCCTCATCGAGCAGATACAGCAGGTACAGGCGCAGGTCGCCGTGCGAGAAGACGGGTGCCATCACAACTCCTCTCCGTCGCTGGATGTGCCGGCCGACGCCGCGGTGGGGGAGCGGCGCAGCACCGTCAGACCTCCCGCGACCGAGTTCGTGCGGACGTCGACGAACGAGCCGCTGAGCTCACCGGTCGATCCCGTGTAATTGGTGACCCCGCTGCCCGAGCGGGTGACGCCATCGATCTGGACACGGCCGCTCACGCTGCGCACGACGAAGTTGGCGGGAAGCCCCTCATCCAGCCGGATGGTCGCTCCGCCGCTGACGGTGTTGAGACTGATCGCGTGGGCGTTGCCGGTCGTGTCGACCAGCATGTCGCCCGAGACGGTATCGATCGTCGCCTTGCGGATGCTGCCGGTTGCCGCGACGTCTCCCGAGACGCTGTTGGCCGACAGCGTGCCCGTGAGATTGCGGATCTGCACGTCCCCCGACACGGCGTTGACGGTGAGATCGCCGGTGAGACCGTCGACGATGATGTCGCCGGAGACGGTGTTCAGGCGCGCACCGGACTCGAGTCCCGAGACGAGGGCGCTGGCATTCACGACGCCCAGCGTGAGCGCGACAGATCGTGGCACCGCGACGCTGACCTCCGCCTTCGGTCCCCCCGAGCCGAAGTTGCGGAAGGCCTCGAGGAAGTTGTCCCAGCGCAACTGGGGGTGGTCGATCTCGAGTGCATCGCCGGTCGCTTCGATCCGAAGGTCCTTGACGGTGACGCCGTGGACCTCGATGCGCACCCCGGGTTCGTCGTGCGCGATGACATCGACCTGACCGCCGACGAGTCCGATCTTGAGGGTACGCACGTCGTCGACATCGATGACGCGCGTCTCTCCCGGGTGGATGAGCCACTTCTCGAGGGTCATGGTCTTGCTCCGTTCTCAGGGCCTGCGAGACGCGATATAACGCGAATACACGATAACGCGCTATATCGCGTTTGGCAAGTATCATCGACGACCGGGTTGACATTGACGCAACGTCAACTTCTAGCGTGGGACACATGACGGAATGGAGCATCCACGAGGTCGCGCGACGATCGGGAACAACGACCCGCGCGTTGCGGCATTACGACGCCATCGGCATCCTGCGCCCGACGCGCACGGGAGCGAACGGCTATCGCTACTACGGCGCGGAGGCGCTCGTGCGACTGCAGAGAATCCTGCTGCTGCGAGACCTCGGGCTCGGTTTGAGTGACATCGCCGAGGTCCTCGAAGCGCAGCAGGACCCCGTGGCCGCATTGCGCGCCCACATCGGGTGGCTCCGTTCGGAGCAGGACCGACTCGCCCGGCAGATCGCCGCTGTCGAGTCCACGATCACATCATGGGAAGGAGGTGAATTGACGATGACCGATGACATGTTCGACGGTTTCGACCACACCGTCCACAAGGAGGAGGTCGAGCAGCGCTGGGGCGCGGCCGCGTACGCGCGCTCGGACGAGTGGTGGCGCGGGCTCGATCCCGATCAGCGGAACGCGTGGAAGGGCGAGTCCGCCGCGCTCGCGGCCGACTGGGCCGCGGCCGCCCACGCCGGCGTCTCGCCGAGTTCGGCTGACGCGCACGCGCTTGCCGAGCGCCACGTGGCGTGGCTCCGAGCCATCCCCGGAACCCCGGCGCACGACGGGGGCGAGGCGCTCAAGCCCTACGTGCTCGGGATTGCGCAGATGTACGCATCCGATCCGAGGTTCGCGGCGAACTACGCCACGCCGGCGGGTGGAACCGCTGGTGCCGAGTTCGTGCGCGACGCGCTCACGATCTATGCCGAATCGACGCTCTGAGCACAAGAACGGATGCCGTGCCCTCCCCCGAGGTACGCGGCATCCGTTCTTCGTGCGGTCAGCTTCGGCTGCCGCTGATGACCCTGAAGAGGAACGCGATGAGCGCAATCACGCCGACGATGAGAGCGACCCACAGCAGCCAGTTCAACGCGGTGTTGAGGCCGCCGACGATTGCCAGGATGACGGCGATGATGATGATGATCAGCAGTGCGATGTTCATGTCGGCACCTTTCGTTGGATGTCTGCGAGCACACGCGACGGGACGCCACGCATGACCGCCACGCCGCGACGATCGCACCCGGGTGAGCGCCCGGGCAACGGGCTTGTTTCCGGGTGCTGAACCCGCTATGGACGAACGCGGACGGGGTGGCCCGGCCCGGCGCTAGCCTGGGGCGGTGGCGATCAGACCGACGTTTTCCTGGGCGCACCTCGGGCTCGTGTTCGCGGGCGGCGCGGTCGGCTCGGCCGCGCGCCTTGCCATCCTTCTCATCGAAGACCCCTCGACGCAGTGGCTCTCGATCCCTCTGATCAACGTCGTGGGCTCCTTCCTGCTCGCAATCGTGACGGGCTGGGCGGAGCGCGTCGCCGACCCCGCCCGTGCCGCCCGACTGCGCACGTTCTGGGGAGTGGGTGCCATGGGCGGGTTCACCACGTACTCCAGCTTCGCGGTGCTCGTTCTGGATCCGACCCTGCTGCCGCTCGCGGCGGCGACCGTGCTCGCCGGTCTCGCGGCAGCTGTCGCGGGGTTGTGGATCACTCGCCCCCGGTCGACGCATCCCTCGGGACACCCCGCATGACCCCGCTGCTGTTTGCACTCGGTGTGCTCGCCGGCGGGGGTGGCGCAGCACTGCGCTACAGCGCCGACGTGGTCATCTCCCGCTGGCTGGAGCCACCGTGGGGAGTGCTCATCGTGAACGTCATCGGGTCCTTCGCTCTCGGCATCCTGACCGGGTCTGCGGCCGGGCCCGGCCTGCAGCTGGTGATCGGAGGGGGGCTGCTCGGCGGGTTCACGACCTTCAGTGCGGTGTCGGTGACGTCGGTTCTGCTGGCCGAGGAAAAGCGCACCCGGATGTCGATCATGAACGCGCTCGGGACGTTCGTGCTCGCGCTCGGCGCGGCGGCGGCCGGCGTCGCGCTCGGCGGCGCACTCCCCGCACTCGCTTCCTGATCCGTTCTTTCGGGATATCCCCCGGAATCACCGTGCGAAGATGGGGACGATACACCCGCGTATCGTCGCGTCCCGACCGCACCGAGCACAGCAAAGGCCACCGTGTCGAAACTCGCCGTCCTGAGCCTCAAGAACCGCGCCCTCATCGCGCTGGTCACGATCGTCGCCGCGCTGTTCGGCAGCCTCGCGCTGACCAGCCTGAAGCAGGAGCTGATCCCCTCGATCGAGTTCCCGGCCCTCATCGTGGTCTCGACCTACCCCGGGGCATCGCCCGAGGTCGTCGCGAACGACGTGTCCACGCCGATCGAGACCGCGATCCAGGCCGTGCCGGGGCTGGAGTCGACGACAGCGACCAGCACGACGAACGCGTCCATCGTGCAGGCGTCGTTCGCCTATGGCACCGACCTCGGCACCGCCGAGCAGAAGATCACACAGGCGATAAACCGCATCAAGAGCCAGCTGCCCGAGAATGTCGAGCCCAACGTCCTGTCGGCGAGCATCGACGACTTCCCGGTCATTCAGATCGCTGTGACCGGGTTCGAGGACGAGCAGACCATCCAGGCGACCCTCGAGTCCACCGCGATCCCCGACATCGAAGACCTCGACGGCGTCAACGCCGCGCAGATCGTCGGAGGCACCGGCCAACGCATCACGATCACCCCCGATCAGGCGGCCCTGGCTGCGGCGGGCTACTCGCAGCAGGCGATCCGCGACGCCCTTGACCAGAACGGCGTGCTCTTCCCGGGCGGAGAGATCACCGAGAACGAGCAGACCCTGACCGTCCAGACGGGATCGAAGATCACGTCCGTCGACGCGGTCGCCGCGCTCCCGCTCGTGCCCACGGATGCCGAGCAGTTCCAGGCGGGAACCGTGACGATCGCGGACGTCGCCACCGTGGAGCAGGGGCAGGACCCCGTGACGACGATCTCCCGTGTGAACGGCGAACCGGCCGTCACGATCGCGATCACCAAGCTCCCGGCGGCCAACACGGTCGAGGTCTCGCACGCTGTGCTCGACATCCTTCCCGACCTCGAGGAGAAGCTCGACGGCGTCACCCTCACCGTGGTGTTCGACCAGGCGCCCTACATCGAGCAGTCGATCGAGACCCTCGCCGTCGAGGGTGGATTCGGGCTGCTCTTCGCCGTCCTCGTCATCCTGCTCTTCCTGCTCTCGGTGCGGGCAACGCTCGTGACGGCGATCTCGATCCCGACGAGCGTGCTCATCACGTTCATCGGGCTGCAGGCGTTCGGGTACTCGCTCAACATCCTCACGCTCGGCGCGATCACGATCTCGATCGGGCGCGTCGTGGACGACTCGATCGTCGTGATCGAGAACATCCGGCGCCACTACGTCGGCACGGCCGACAAGATGACCTCGATCGTGCGCGCCGTCAAGGAAGTCGGCGCTGCCATCACGTCGTCGACCATCACGACGGTCGCGGTGTTCCTGCCGATCGCCTTCGTGGGCGATGTGACCGGAGAGTTGTTCCGTCCCTTCGCACTCACGGTGACGATCGCCCTGCTGGCGTCGCTCCTGGTGGCCCTCACGATCGTGCCGGTGCTCGCCTACTGGTTCCTCAAGCCCGGCAAGCCGCTGCGGGATGCCACCGGCGCCGAGATCGATCCGGAGGATCCCGCAGCGCCGCTGGACCGCCTGCAGCGCGGCTACACCCCGATTCTGCGGTGGACGTTGCGTCACTCGTGGGTCACGTTGGGCCTTGCCGCGCTGGTGCTCGTGGGCACCGTTGCCGCAGCGCCCTTCATGAAGACCAACTTCCTCGGGGATTCGGGCCAGAACACGTTCACCATGACGCAGGATATCGGCGCAGCGCCGAGCCTGGAGGCGGAATCGGCTGCCGCCGAGCCCGTCGAGAACGCACTGATCGGGATCGAAGGAATCGAGACCGTGCAGGTGTCGATCGGCTCCAGTGGCAATGCGCTGCGGGATGCGTTCACCGGCGGCGGCAGCGGGATCACGTACTCGATCACGACGCAGGAAGGCGTCGACCAGGTTGCGCTGCGCGAAGAGGTGCAGCGCACCGTCGACGCGCTCCCCGACGTCGGCGAGATCACCGTCTCCGGAGGCAACGGCGGATTCGGCTCGACCGATATCGAGGTCGATGTCACGGCGCCCGACGCATCGACGCTGCAGGAGGCGACGGATGCCGTCGTCGCCAGCCTCCGCGACCTGGATGACGTCAGCCAGGTCACGAGCAATCTGTCGGCATCCCTGCCCTTCATCTCGGTGCAGGTCGACCGCGACAAGGCCGCATCGCTCGGGCTGTCGGAGGTCGCCGTCGGCGCCCTCGTGTCGAGCACGATGCAGCCCCAGAGCATCGGCAGCGTCGAAGTCGATGACACGTCGCTGACCGTCTACCTCGCGGCGACCGACCCGCCCGCCACGATCCAGGAGCTGCGCGAACTGCAGGTCTTCACGGCGCAGGGACCTGTCCCGCTGTCGGATGTCGCCGTTGTCGAGGAAGCTCAGGGGCCGACCTCGATCACGACGGAGCGTGGAACGCGAACCGCGACCGTGACGGTCACTCCGTCGACCGACAATCTGACGCAGGCGACGGCCTCTGTCACGAACGCGATCGATGAGGCAGACCTGCCGTCGGCGGCCCGTGCGAGCCTGGGCGGCGTCGCCACGGATCAGGAAGAGGCCTTCACCCAGTTGGGTCTGGCGTTGCTGGCGGCGATCCTGATCGTCTACGTCGTGATGGTGGCCACCTTCAAGTCGCTGCGCCAGCCGTTGCTGCTGCTGATCTCGGTGCCCTTCGCCGCCACCGGCGCGATCCTGCTCCAGGTCGTCACCGGCATCCCGCTCGGTGTCGCATCGCTGATCGGTGTGCTCATGCTCATCGGCATCGTCGTGACCAACGCGATCGTGCTCGTGGACCTGGTCAACCAGTACCGCGAGAAGGGACTGAGCGCGCACGACGCGACGATCGCGGGCGGCACACGGCGACTTCGCCCGATCCTCATGACGGCCCTTGCGACGATCCTCGCGCTCACGCCCATGGGCCTCGGCATCACCGGCAGCGGCGGCTTCATCTCGCAACCGCTTGCGATCGTCGTGATCGGCGGCCTGATCTCGTCGACGGTGCTCACACTGCTCGTGCTGCCTACGCTCTACAACCTCGTGGAGGGTGCGAAGGAGCGTCGTCAGGCCAAGCGCGCCGCGCGGTCGGGGCAGACGGATGCCGAAGGCGCGCTGGTGCTCGCCGGTGTCGGTGTCGCGACAGCGGGGGCCACTGCGGGAGGCGGCACTGTCGCCGGTGGCGCCGACGAGGTGCCGCTGACGCGCCGCGAACTCCGTGAGCGGGAGGCAGCTGTTCGTACCGGCCAGATCCCGGTGCAGTCCTCAACCGACGACGCTGAGAGCGTCGAGCGGGACGGTTCGGAGCCGCAGGCCGGTGACGTCGCCGAACCGGACGCCCGGGAGCTGGCCGAATCGGCAAGCCCGGAGTCGACCGAGGCCGAGACCCCGGAGTCCGAGGGTTCCGAGATCGGAGAACCCGCAGACGCCGCATCCGGTGCGGACTCCGCGGAGCAGGCCGAGCGCGCGGAGATCGAGCCCGGTGAGATCGAGCCCGGCGAGACTGAGCATGCCGAGACTGTGCGTGGTGAGGCCGGGCATGCCGAGATCGAGCCCGGTGAGACCGAGCCTGGCGAGATCGAGCGCGCGGACATCGAGCCCGGTGAGACCCCGGACGGCGGCACCGCTCCGGACGAGACCGGAAGCGACGGGTCCGACGCGCAGGATGAGACCGGCCGTCAGCCCGAGTAGGAGATACCCCAGCTGACGGTCCAGGTCTCGCCGGGTGCAAGCCAGCGCAGACCGCGGCCGGAGTTGAGGGCGTCCGGCACGGCGCTCATGGGCTCGATCGCGACAGCGAGTTCGCGGTTCGGATACCGGTCCGTTGTGTACACCTGGACGTAGTCGAGGTCCTTGCCCTGCCAGATGGTCACGGTTCGGCCGTCGGGCGCGCGCAGGCGGTGGCGCAGGATCCCGTCCGCGTCGCGGGCGATGTCGGTGTAGCAGGTGTTCAGCGACACGTCACCGAGGCGGGCGCCGGAGCGCAGGTCGGATGCCGCGTCGACAGGCACCTCGTCGACGGGGATCAGCGCCTCGTCCAGCACGAGCATCTTGGCCCCCGGCGAGGTCAGCACGAGGTCGGCTGTGGGCACGTCCCCGATCGTGAAGTAGGGGTGGGTGCCGAGGGCGGCGGGAGCCGCATCCGTGCCGACGTTCTCGATCGTGTGGGTCACCTCGATGCCGTCGGAGGTCAGGGCGTACGTGACCGTCGTGTCGAGCTGGAACGGGTAGCCGCTCTGCGGGAACACCGTCGCAGCGAGCGTCAGTCGGTCCTCACCGCGCTGCGCAACCGCGTAGGGCATGAACCGCAGGAGGCCGTGCGAGGCGCCACCGACCGAGGGGTCGGTGATCCACAGCTGGTAGGTGGTGCCGCCGTGGCTCCACCTGCCGTCCCGGACGCGGTTGGGCCACGGGACGAGCACGGTTCCGGATGCCGCGGGCGCCGGCATTCCCTGCGGGTACGGCGCGATGAGGTCGATCCCATCGACAGTGAGACCGCGGATGGTCGCCCCGACCTGCGTGAGGTGGGCGGTGACCCGGCCATCCGCGCTCGCGAGGTGGAACTGCTCTCCGGTGGGATCGTGACGGATGTCTGGCATGGGTCCTCCTGGGCGGGCGTCGAGCCCATGCTAGGGCGCTCGGCGCACCGGGCGGGGGTTTCCCAGGCTCACCCTGTACGCTGGATCGGTCGGCTCTGGACGCCGCCGATTGTGGCGGAGTGGGTTTGTGAGTTCTGAGGGGCCGATGGTGAGCGCCGATCGGCGCACATGACCATCACATGAATGGCCCCCGGCCAAGAGAGTCCGGGCCTGTCGAGCGCGTCTCGACTGCTGTTCTCGTGCGAGAGAACCCAGGAAAGATCACCATGCCCAAGAGCAAGAAGCCCGCCGGCGGCCGCGCAGCCAAGAACTTCGAACCGCGCTATGGCGAGAAGACCGCCTTCCAGGATCGCAAGCGTCGCCCCGGAGCGTCGTCAGCCGGAAAGCCGGGAAGCAAGAGCCCGAACCACCGCGGCTACCGCCCCGAGACCGCCGATGCCGCGGCCCAGCCCAAGCGCCGCTGGACGGCGCAGGAGCGCGCCGGCCGCGACGAGGCGCGCGCGATCCGTACCCACTCGCGCGATGACCGTCCGCGTCGCGATGACCGGCCCCGCTACGAGGGGCGTCCCGCGCGCGGCGAGCGTCCCGCGGGCGATGATCGCCGTCGCTGGGAGGATCGTCCGCAGCGCGATGACCGCCCGCGTTACGAGGATCGCCCCGCTCGGAGTGATCGCCCCCGTTATGAGGATCGCCCCGCTCGGAGTGATCGCCCCCGTTATGAGGATCGTCCCGCTCGGAGTGATCGCCCTCGCTACGAAGACCGTCCCGCTCGGAGTGATCGCCCTCGCTACGAGAGCCGCGACGACCGCGGGGCGCGCGATGATCGACCGCGGTATGACGGTGGGCCGCGTCGCGATGACCGTCCCGCCCGCGACGACCGCCCGCGGTGGGATGAGCGCCCGGCGCGCGATGACCGTCCCCGTTACGAGGGTCGCTCGAGCCGTGACGACCGACCGGTCCGGGAGGACCGTCCCCGCGCCGACCGCGGTGGCTACGGCGATCGGCGTGAGGGGCGCGGTGGATTCTCCGAACGTCCCCGCCGCGATGACCGTCCCCGTCGCGATGACCGTCCCCGTCGCGATGACGCGCCCAACCGTTCCGGCTGGGACACCCCGGCGCGCACGGCAGCGCACGAAGAGCGTGTCGACGTCGTGCACGAGCGCCTCCAGGCCGACGCTGTTCAGGCGGATGCCGTCGAGGGAGTGAGCTTCGGCGACCTGGGTCTCGGCGAGAACATCGTCCGCGTTCTCGCGGACCTCGGCGCGGCCACGCCGTTCCCCATCCAGGCGGCGACCGTTGCGCCGATCCTCGAGGGTCGGGACCTGCTCGCCCGCGGCCGGACCGGTTCGGGAAAGACCATCGCGTTCGGCGCCCCGCTCGTGGAGAGCATCCTGCGGTCCCAGGCCGGCAGCCGGCGCGAGTTCGGTCGCGCGCCGAAGGCGCTCGTGCTCGCTCCGACCCGCGAGCTCGCGCTGCAGATCGACCGGACCATTCAGCCGATCGCCCGCAGCGTCGGCCTGTTCACGACCCAGATCTACGGCGGTGTCCCGCAGGCGAGGCAGGTCGGTGCCCTGAAGAAGGGCGTCGACATCATCGTCGGCACCCCCGGACGCATCGAGGATCTCATCGAGCAGGGCAAGCTCGATCTCTCGGAGGTGCGCATCGCCGTCCTCGACGAGGCCGACCACATGTGCGAGCTCGGCTTCCTCGAGCCCGTGCAGCGGATCCTGCGCCTGACGCAGGACGGCAGCCAGAAGCTGCTGTTCTCGGCGACGCTCGACCGCGAGGTCGCCGCGCTCGTAGACGAATTCCTCGTGGAGCCCGCGGTCTACGAGGTCGCCGGGGAGGACCAGGATTCGAGCACGATCGAGCACCGCGTTCTCGTGATCGATCACCGCGACAAGGCCGAGATCCTCACCTCGCTCGTGGACCGCGGAGGCAAGACCCTCGTGTTCGCGCGGACCCGTGCCTACGCGGAGATGCTCGCGGAGCAGTTCGACGATGCCGGCATCCCGTCGCTCGCTCTGCACGGAGACCTGAACCAGGCCAAGCGCTCGCGGAACCTCGAGAAGCTCACCTCGGGCCGGGTGCGCGTGCTCGTGGCGACAGATGTGGCCGCGCGCGGCATCCATGTCGACGACATCGACCTGGTGGTGCAGGCCGACGCGCCCGACGAGTACAAGACGTACCTGCACCGCTCGGGCCGCACCGGCCGCGCGGGGCGCGAGGGTCGCGTCGTCACGCTGATCACACGCCAGCGTCGCCGCCGGATGACGGAACTGCTCGATCGGGCCGAGATCGAGGCGCCGTTCGAGGATGCTCGTATCGGCGATGACCTGCTGGAGGAGATCGCGGGCCGCCAGCTCGCCGACGTCGACGCCTGAACCGCGAAGGACCGACGCGTCCTAGCGTCACGTGGCTCGCCATGTGACGCTAGGCGCGCGGGCGCCTGGTAGCCCAAGAATCGGGATTCCCAGAGTCAAGCGGGGGTACGCCGACTCAGAACGGGGCGGGGCCGTGATCTGCCGAGAGGTGTGAATTGTCGCGCTTCTCAGCGAGTGGCACACCTGGTGGCGCGCCGGACCTATCGCCGGGTGGGTCGTCGACGGTGAAGGCGACCGAGATCGGGGGCGGGTTCTCGAGGTAGACGCGGCCGGTGGGTGAGGTCCATTCGAGGACGCCGTGTTCGAGCTGTCGGACCTTCCAGGCGGTGAACTGCTTCATCGAATGGTGTCGCTGGCACAGGTGAGCGAGGTTCGTGGCTTCGGTGGTGCCGCCGAGGGCGTAGTCGATCGTGTGGTCGACCTCGGAGCGGATGGCGGGCATGGTGCATCCGGGGAACCGGCACCGGCGGTCGCGGGCGCGCAGCCACCGGCCCAGCGCTGCGGGGCGGGCGTAGCCGTCGCATTCGAGGACGGTTCCGATGACCGGGTCGGTGACCAGTCGTTCCCACCAGGATGCGCCGAACGCGAGTTCGCGGGCGGTTTCGGCGTCGATGGGGCAGTGGCCGACGAGTTCGGCGGGTTCGGCATCCGTGCCCAGGAGGGTGAGGGCGGGAACGACGATCTGGACCTTCGCGCGGATGGCGCCGAGTTCGCCCGGCCCGTCGCCGTCGATCGTGGTGTCGGCGAGCGGGTCGCCGGCCAGCAGCATCGCGGCGACGACGTCGGCGCGGATCTGGTCCATCGTGCGAGTGTCGGTGGCGATGATCGGGTCGGGGACGCGGCCGGTGGCGGGGTCGGGGGTTCGGGCATCCGTGATGGTGCGTGCCATCTGGGTGATGCGGTCGAACACGGCGTGGGCCTTGACGGCGGCCATGGTCACGCACAGGTCCGCCATCCCGTCGGGAAGGGGCACGACCCGGACGGTGCGGTTCTCGTGCGCGTCCCGGTACCGTTCGACCGGAGTGCGGGGGTGCAGGCGTGCGGCGAGGATCTCGAGCGGCCCCCGGGCCTGGTTCGGGGTCTGGTCCAGGCACAGGGCGACAGCGCGCCGGTCGAACTCGGCGCGGGCTTCGGGCGGGAGGGGAGTTCCGGCATCCGTGATCGCGCGGACGTGCCCGCGGGTGATCTCGCCGCGCTCCCACGCGCACAGGGAGGTCGGGTAGTCGTCGACGATCACGCGGGCCTCGTCGATCTGCCGTTGCATCGAGCGGTCGCTGGTGCGCGAGACACCGGCGAGTTCGGCCGCGATGCCCCGCAACGCCATGTCGTGCGCGCGCACCCGGCTCGCCTGCCCCGCAGCCTGCCGGGCGGCCAGCGCTCCCGCACGCGCGAGCGCACGCACTTGCGCGACCTCTGCCGCGGCGCGGTCGGCGTTCGCGCGCTCGACCGCGGTGACGATCGCCGACAGCTCAGCGACGTCGGTGTCGCTGAAGTCGATGACCGCGTTCGAATGCATGTTCCCATGTTGACAGGGGGTTCCGACACTGTCCGGAGCGTCGTGCGAGCCGCTGGGAGCTGTCGTGCCCGCCACCGGAGGGGAGGTGTCCCACGCACAGCAGGGGCGCGCACCTCCCTGTCGCACCTGTCGCAGCCCGTCCCGTCGGGCGGCGTGCGGGAGCGCCCGACCGCCCTCAGAACAGCATGGCCGCGGCATCCGCCCGCCGCCCGCGCGAGGTGGTGACGACGGATGCCGCAGCGCGCCGCGCGGCCAGCCCGGGAACCGGCTCGCGGGGCGGCGCCTCCTCCTCGGCATGACCGTTGAGGCCGTGCACCCGCAGGAGCGGTCGTACACGCTTGGCGAGCCACTGCCGGTAGGGCTTCGGTGCGTATGCCGAGGCGCCCGGATACAGCCCGCGGTACGCACCGACCAGTTCCGGATGCTCCCGCTCGAGCCACTGCCAGAACCACTGCTTCGCACCCGGGCGAAGATGAAGGGCGCCGAACACGACCCGATGCGCCCCCGCGGCTCGAATGCGCGAGAGCGCGTCATCGAGCGCCGCGACGGAGTCGGTGAGGTGGGGGAGGATCGGCATGAGGAAGACCGTCACCCGAAATCCCGCATCCGTCGCCGCCCGCACCGTCTCGAGGCGGGCAGACGCGCTCGGGGTGCCCGGCTCGAGTGCGCGCTGCAGCGTGTCGTCGAAGACGGCGATCGACATCGCGAGCGACACATCGACCTCGCGCGCGGCCTCCGTCAGCAGCGGCAGATCGCGGCGCAGCAGAGTGCCCTTGGTAAGGATCGAAAACGGGGTGCCGGCGTCGGTGAGCGCCTGGATGATTCCGGGCATGAGCCGGTAGCGTCCCTCCGCACGCTGATACGGATCGGTGTTGGTACCCAGCATGACCGCGTCGCCCGTCCACGACGGTCGGGCCAGCTCGGTACGCAGCACGTCTGCGACATTGACCTTGACGACGATCTGCGAGTCGAAGTCGCGCCCGGAATCGAGCTCCAGGTACTCGTGCGTCCCCCGGGCGAAGCAGTAGGAGCATGCATGACTGCATCCTCGGTACGGGTTCACGGTCCAGTCGAACGGCATCGCCGACGCGCCCGGGACATGGTTCAGCGCGCTCTTGGCGACGACCTCGTGAAAGGTCATGCCCGCGAACTCCGGAGTCGTCACCGATCGCACGAATCCGCCGAGGTGCTCCATGCCGGGGAGTGCACCGTCGTCGATCGCGCCGATTGCCTGTCCGTTCCACCGCATCGCCATAGTCGAACAAAAATACGATGCCAAGTCAAGCAGGCGATATTCTGATTCGAACCGGATGCCGAAGCTGGAGGCATCCCACAAATGCGGGACTCAGTACCGCGGACCGTGAACCGCAATCCCACAGCCGGTTCGAATCCCGTGTGGTGGCGGGGCATAGAATCGCGACGGCGAGGGCGCCGATCGGCCGATTCCGCGGCAGACCCACACCATCGATGGAGAAGGAAGGGCTCACATGGAGCGCGACATCTACGACGAGGACCACGAGGCGTTCCGCGACGTCGTCAAGGAGTTCGTCAAGCGATACGTCACGAATGAGGCGATCGCCCGGTGGGATGCCGAGGGCGAGATCGACCGCGACACGATGAAGGCCGCCGGCGAGTCCGGGCTCATCGGCCTGTCGGTGCCGGAGGAGTTCGGCGGCGCCGGAATGCTGCAGGACTACCGCTTCCGCGCGATCGTCATGGAAGAGGTCATCGCGGCGGGATCCGGCTCGCTCGCGGGCGCGTTCGGCATCCAGGACGACCTCGCCGTGCCGTACCTCGTGCACATGGGCACGCAGGCGCAGAAAGAGAAGTGGCTCCCCGGGATGGCGACCGGCGAGGTGATCGGCGCTCTCGCGATGACAGAGCCCGGCGCCGGCAGCGACCTGCGCGGCATCAAGACGACCGCGAAGAAGGTCGACGGTGGCTACATCGTCAACGGTGCGAAGACGTTCATCTCCAGCGGCAAGACCGCCGACCTGGTGGTCACTTTCGTCAAGACCGGCGAGGGTAACCGCCCGGATGCCTTCAGCCTGCTGCTCATCGAGAACGGCATGGAGGGATTCGACCACGGTAAGAAGCTGCACAAGATGGGCTTCCACGGGCACGACACCGCGGAGCTCTCGTTCAGTGACGTCTTCGTTCCGGAGGCCAACCTCATCAGCGGCCGTGAGGGCATGGGCTTCGTGCAGCTCATGATGAACCTGCCGTTGGAGCGCATGTCGATCGGGGTCGCAGGCGCGGCGGCCGCACAGGCGGCGCTCGACTGGACCCTCGCCTACACGAAGGACCGCGAGGCCTTCGGCGAGCGGATCGCCGACTTCCAGAACACGCGCTTCCGCCTGGCCGACATGTCGGCGAACGTCGAGGCGCTGTGGGCATACACCGACCGCGTCATGCGTGCCTACAAGGACAGCAAGCTCAGCGCCGAAGAGGCCGCGAAGTACAAGTTCTGGGCGACCGAGCGCGAGTGGGAGGTCCTGGACCTCGGCGTACAGCTGCACGGGGGATACGGCTACATCACCGAGTACCCGATCGCCCGCGCGTTCCTCGACGCCCGCGTCCACCGCATCTACGGCGGCACGAACGAGATCATGCGTGAGATCGTCGGACGGGATCTCGCCGGAAAGCGCTGATCGACGACGTCGACACGGATGCCGTGACCGCCGCTTCCCACCGGGCCGGGGTCACGGCATCCGTCGTGTCGGTGCCGGCCACGGCACCTCGGGTCAGATCGGCGGCGCCCAGGGGAAGAACGCGACGAACAGCGCGGCTGACGCAACCCAGAAGGCGGCGATGAAGACGACATCCCGGGCCCGGAAGGGTACGAGGTGGCGCTCGGTGCGCTCGGGGTAGGCGCCGAAGGCACGAGAATCCATCGCGAGGGCAACCCGCTCGGCGTGACGGATCGCGCCCGCCAGGAGCGGGACGATGTAGCTCGCCCACCGGCGCACGCTCGCGATCGGACCGCGCCCGCGATGCGCGCCTCTCACCCGGTGTGCTTGGCGGATGATCTCGAGCTCGTGTCCGAAGCGGGGCACGAAGCGGAAGGCGGCAAGCGCGGTGTAGCCGATGCGGTAGGGCACGCGGAGCTGCTGCACACACGCGCGCACGAGGTCGGGGCCGGTGGTGCTGAGCCCGGGAATGAGCGACAGCGCGAGGATCGCTCCCAGACGCAGCCCCGTCGCGAACCCGATCTGGAGCGCGTCGCTGTGGAGGGTCCATGCACCGATCTGCAGCACGGGTGGAGTGTCGGCGACAAGCGCGGCATCCGTCCAGAGTGAGAAGCCGACGCCCAGCACGAGGATCGCGCCCGGGATCGCGAGGGTGAGCACGGCGGCGGCGCGGATGCTGAGGGCGATGCCGACCAGCAGGACGACGTAGGCCAGGGCGAGGAAGGCCAGAGGCGTCGCGAGATCGCGGACGAACACGAGCAGCACGATCGCGGGCAGGATGGCGGCCATCTTCGCGAGCGGATTCAGCGCGTACAGGAACCGCAGTGCGGAAGTACGCGGCGCTGCGGCGTAGGGGTCCTCGGCCACGGATGCCGGGATCACGGTCGATGCGGTCGTCACGGCTCGCCCCCGGGAAGGTCGGCGACGCGCGTGATCGCCGTCAGGGATGGGTGCGCTGTGAGCGGCGCGAGAGCGCGGGCGAGTGGAGGCAGCCGCAACCCTGCCCGGGCGATGAGGTCGGCATCCGCGAAGATCTCCGCCGGCGACCCGGTCGCGGTGACGCGGCCCGCCTCCATCACCGCGACGCGATCGGCGTGCTCGGCCACCAGCTGCATGTCGTGGGTGACGACGATGATCGTCGTGCCGTCCCGGTTCAGGTCGCGCAGGAGTGTGAGCAGCTCCTCGGCCCGCGCGCGATCCTGACCGAAGGTGGGCTCGTCCAGCGCGAGAACGGGGGCTCCCGCAACCAGTGCGGTACCGACCGACAGTCGCCGCTTCTGTCCTCCCGACAGCAGGAACGGGTGCACGTGGGCCCGCTCCCGCAGCCCGAACCGGTCGAGCAGAGCCAGGGTGCGGGTTTCGATCTCGGCCTCGTCGAGCTGCTGGCGGCGCAGGCCATGCGCGATCTCGTCGAACACGGATGCCGCGATGAACTGATGCTCCGGATTCTGGAACACGAAGCCCACGTGAGACCACAGTGCGCGCTCGTCGAGGCGGGCGACATCGAGGCCATCCACGTGGACCGTCCCCCGTGGCGGCGTGAGGACGCCGGCAACCGCCTGGATCAGCGTTGTCTTGCCGGCACCGTTGGCGCCGACGATCGCGAGGAACTCGCCGTCGCGCACGTCGAGCGAGACGTCGCTGAGCACTGCGGTCTTGCGTCGCCGGAGGGTGAGCCCGCGCACCTCGATGCGGGGAGCGCCCGTGCGGCCTCCCGCAACGCCGGCGTGAGGAGAATCGGCTGACACGAGGGGCCCCGGGGCGGCGGAGTCCTCGGCTGAGCCGAGCCTCCTCTGCTCGGCGGAACGGGCCGCGGGCGAGGGCTGGCTGTCGAGGGCGGCGCGCAGCTCATCGGGAGTGACCGGCAGCGGGTCGAACCGGTAGCCGGCCGAGCGCAGCCGCAGAGCTGCGAGCGTCGAGGTGGGAAGCCACACACCGAGCTCGAGCAGCTCGTCGGCTCGATCTCGCAGGATGTCATCGACCGACCCGTCCGCGACGACGACGCCCTCGGCATCCATGACGACGACGCGATTGACGAACGCGACGGCGGCGTCGAGGTTGTGCTCGATGAGCACGATGCCCCGGTCGCCGGATGCCGCGAGCTCGGCCAGCGCCGCGTAGACATCGTCGATACCCTGCGGGTCGAGGTTCGCGGTCGGCTCGTCGAGGACGAGAAGCGGTGCGCCCATCGCGAGTGCGCACGCGATCGCCAGGCGTTGGCGGCCCCCGCCCGAGAGGCGGTCCGGGTTCTCGGATCGCCGGTCCCACAGCCCCATGCGACGCAGTCCCGACTCGGCGCGCGAAAGCACCTCGGGCACCGGCAGCCGCAGGTTCTCGGGGCCGAACGAGACTTCGTCCAGGAGTGTTCCGGTCACCAGCTGCGCGTCGGGATCTTGGAACACGATTCCCACGTGCGTGGACAGCTGCGCGACAGTGTGGGTCGCGGTGTCCATTCCGGCCACCTCCACGCTGCCCGCGATGGCGGCGGGCACCGCATGCGGGATGAGGCCGTTCATCGCGAGCGAGATCGTCGACTTGCCGGAGCCGCTCGGCCCGAGTAGCAGCACGACGTCGCCACGCGCGACCTCGAACGACACGGATGCGGGAGTGGCGGCATCCTCGCCCTCGTGCGTGATCGCGACATCGCGCAGGCGCAGCAGCGGTGCACGCGGGTCGGGAGGCTCGACCCCGCGCGACCCGTCACCGGGCATCGCGTCCACCCGAGCGGGTGCGACGGCTGCGGGGCGCGCTGCGGATGCGGAGGGTGTGGTCACGGGTCCTCGTCGGAAAGGGAAGTATTCCCTAACTTAGTTGACCCTTACTCGACATGCCCCGGAAACGAGAAGGTTCCGAGGGTGCAGTGACCGAGGTCATCGGCGGCGGGCGACCCCGGCGCGCCGCAACGCCACGCCGATTCCGAGTCCCGCGGCCGTCCACGCGACGGGGCCCAGCACCGCGACGATGAGGTAGACGATCTGTGCCCACAGCGGCAGCGAAGCGAGGTCGGCGGCGAACGCGACGACAACGGCAACCAGCACGCCGATGACCACCGCCGAGATGAAGAAGCGCCACGCGTCCCACACGCGGTAGCGGGTCAGCGCCGCGACCAGCTCCTGGATGCCGCCGAACAGGATCGCCGTGCCGAGGAATCGCAGCGCCCACTGCGGCGCCATGGCGCTGGCGACCAGCGCCGCGAAGACATGGGTGAGCAGCGCGACCCACGGCAGCCGGATGACTTCCTGCGCGATGATGCCGGGCAGGACGTGGGCGCCCAGCACGACGCCGTACAGGATCGGCACGGTCACGAGGATGACGGGAGTGACCCAGCCCGCGATGCCCCCGAGCAGACCCGTCGCCACGCCGATCGCGGCGGTCGTGAGGAGCACGCGCGTCGTCAGGACGGAGGTTCGGGCCACGGTATCAGCGTAGTCCCGCGTTCGGGACCAAAGTCTGTGTCAGATCCGCCGCCGGCGACGCGTCAGGCGCACCCCGGGAAGCGGAGGCGCTGGGACCCGCTCGGGCCCGTGGTCCCTGACGTGCCCGAAACGGGCGGCCGAGTTCTCCCAGTCCTCGCGAGCGGCGACGATCTCGTCGTGGGAGCGTCCGACGAAGTTCCACCACATCACGATCTCTTCGGGGAACGGCTCGCCGCCGAGCAGGAACAGTCGCGCTCCCGCCTCGCTGCGGAGGGTGATCGCATCGCGCTGCGTGCCCAGATACAGCAGTCGCGTCGGATCCAGAGCGGCGACGTTCTCGGTTCCAGCGCTGTTCTCGGACCCGGCTCTGCTCTGCGCTCCTGAGGCGTGCCTGCCGTCCACCGTCGTGTCGCCGCCCAGAAGCAGAAGCGCATGCTCCCACTCCGGGCGCAGCGGCACCTCGGCATCCGTCCCGGGTCCCAGCTCCAGCTCGGCGCCCACGATGGGCGTGTGCACGGTCGCGGGCGACGATGCGTCACCGAGGCTGCCGAGCACGACCGTCGCGCTCGCTGTCCCGGCGGCGGTGGGCAGGTCGAGGACGGGCAGCCCGTCGTGCTGCTCGAAGGATGCCGGCCCGAAGCGGGTCGCATCGGGCAGAGCGACCCACAGCTGCAGTGCGTCCAGGTCGACATCCGTCTCGCCCACCGAGTATTCGGAGTGCGCGATCCCCGCACCCGCGGTCATCAGGTTGAGCACGCCGCGACGTACCGTGACGTCGCTGCCGACCGAGTCCCGGTGACGCACCTCGCCCAGGATCGGCCAGGTCACGGTTTGCAGCCCGATGTGCGGGTGCGGTTCGACCCGCATCGTCGTCCGCTGGGGCCCGAAGCGATCGAGGAAGCACCATGCTCCGACCATCGGCAGCTCGCGCTGCGGCAGTGCGCGTGAGACCTGCATGCCGCGCAGTCCCCCGAGGGGAACGTCGCGCACCTCGAGGCTCAGCAGCCGCGGCCCGTCGCAATCGGCCGCGCCCTCCTCGGCGACCGCGGCGTCGGCATCCAGCCTGGTCATCAGGCCGACGCGGACTCGTTCGGCCAGGCGATATCGAGCCCGTTCACCTCGTGCTTCTGCAGGTAGCGGACGACGAACGAGCACTGCGGAACCACGGTCTCGCCGCGCGATGCGGCATCCGTCATCGCCTCCCCGATGAGCTCGGAACCGAATCCGCGCCCCGAGAACTCGGGATCGATCTCGGTGTGCGGGAAGACCAGCCGGCCCTGATCGTCGGCTGCGAACTCGGTGAAGCCCGCGAGGACTCCGTCGAGGCTGATCTCGTATCGTCCCTTGTCGTCGTTGCGCACGACCTCGGGGGTCACATCGGTGTCGGCCATCGCCTGTCCTTTCGTCGCTTCCTCCCAACGTAGGCGGCGGCCCCCGTGTTCCGCGAGACGTCGCGGAACGCGCCGTCCGTCCGCGTCGGTCAGGCAGACTCGGGGGGTGACGACTCGCCCATCGCTTCCGGATGCCCTGAGCGGCGCTGACCCGGATGCCGTCTATGACGCGTTCGTCGCGTGGGCCGAGGGGCGCGGCATCCGTCTCTATCCCGCGCAGGACGAGGCGGTCATGGAGATCGTGTCGGGTGCGCATGTCGTGCTGTCCACCCCGACGGGAACGGGCAAGTCGCTGGTTGCGATCGCGGCGCACGCGGCTGCGCTCGCGCGGGGTGGCCGCTCGTACTACACAGCGCCGATCAAGGCTCTCGTTGCCGAGAAGTTCTTCGCCCTGGTCGAGATCTTCGGTGCCGAGCGGGTCGGGATGGTCACGGGCGATTCCGCGGTCAATCCCGATGCGCCGATCGTGTGCTGCACGGCCGAGATCCTCGCCAACATCGCCCTGCGGCAGGGCGCGGATGCCGACATCGACGCGGTGGTCATGGACGAGTTCCACTATTACGGCGATCCGGAGCGGGGTTGGGCGTGGCAGATCCCGCTACTGATGCTTCCGCGGGCGCAGTTCCTGCTGATGTCGGCGACGCTCGGCGATGTCACACCGATCGTGAGCGACCTCGAGCGGCGCACCGATCGGGCGGTTGCGCTGGTCACCGGCGTCGAGCGGCCCGTCCCGCTGCACTTCTCGTACGAGCGCCGCCCCGTCCACGAGGTACTCGAACGGCTTCTGGAGGAGAAGGAGGCGCCGGTCTACGTCGTCCACTTCTCGCAGGCTGCCGCGCTCGAGCGGGCACAGGCACTGATCAATACGAAGATCGCCTCGCGAGAGCAGCGCGACGCGATCGCCGCCGAGATCGGGGGATTCCGCTTCACGACCGGATTCGGCAAGACACTTTCGCGCCTCGTGCGCGCCGGCATCGGCATCCATCACGCGGGCATGCTTCCCCGCTACCGGCGGCTGGTCGAGACCCTGGCCCAGCGCGGGCTGCTGAAGGTCATCTGCGGCACCGACACGCTCGGGGTGGGGATCAATGTCCCCATCCGCACGGTTCTGATCACGGCGCTGACCAAGTTCGACGGCACCCGGATGCGTCAACTCACGGCCCGAGAGTTCCACCAGATCGCCGGTCGCGCGGGCCGCGCCGGATTCGACCCCTACGGCAATGTCGTCGTGATGGCGCCGGAGTGGGAGATCGAGAACGCCGTCGCGCTCGCGAAAGCCGGGGACGATGCCGCCAAGCGCAAGAAGATCGTCCGCAAGAAGGCGCCCACCGGCCAGGTCAACTGGGGTGAGGGTTCCTTCGAGCGGTTGATCGCCGCCGAACCGGAACCGCTCACGCCGCACCTGCAGCTGACGGCCGCGATGCTCATCAACGTCATCGGGCGCGGGGGCGACGTCTTCGGAAACGTGCGCTCGCTCGTCTTCGACAACCACGAGCCCCGCAGCAGGCAGTACGAGCTCGCCCGGCGCGCGCTTGCGATCTTCCGCACGCTGGTGACGGCAGGCATCGTGGATGCCGGCGCTGACGGCATCCGTCTCACCGTCGACCTGCAGCCGAATTTCGCCCTCAACCAGCCGCTCTCGCCCTTCGCGCTCGCCGCCATCTCGCTGCTCGACCCCACCCCTGCCCCCGCCCCTGCTCCCACCCCTGCCGCCCCCGCCAACTCCGCAGAATCGCGCGAACTCCGCACTTCTGAGCCGGAATCCTCCGAAGATGGCGCGATCCTGCGGAGTTCGGATGCGCGTGCCAGCGCGGGCGGGGCCGGCACGGGACACTATGCGCTGGATGTCGTCAGCGTCATCGAGGCCACTCTCGACGACCCGAGGGCGATCCTGTCGCAGCAGGAGTTCCGCGCGCGTGGCGAGGCGGTGGCCGCCATGAAGCGCGACGGCCTCGAGTACGACGAGCGGATGGCGCTGCTCGAAGAGATCACATATCCGAAGCCGCTCGCGGAACTGCTGGCGCAGTCGTTCGCGGTCTTCGCATCGAGCCAGCCGTGGGTGCTCGACTTCGAGCTCTCGCCCAAGTCCGTCGTGCGCGACATGTACGAGCGGGCGATGTCGTTCGGCGAGTACGTCTCCTTCTATCAACTCGCCCGCAGCGAGGGGCTCGTGCTGCGCTACCTCTCGGATGCCTATCGCGCGCTGCGCCAGACCGTTCCCTCCGAGGCGCACACCGATGAGGTGCTCGATCTGATCGAGTGGCTGGGCGAAGTGGTCCGTCAGGTCGACTCGTCGCTGGTCGATGAGTGGTCGGCGCTCGTCAATCCGGCACCCGACCCCGAGGCGCCGGTCGTGCCGCCCGCGCCGCCGTCTGTGCTGACCAACCGCCGCGCGTTCACGGTGCTCGTCCGCAACGAGCTGTTCCGCCGGGTGCAGCTGGCCGCACTCCAGGACGACGACGCGCTGGCAGAACTCGATCCGGGCGTCGACTGGTCCGCGGCGATGGATCGGTACTACGACGAGCACGACGAGATCCTCACCGGTGGCCCCGCGCGCTCGCCGCAGCTGTGCGTCATCGACACGACGGATGACGACACCTGGCGTGTCGAGCAAGTCATCGACGATCCTGCGGGTGACCACGACTGGCGCATCCGTGCGGAGGTGGATCTCGCGGCATCCGTCGAGGAGGGCACCGCGGTGGTGCGCGTCACCGAGGTCGTGCGGCTGTGAGCAGGGCCCAAGGCGGCCCTCGCCGCGTCGAGGGGGCGGGCTACGGTGGGATGGTGAGCACGCCCGAGGATCCCTACGCCGACGTGGCGTGGGACCCCGACGACCTCGCCCCGCCGCCGGAGGACGAGGAACCGCCAGAGGACTGGGAGCCGCTCATCGCCCCGCCGGGCCGCGCCGCCCCGTCGCCGGCGCGGTCGTTCACGGATGCCGACCCTGTGGCGGTGTTGCGCGAGGTCTACGGCTACGAGTCGTTCCGTGCCGATCAGGCCGACATCGTCGACCACGTCATCGCGGGTGGGGACGCCGTCGTGCTCATGCCCACCGGCGGCGGCAAGAGCGTCACCTATCAGGTGCCGGCGCTCGTGCGGGAGGGCACGGGCCTGGTCGTCTCGCCGCTGATCGCCCTGATGCACGACCAGGTCGAGGCCCTCCGGGCCAACGGTGTGCGGGCCGCCGCGCTGAACTCGACGCAGTCCGCGCCCGAGCGGGCCGAGACCGAACGCGCGTACCTCGCCGGTGAGCTCGATCTGCTCTACGTCGCCCCCGAGCGCCTCTCGGGCGCCGCGACGACGGCACTCCTGCAGCGCGGCCGGCTGAGCGTCATCGCGATCGACGAGGCCCACTGCGTCTCGCAGTGGGGGCATGACTTCCGTCCCGACTACCTTGCGCTGGGCGACCTCGGCGAGCGGTTCCCCGGGGTGCCGCGCATGGCGCTGACGGCCACCGCGACACGCGAGACCCACCGCGAGATCACCGACCGGCTGCGTCTGCCCGCCGCGCGTCATTTCGTCGCCAGCTTCGACCGCCCCAACATCCAGTACCGGATCGAGCCGAAGGTCGACATCCGTCGCCAGCTCGCCGCGTTCGTGAAGGCGCAACCGCCCGGCGTCTCGGGCATCGTGTACGCCCTGAGTCGCAAGAGCGTCGAGCAGACCGCCGCCTACCTGCGCACGCAGGGCGTCGACGCGCTGCCGTACCACGCGGGGCTGGATGCCGGCATCCGTGCCGCGAACCAGCAGCGGTTCCTGCGCGAAGACGGCGTCGTCATGGTCGCCACGATCGCGTTCGGCATGGGCATCGACAAACCCGACGTGCGTTACGTCGCCCACATCGACCTCCCGAAATCGGTCGAGGGGTACTACCAGGAGACCGGTCGTGCGGGCCGCGACGGCGACCCGTCGATCGCGTGGATGGCGTACGGGCTTGCGGATGTCGTGCAGCAGCGCCGCCTCATCGACGGGGGCGAGGGCGATCTCGCGCGCAAACGCCGGCAGCACCAGCACCTGGATGCCATGCTCGCCCTCTGCGAGACCGTCGAGTGCCGCCGCGTGAACCTGCTCGGGTACTTCGGCCAGCCTGCACAGCCCTGCGGCAACTGCGACACGTGCCTCGAGCCGCCCGAGACCTGGGACGGTCTCATTCCGGCCCAGAAGCTCCTCTCGACGATCGTGCGCCTCCAGCGCGAGCGGGGGCAGGCCTACGGCGCGGGCCAGCTCATCGACATCCTGCGCGGGGCCGACACCGACCGCATCCGTCAGCTCGGCCATCAGAGTCTCGCGACCTATGGCATCGGATCCGACCTCTCCGACCAGGATTGGCGCAGCGTCGTGCGCCAGCTCCTTGCCCGCGGCATCCTCGTCGCCCGCGGTGAGTACGGCACGCTCGCGCTCGGTGACGCTGCCGGCTCTGTCCTCAAGGGCGAGCAGGCGGTGCCGCTACGCCGCGACGTCGCCGGGCGCGCGGGCGCCGCCCGGGTTCGCAAGACGGCGGCGGCGGATGTCGCTCCCGCCGACCGCGACCTCTTCGAGGCGCTGCGCGCCTGGCGCGCCGAGACCGCTCGCGAGCAGGGAGTTCCCGCGTACGTCGTCTTCGGCGACGCGACCCTGCGCGCGCTCGCCGCTACTCGCCCGACCTCGGCGGCGGGCCTCGAGGGCATCACCGGCATCGGCGCCAAGAAGAAGGACGCCTACGGCGACGCCGTCCTGGCTGTCGTCGCTGCCCACGCCTGACGCTGCTGCGACATCGCGGTGCCGTCCGCCCTAGGCTGGCAGCATGACCCGACCCGGCACCGCGATCGTCGTCATGGGAGTGAGCGCGAGTGGCAAGTCGGTGGTCGGGATCGAGATCGCCCGTCGTCTGCACCTCCCCTTCGTCGACGCGGACGATCTGCATCCGCCTGAGAACGTCGCGAAGATGTCGCAGGGTATTCCGCTGACGGACGCCGACAGGATGCCGTGGCTCGACCTGGTCGGCGAGCGATTGGCGCTGCGCTCCGCCGGCGGACAGGTGCCCCACGGTGCTGCCGCGGAGGCATCCGGAGTCGTCGTCGCGTGCTCCGCATTGAAGCGGTCGTATCGCGATCGCCTCCGGACTCACGCCCCACATACGGTCTTCGTGCACCTCGCCGGGGATCCCGAGCTCCTGAGTGACCGGGCTCTCGCGCGCACCGGCCACTTCATGCCGCCGGCGCTGTTGCAGTCGCAGCTTGCCACTCTCGAGCCGCTCGGCAGCGACGAGGACGGCGTCGTGATCGACGTTGCCGACGACGTGGCGACGATCGCGAGCCGTGCTGTCGCGTGGGTTTCCCGGAATCGAGCGGCGTAATGCGGGCCTCCCTGACAGCATCCTGAGCGCCCTGTCGCAACGCCACAATCACGCCGGGGGTGCCACTCCGCCGTCGTTGTGCGCATCGTGAAGTGATTTGGGCTGTGTTTGTGGGATGCCTACCGTGGGCAGTGACGTTCCCTTCCCCCTCATCGAGAGGTGATCGCATGGTTGACGCTGTCGTCCGTCCGTCCGAAACCCGCACTGTCGAACCCTGCATCGACCGGGACCTGGTGTCACGGATGCTGTTGGGCACCTGGGCAGATACCCGGCGCGAAGCTCGTGAGCTCATCAAGGACCCCGCCTTCTGGCAGGTGAACGGGCTTCCCATGGAGGAGCACCGCGAGCGGGTCCTCAGCCAGCTGCATTTGCTCGTCGACGCCGGCGGATCCCGCCGCGCGTTCCCCAAGAAGTACGGCGGCCTGGAAGACAACGGCGCCAACCTCGCCGGCTTCGAGGAGCTCGTCCTCGCCGACCCGAGCCTGCAGATCAAGTCCGGCGTGCAGTGGGGCCTGTTCGGTTCCGCGATCTATCAGCTGGGCACCGAGAAGCACCACGACCGCTGGCTTCCCGATGTGATCTCGCTGGCCCTGCCGGGGGCATTCGCCATGACCGAGACCGGACACGGTTCGGATGTCTCGGCGATCGGCACGACCGCGACATACGACCCCGAGACCGAGGAGTTCGTCATCCACACTCCGTTCCGCGGGGCGTGGAAGGACTACCTCGGCAACGCGGCGCTGCACGGCAAGGCCGCGACGGTGTTCGCGCAGCTGATCACGGGCGGCGTGAACTACGGCGTGCACTGCTTCTTCGTGCCGATCCGCGACGACAACGGCAGTTTCCTGCCTGGCGTCGGTGGTGAGGATGACGGAGTCAAGGGCGGACTCAACGGCATCGACAACGGTCGCCTCCATTTCACGAACGTGCGCATCCCGCGCGAGAACCTCCTCAACAGGTACGGCGATGTCGCGCCCGACGGCACGTACTCCAGCCCGATCGACAGTCCCGGACGCCGCTTCTTCACGATGCTCGGTGCTCTCGTTCAGGGTCGCGTCTCGCTCGACGGTGCCGCGACCTGGGCATCCGCGCTCGCGCTCACGATCGCCGTGACCTACGGCAACCAGCGCCGGCAGTTCGACAACGGTGCGGGAACGCCCGAGGTCGTCCTGCTCGACTACGGCAAGCACCAGCGCCGGCTCCTGCCGCGACTCGCGCAGGTCTACGCGCAGGCGTTCGCTCACGACGAGCTCCTGCAGATGTTCGACGGCGTCTTCAGCGGACGCACCGACACCCCCGACGAGCGGGAGGACCTCGAGACCCTCGCCGCGGCGCTGAAGGCTCTCTCGACGTGGAACGCGCTCGACACGATCCAGGAGGCGCGAGAGGCCTGCGGTGGCCAGGGGTTCCTCGCCGAGAACCGACTCACTGCCCTGCGCGCCGATCTCGACATCTACGTCACGTTCGAGGGAGACAACAATGTCCTCCTCCAGCTGGTCGGCAAGCGCCTGCTCTCGGACTACGCGAAGCAGTTCAAGGGCAAGGATGCCGCATCGCTCGCTCGGTTCGCGGTGGGGCAGACTGCCGGCAACGTCGTCCACGGCGCGGGACTGCGCCAGTTCGGTCAAGTCGTCACGGACTTCGGCTCCACGGCCCGTGCCGTCGAGCGCGGTCTCCGCGCCGACCAGCAGCATGAGCTGCTCGGCGACCGCGTGCAGCAGATGGTCGCCGACATCGCGGGGCGCCTGCGTCCGGCATCCAAGATGTCGAAGGCCGACGCCGCGGCCCTCTTCAGCGAGAATCAGGCGGAGCTCATCGAGGCGGGGCGCGCGCACGGCGAGCTGCTGCAGTGGGAAGCCTTCACGGATGCCGTCAACCGCGTCGACGACGCCGATACGAAGCAGGTGCTGACGTGGCTTCGGGACCTGTTCGGTCTCACCCTCATCGAAAAGCACCTGTCCTGGTACCTCATCAACGGGCGGCTCTCCAACCAGCGCGGGGCGGCGGTGACCCGCTATATCGACAGGCTGCTGCGGCGCCTCCGCCCACACGCGCAAGAGCTCGTCGATGCGTTCGGCTATGAGCCCGAGCATGTGCGCGCCCCCATCGCCTCCGGTGCCGAGCAGGAGCGGCAGGACGAGGCCGCGGAGTATTACGCCCGGCAGGCGGCCGAGGGGTCGGCGCCGGTTCCCGAGAAGGTCGCGCGCTCGAACCGGTGAGACGGGGACCGTCACCGCAGACGATGCCCCGCCTCACCGGCTCGTGAGTCCGGCTGTCAGATGCTCCGCGCCGCGCGCTCGATCACGTCGGCGACTGCATCCGGCTGCGACAGGAAGGGCGAGTGGCTCGATCGCAGTCGTGCCGTCTGCGATCCCGCCCGGGCAGCGAGCGCCTCTTGGGCGACGACCGGGAACACGGTGTCCTCCTCGGTGATCAGGTAGGTCGTCGGGCGGTCCCGCCAGGCGACTGCCGTGAGCGGGGCGCTGAACGGCTGCACCGCCTGCGACAGGAGTCGTGCGCTGGCGCGTTCGGACTCCTCTTCGCTGAGGTCGTGGAAGAAGAGCGTGCGCGGCGGCAGTTCGTCGTTGCCCGCCGTCGACAACGCACCCTCGATCTGCCACCAGTCCGGTGCCACGCCTCCCACTGCACCGAGGAGCGTTTCGCCCTCGTCGAGGGCGAACGCCGCGATGTACACGATGTGCGCCACCTTCGGGTCGGTCGCGGCCTGCGTTGTCGGAACGCCTCCGTAGGAGTGAGCGACGACGACGACGGGGCCCTCGATCCGGTCGATCGCGTCCGCGACGGCGCCGGCGTCATCGGCGAGGGTGCGCTCAGCCTTGTCGGGCGCGTGGACCGTCGGCAGATCGACCGTCTCGACGGTCCAGCCTCGTGCGGCAAGGATCTCGGCGAGCGGCTCGTAGGCCCACGAGCCGTGCCACGCGCCGTGAACGAGGAGCAGAGTGGGGCGGGACATCGGTGTCCTTTCTCTTGAACTTCCGTGTGAGGTTCCCGACGATAGTGAGGGGCGAGCCCCGCGGTCAGTGGCATCCCGTGCAAAGGAGTGGCGATGGGTGCAGTCTGGGGTCCGACCCTCCGTGGCTCGACCAGGGGCATGCCCGGGTGGAGCGGTCACGATAGGTTCTGCGAGGCGATCGCCGAGGTGTACGTCGGAGTCCTGCCCCGGCGTCCGCAACGTCCGGGGTTCGACGCGGACTTCGCGACCTACGAGTTCGGTGGCGCGGCGCTCGGCCTGATCGACACCCCCGGCGTCTGGGCCGATCGCACGAAGCACTCGATCACGCAGGTCCCCGACGATGCGTTGTTCATCAACCATGGTGCGACGCCGTGGGGGCTGCGGCAGGGCGGCCTGGAGTGGGCAGCGACACGGGGCGCTGCGCTCGTCCTCGACAACGCTCGGCCCTTCACGGTGACGGTGAGTCCGAATCGGCGGCTGCGGTTGACCTCCCTGCGTATCCCGCGCGCGTTGGTGGAGCCTCGACTGGCCACACCCGGTGTCCTGAATGACGTCCTCGCCCGGGCTGCGGTGGGGTCGGTTCTGGGGACCCAGGTGGGCCTGCTCACCTCCGCCGTTCGGGGCGGGTTGCCCCAGGTCGCGCGCGCCATGGTCGACACCGTCATCGAGATCCTGGACGCCGCCTCGCGCGGGGTCTCCCCGCCCGATCGGGTGTCGACGATGAAGGCGTACGTCGACTCCAGGCTCGCCGATCCAACGCTGAACGCAGCCGATGTGGCGAGGGCGTTCGGTTGCTCGGTACGCACTGTTCATGAGCGCTTCGCACGCGAGGGAACGACCCTGGGGGCCTACCTGCGGACGGCGCGCCTCGATCGCGCGCGGGACCTGCTCCTGGCGGCGGCACCGCGGACGCGCACGATTGCCGCCATCGCGCGGGAGTGCGGTTTCGCGGACACGGGGACGTTCCACCGGGCCTATCGTGCCCGCTTCGGCATCAGCCCCGCGGCGGACGGGCCGTAGCGGCGGCCTCGACATCCGGGGTGTAAAAAATTCTTGACACACCAGTGAGGGCTGCGTAGCCTCGTGTAAACAATTCTTTACACGAGGAGGCGTCATGCGCGCAGTGGTCAATCGGGCATACGGGGGCCCGGAAGTCGTCGTGGTCGAGCAGCGACCGATCCCGGTCGCCGAACCGGGGACGGTGGTCGTGCGAGTCGAGGCCAGTGCGGTGGGCGCGTCCGATGCGGCGTTCCGCGCCGGTGAACCGTTCGCTGCCCGCCTTTTCACCGGTCTTCGGCGCCCGCGGCCACAGGTGCAGGGATCTGACTTCGCGGGAACAGTCGAGTCCGTGGGCGATGGTGTCACGAACGTGCGCGTCGGTGACCGGGTGTGGGGTGCCACTGGCGCAGCCATGGGATGCCACGCGGATCTGATTCGGGTGAGGGCGTCGGGAGTGATCGCGAAGCGGCCCGAGGGTCTGTCCGCCGTGGATGCTGCCGCGCTCGTCGACGCCACCGCCATGGCGTTCCTCCGCGACACCGCGGGGCTCAAGCCTGGTGAGCGGGTGCTCGTCAACGGAGCATCAGGTGCGGTCGGAACCCTCGCGGTGCAGCTCGCCCTCGCCTGGGGAGCCGAGGTGACGGCGGTGTGCAGTGCCGAGCGGGCCGCCGTGGTGCGGGGCTTGGGTGCTTCGCGGGTGTGGGATTACCGCGCCGTCGACGTCGCCGGTCAGGAAGACCGCTTCGATGTCGTCTTCGATGTCAAGGGAAACCTCGGCTATCGGCGTGCGCGTCGGATTCTGACACCGCACGGCAGGTACCTGATCACCGTCCTCACACCGGGTGCGCTCTGGTGGCACATCGTCACGCTCGGCTCGCGCGGCCGTCGCTCCCGCTTTGCCTTCACCGGACTGCGCGGTGATTCTCGCAAGCAGGCGGATCTGGAGGCGACGGCCGATCTCGTGCGACGCGGTCAGCTCCGTGCGGTGGTGGAGGCGACGTATCCGATCGATGCGGCATCGACAGCTCACGCTCATCTGGAGCGTGGCCGGGCGGGGCAGCTCGTGCTGACGATGGTCTGAGCTGCCGTCAGTGTCGATGGCGGCCCATAGAGTGGCGGAGTGATCGAGGATCTGACCATTGATGCCGACGGTCGTGCCCGCTGCGGGTGGGTCGGTGCCGATGCCGAGTACATGCGCTACCACGACCAGGAGTGGGGGGCGCCCCTTCACGGCGATCGCGCACTCTTCGAGAAGATGAGCCTCGAAGGCTTCCAGGCGGGTCTGTCGTGGATCACGATCCTGCGCAAGCGCCCCCGTTTCCGCGAGGCCTTCGCGGGCTTCGATCCGTCCGCCGTAGCCCGGTTCGATGCATCCGACATCGAGCGACTCATGGCGGATGCCGGCATCGTCCGCAACCGCGCCAAGATCGAAGCGACGATCTCGAACGCGCGGCTCGTGGCCGAGCTCGCCGACGGAGACTTCGACGCCCTGCTCTGGTCCTTCGCTACGCAGGACCGCGCCCGAGTGCGCCCCAGAACGATGAGCGAGCTCCCCGCGACGACACCGGAATCCGAGGCGCTGAGCCGTGAGTTGCGGCGGCGAGGCTTTCGCTTCGTCGGGCCGACGACGGTGTACGCCCTCATGCAGTCCGCGGGAATGGTCGACGACCACATCGAGGGCTGCTGGCGCACGCTCTGACGCCTTGCAGAACTCCGACGCCGGGGAGAACGTCGCGCCTGCCCTGACCGGTGAGACGGGCGAGCGATGCCGGGCGGCCTACCGCGCGGGGCCCGCTGCGGCGTCCGGGTCCGTGAGCTCGGGTGTGGCCAGCGCGATCCCCGTCTCGACCAGGTGGGAAGCTTCGTGGTCGACGACCTTCACGATCACACCGCGCCGACCGAGCTCGGCGACGGTCCGGATCTCTTCGCCGACGTTGCGTCCGAGGGCGCGGACGGTCGCGACGACGACGACATCGCCGCGGCGCAGGCGGCCGAACAGCCGCGCGAGGCGGTCTTCCCAGGACTCGAGCGTCTCAGGCGACGGATGCCGAAACCCTTCGATGGGCACACCGAAGCGGGCAAGCGCCTCGCGCTGACTGACTACCGGCGGCATGTCCTCGCGAGAGACGACGACGCCGACCAGACGCGCGTCTGACGGTCGCGCCCGCCACCAGGCGTTGTCGGCGCGTTGCGGCGCGAAGCACGTCGGGCACTCCGCCGCCTGGTGCGCAGCGGAGGACGCCTCGACGGGCCCGCCGTGATCGTCAGTCATGGAGGCCTCCACGGCTATTGTGCCTGACGGTTCGGGAACGCGCGCCCCCGCGATCAGTCGGCGCTCTCCAGCCTGAGCTCGACGTTCAGTTGCGAGGCGTCGAGCTCAGCGAGCGCGCGGCGCAGGGCTGCGCTGCCGTACTGCCCTCCCGCGCTCAGTTCGAGAAGGCGTTCGCGGCGCGCGCGAATCAGTGCGAGCCGCAGCTCGAGGATGTCGCGGGCTTCGTCATCCTCGGCCTCTCCGGCCCGCAGGAACAGCGGACCGACACGGGCAGTGAACTCAGCCTCGAAGGGGGTGCCGTCGCGGCGCGTGAGGGCTCCCTCCTCCGCCGCCAAGAGGGCAGCCTGGTGCATCTCGCGAGCGATGCGCTGCTGCTCGGAACGCACCAGGTTCTCGTCGTCCTCGTTGGACACCCGCAGCAGACGCACCAGGGACGGGAGCGTGAAGCCCTGCAGCATGAGGCTGGTCAGCGCGACGGTGAACGCGACGAAGATGAGGAAGTGCCGGGAGGGTGCGTCCGCCGGCAGCGTCTGCGCCGCGGCGAGGGTGACGACGCCGCGCATGCCCGACCACACGATGATGGTGCCGTGCTTCCACCCGAGAGGGGAGGAGCGGTAGTAGTTCAGATCCGACATCGCACGCGAGATGCGGCGCCGGAACGAGGCGACGCGACGGTTCCATCCCTCTTCGGTGAACCGGCCGCCGCGATGGCCGAACTGCTCGGGACCGCCCGCGGCGATCGCGTCCACACGGTCGGAGATCGCATCGAGCCGTTCGATGCGTCGGGGGTGCAGTCGCCGTCCCTGCCCCCAGACCAGCAGCGTGACGTAACCTGCCCGCACGGCGAGCAGGATGCCCAGGGCGGCCGCGGCGATCCACAGGCCGTGGCCGATGCCGTGGGTGCCGTTGGCGGTACCGGTGACGATCTCGCTCATTTCGAGACCCATGATCAGGAACACGCCGCCCTCGAGGATGAGCTCGACGGTGCGCCACGTCACGTGGTCCGACATGCGCTGCTCGGGAGTGAACCACCGTGTCGCGCCCTGACCCGTGACGATTCCCGCCACAACGGCGGCGACGAGCCCGGAGCCGCCGAGCTCCTCTGTGGGGATGTACGCCACGAATGGCACGATGAATCCGGCAGCTGTCGTCGCGGCCGAGCTGCGCAGCCACGCACGGAGCCTGAGGTTCGCGTAGCCGACGATCGCGCCGAGGACGATCGCGATGAAGACCGCCCAGAAGAACCCGCCGACCGCGTCGATGGCTGGCGGCGGCTGCCCGGTGGCCGAGATCATGACGAACGCCGCGACCGCCGAGTTCAAGATCACGAGTGCGCTCGCGTCGTTGAGGAGGCTCTCGCCTTCGAGCATCGTCACGACACGGCGTGACACACCGAGCCGCTTGGCGACCGCCGTGGCGACGGCATCCGTCGGGCTCAGGATCGCGCCCAGGGCGAGCGCGAGCGGGTATCCGAGATCGGGGATCGCGAAGAAGAAGAACGTGCCGAGCACGAACGAGCTCACGAACACGAGCACGACCGCGAGCCCTGCGATCGGCAGCAGGTCGCGGCGGAACTCCACGGCCGGCAGCGACACGGCCGCGGAGTAGAGCAGCGGCGGTAGCACCCCGACGAGGATCCACTCCGGGTTGACCGTGATGTCGGGAAGGAAGGGGAGGTAGCTGGCGACGATGCCGATCAGCACGAGCAGCAGCGGGCCCGCGACCTTGATGCGCGGCGCCACCCTCGCGGTCATCGCGACCACGAGGACCCCGATGATGACGAAGAGGAACGCCTCGGTCGTCGTCACAGCAGTCCCCGGGCGGCCACCGCATCCCGTTCTGCGACGAGTTCGGCAACTGACGCGTCAATGCGGGCCCGGGCCCGGGCGTCCAGCTCGAGGCCCTCGATGACACGGTATCCGGTGCCGTCGGACGCGACGGGGAACGAGCAGATCAGACCCTCCGGGATGCCGTACTCGCCGTGGGAGACCACCGCGGCGGAGGTCCAGCCGACGCCGGTCGCCTCGTCCCGGACGTGGTCGATCGCGGCGGCCGCGGCCGACCCGACTGACGACGATCCGCGCACCTCGATGATCTCCGCCCCGCGCTTCGCCACGCGAGGGATGAACGTATCGTCCAGCCACGCCCGTGCTGCCTCGTGACCACCGAACCGGGCAGCAAGAGCGGCGCGCGCGGGTGCGCCGTCGATGAGCGCGTGGTCGACGTCGGGGAACTGGGTCGCGGAGTGGTTGCCCCAGATCGTCATCCGCTCGATGCTCGCCGACGGGCGCTCAAGGGCCTGAGCCAGCTGTGCGAGGGCGCGGTTGTGGTCGAGTCGGGTGAGCGCGGCGAACCGTTCGGCAGGCACGTCCGGGGCGGATGCCGATGCGATGAGCGCGTTCGTGTTCGCCGGGTTTCCCACCACGAGCACACGCACATCATCTGCCGCGACGGCACCGATGGCGGCGCCCTGCGGTCCGAAGATCCCGGCGTTGGCCTCGAGAAGGTCGGCGCGCTCCATCCCCGCGGTACGGGGGCGGGCACCGACCAGGAGGGCGATGTTGCAGCCGTCGAAGCCGGTATGGGCGTCGTCGGTCACCTCGACGTCGGTGAGCAGCGGAAAGGCGCCGTCCATCAGTTCGAGCGCGGCCCCCTCGGCGGCCCGCATCCCCTGCGGGATCTCCAGCAGCCGAAGCCGCACCGGCCGGCCCGGACCCAGCATGTCGCCGGCGGCGATGCGGAAGAGGAGGGCGTAGCCGATCTGGCCGCCTGCGCCGGTGATCGTGACGGTGGTGGGCGTCGTTTCGGGAGCCATGATGCAGAGCGTAGTCTTCGGCCGCGCGGGCCGACGGCCCGTTCGTCCCTAGTCGGCGACCTGGATGCCGCTCCCGGAGTCGGCGCGAAGCAGGTCGGCCGCGACCTCGCCGATCACGATCGCCGGCGCGTGCGTGTGCCCCCGGATGATCGTCGGCATGACGGACGCGTCGGCGACCCGCAGCCCCGCCACGCCGCGCGCGCGCAGGTCGGGGTCGACGACAGAATCGTCATCCGTCCCCATGCGAGCGGTGCCGACCGGGTGGTAGAGGGTGTGCGAGAAGCGCCGGAGCGAGAGCTCGATCCGTTCGCCGGCGCTCATGCGCTCGCCGCCCTGCGGCTGCACCCAGCTGCCTGTCGTGACCGCTCGCAGCGACGACGTCGCGATGAGCTGCTCGCACACCTCGAGTCCGGCGCGCATCGTTGCGGCATCCAGACCGGCCGTGTCGCTCAGGTACGCGGGGTCGATCACGGGATGGGCGTACGGATCACTCGAGACGAGACGGATGCTGCCGCGGCTGTGCGGCCGCAGCAGGATCGCGCCGACCGTGATGCCCTCCGCGGGAAGGGGGGTGAGGCCCTCCCCGACGTACGGTGCCGGCGCGAAGATGATCTCGATGTCGGGGAGTCCGTCGGGCACGCCGGCGCGAGCGGCGAGGTCGGTGCGGACGAAGCCGTAGGCCTCGGCGACGTTGGAGGTGAGCATCCCGCGACGGGACACGAGGTAGCGGATGAGCTCGCCCGGACGTTCCGCACCGTACAGAGTGCCCCCTGCGGCGCCGGGCGCGAGCCCCGCGACGAGGTGGTCCTGCAGGTTCGCGCCGACGTCCGGTGAGTCCACGAGGGTGCGGATGCCCAGCTCGTGAAGGTGATCGGCGGGGCCGATTCCCGAGAGCATCAGGGTCTGGGGCGTGTTGATGGCACCGGCGCACAGCACGATCTCCCGGCGCGCGCGGGCGTGGCGGGTCGTCCCGTCGATGTCGACGTAGACGCCGTTCGCTCGCGGTGGGGCGTCGGAGTCGGTGGTGAAGGTGATTCGCCGCACATGGGCGTTCGTGATCACACGAAGGTTCGCACGCGCTGCCGCGGGCCGCAGGTAGGTGTCGGCCGTCGACGCGCGGGCACCGCGCCGCTGCGTCACCATCGTCTGGGAGAAGCCTTGTCCGCGGGGGATGTTCGCCTCCGTGATGTCATAGCCGAGCTCGCGCGCCGCCGCGAGGAACGCCGCGGTGTGCGGCCTCGGATCGCGCTGCTGCTCCACCGGCTGTGGTCCCGAGCGCCCCAGCGACGGATCGACGGCATCCTGCACGCTCTCGATGCGGCGGAGCACCGGCAGGACGGCATCCCATGACCAGCGGTCCGCCGTGCGCGCTGCCCATTCGTCGTAGTCAGCGGCGAATCCCCGCACCCACATCATGGCGTTCAGCGATGAGGATCCTCCGAGCGTTCGTCCGCGGGGCCAGAAGATCCGCCGCCCCTCGAGTTCGGGTTGGGGGACAGTGTCGTACCCCCAGTCGTATGGCCCCCGGAACAGCTTCTTGAACGCCGCGGGCACGTGCAGTTCGAGCGCACGATCGGGGCCGCCCGCCTCCAGGACCAGAACCGAGACCCTCGGGTCCTCACTCAGGCGGGCGGCGAGGGCCGCTCCCGCAGATCCGGAGCCGACGATGATGTAGTCGGCTTCGAGCCCGCCTCGGGCCCCGAGCCCGCGACGGCGGCTGGCGAACCGTCGGGCGTCTTCGCGGGCGCCGGGTGGCGGCATCCGCCCGTTGCCGCTCACGACCGGAACGCCGACTCGAGGATGCCCAGCAGCGTCCTCACCCGGGGGCGGATGCGGAACCGCGTCAGTAGTCGCCCACCGTCCGCGCTTCCGGGGCTCGTGACGAACCACGGCGGTCGGGGCAGGACCGAGAACGCCCCCGGGCCCCACAGCGCACTCGTCGAGCGCGGGAAGGGGCGGAAAGGACCGCGCATCACCCCCCGCTCGACGTCGTCGAGCAGCAGGGCGTTGTGCACGATGCCGATGCCGCTCTGCACGTCGTCGAGCGTTCCGCCAGGATATGCACCCCATGGCATGGTGGTGATGCCGAAGGCGACACCGGTCCAGGTGTTCACGGCAACGGTGCCGTAGCGCAGCTCGGCGATCGCGCGTTCGAGTCCGTCACCGAGCGCTGACTCCGTCTCGGGATCGATGATGAGGTTCGCGCCCAGCGTGCCGGTGAGTCGCTCGTTCGCGTACGAGACAGCAGCGTCGAGGAACTCCTGGCCGCCGCCGGTCAGCGTCACGATCCCCAGTGCCGGAGCGAAGTACTCAGTCGTTTCGATCGGGGACGGCTCGGCATCCGTGCCCAGGTCGATGACGGCGCGGGTCCCGCCGGCGACCCAGTGCGCCTGCGGGTACGCGTCGGCCACCTCCGCGAGGCGGGCCGGTGCGCCGGGGTACCAGACAGGCCGGTGGGGCGCCCGAGCCATGGCGCTTTCGAGCTCTGCCAGGAAGCGCTCGCGCTGCGGCCACGAGGCGCTGAGGATCACGACCTGCCCCGCGATGCAGTTGTGCCCGCTGTTGTGGAGCCTCATGGTGGCGACGTGCTCGGCGTGGAACCGCAGATCCGCATCCGACCAGTGACCGGGAACGACGATGACGGGGGAGACACCGCCGAGCTCCGCGGTGATGGGAACCTTCAGGCGCGGTCGCGCGCGCCGCTTGCCGGTTGTGGTGCGGCCGAACACGATCGTGTCGAAGGTGTGCGCCGCCCCGGTGATGTGCACGTGATCGATGCCCGCGTGCTCGGTGAGGTACGCGCCGACGTCGCCACCGCCTCGCACGATGCGCAGCAGGCCGAGGGACACGAGGGGAGCGAGCGCCCGGCCGAGCACCGGCGCGAGGGGGTCCTGCGTGGGGTTGATCTTGAGGACGCTGACACGGTTGTGCGCGATGAGCTCGTACAGCACGTCGAGCACCGGGATCGACGTGATGTTCCCGGCGCCCAGCACGAGGCCGACACCGCCAGATGCCCCCGGCGAGAGCTGACCGAGCCCGGCCCTGCGTTGCGCGTCGGCGATCGTGACACCCGGGCGCAGCCACACTTCGCCGGTGTATCCCGAAACGAGCATACGATCGACGCTGGTCGTCGGGAACGCGTGGATGCGCACTCTGTCACCCCACGCGCGATCTACGCGCGCCTGGTCGAGGGGACTCGCCCCGATGCGCAGGCTCGTGAGCGTGTCGACGTACGCATCGAGCGCGACGACCGTCGCGTACGGACCGGTCAGCCACTCCTCGCCGACAAGCGGATGGTCTGGTTCCAATCCCTTCGAGCGGGCCGCAGTGATCGCCCACTCCTCGGCTTCCGCCGCGGCCGTGGTCCGGATGGAGCCGAGCAGCCGGATCCGCTGGGTGAGGGTGAGTGCACTCCACGTGCGCGCCCCCTCACGCAGTTCGTCGAGGGCGGCGTCGAGCGCCATCGTGTCCGACGCTCCCGACGTGGTCACTGTCGCGCGAGGCGCGGAGGTGGGGCGAGCGGATGACGGCATGGACGCGCTCCTTCGGACGGGCCTCCAGCATATGTCGGCACGGCGTCTCGCCTCTGGTGGTGCTCCGTCTCAGCGTCGGAATCGAGCCGCGACTAGGAGATGAGGTTGAGCTCCCGCAGCTTCGCTTCGACGTCGGCGTTGCTCGGCTCGACGTGGTGTGTCGCGTCCGGATACACGACGACGGGGATGTTGGTTCTGCCGGAGATGTCGCGGGCGATGTCCGCTGCGGCGGGATCCGCCTCGAGATCGACGTACTCGTACGCCACGCCCAAGCCGTCGAGCTGTGCTTTCGTGCGCCGGCAGTCACGGCACCAGTCGGCGCCGAACATCGTGAGGGTGCCAGTGGTCTGCGAAGTCATGGATCCAGCGTATGGCCGCCGTCGGGCTCCGCGTCAGGGTTACGCGCAGGCTGTGGATGCGCTATGGATCGGTGGACAGCCGTGCGTCGATTCCGGTGCGGCATGCCAGCATTGATCCATGGATCTCTCCATTGTCGTCCCGACATACAACGAGGCGCCGAACATCGCTGAACTGGTGACACGGATCGCCGGCGCGATGGAGGGCATCCGCGCAGAGATCGTGTTCGTCGACGACAGCACCGACGACACCCCCGATGAGATCCGCAGGGTCGCCGCTGACGCGACCGTTCCCGTGCGGCTGATCCACCGCGACATCGCCACCGGCGGTCTCGGGGGCGCCGTCATGGTGGGATTCGACGCCGCCACCTCGGATATCTGTGTGGTCATGGACGGCGACCTCC
Organism: Microbacterium sp. bgisy207; assembly: GCF_057706855.1. Taxonomy (NCBI): domain Bacteria; kingdom Bacillati; phylum Actinomycetota; class Actinomycetes; order Micrococcales; family Microbacteriaceae; genus Microbacterium; species Microbacterium sp. bgisy207. Next base: position 154,641 of record NZ_JBYIPB010000008.1, read on the forward strand.
AGCATCCTCCGGAGGACATCCCGCGGCTGTGGCGTCGGTACGAGGTCGGAGATGTCGACGTCGTCGTCGCCTCGCGCTACAGCGGTGAGGGAACCAACGGCGGCTTGGCCGGCGCGTCGCGCGTGGCCGTGTCCAAGGCGGCGACGATGCTCACCAAGGCTATGTTCCCCGGCCGGCTCAAGGGCGTCACCGACCCCATGACCGGGTTCTTCCTGATCGATCGCCGCCGCCTGGACCTGCGCACGCTGAAGCCGCGCGGATTCAAGATCCTCCTCGAGATCCTTGCACGGACGAACCTTCGGGTCGCCGAGGTTCCGTTCGACTTCGCCGACCGCAACGCCGGCGAATCCAAGGCCTCGCTGCGGCAGGGGCTGTACTTCCTGACGCAGCTGACGATGCTGCGGTTCGGCAAGATGTCGATGTTCGCGGTCATCGGCGGGCTCGGGGCGGTCGCCAACATCGCGATCGTCTGGGTGCTCACGCGGTGGGGCGTCGACGACGTCCCGGCGATGATCATCGCCGCCGAGACGACCATCATCGCCAACTTCCTCTTGCAGGAGCGGTTCGTCTTCCAGGATGTGAAGGCCGAGGCATCCGGGGTCTGGACCCGTTTTGCGAAGTCGTTCGGCTTCAACAACGCCGAGGCCGTCTTGCGCATCCCGTTGACAGCGCTCATGGTCTCGACGTGGCACATCTCGGTCGTGATCGCGACCGCGATCACGCTCGCGCTCGCGTTCGTCGCGCGGTTCCTCTTCCATGCGCTCGTCGTGTACGCGCCCTCGCGCAGCCGGCGCAAGGGCGTCAAGACGCGCACGCGCGAAGTTCTGGAGCAGTTGGACGAGCAGGTCATGGCGCCCGGCGAGCTCTGAGGCGTCCCCTCACGGTCAGCGCCGCTGCGCTCAACCGATCTGGGCGGCGAGGTTCTCGACGGTCATCCCGTAGTTCATGCGGATGACCGGGAGTGCCAGCTTGTCGCTGCCGATGTGCACGTACCCGTGCTCGATTGTGCGGGCGAGTTCGAATCCCGCCGCCGCTACGCCGGCTTTGGCCGTGTCGTTGTAGTGGCCGAAGGGGTAGGCGATGACTTCCTTGGTGCCGATGTATGCGGCAGAGGCCTCCAAATCGGCAGCGATCACCTCGACGGGTTCATTGACCATGCGCCCCTGTCCGTTCGCGCCGGCCCGATGCATGTCTTCCGTGTGGGATCGGATGATCACGTACGGTGACGGATGCAGATCCCGCCGGTCCCGGGTGATCATGAACGAGGTCGTCAGCACCTGGTGGGCATCGACGACGGGGACCGCGAGCTGATACCAGGTGTCGTCGGCGTCGTCATCCGTCACGATCACGGAGTGGTTCGGAAGGAAGAGCCGGCCGTCGATGAACGCGCTGAGCTCATCCCACGTCGGCAGATAGAACCCCTGGTCGGCGATGTACGCCATCTGCTGTTCGAAGTCCCCGATGTAGGCGTAGTTCAGGCGCAACCATCCCGACTCCCCCTCGGGCTTGGTCGTGAACTGGTGATACATGAGGATCGGGATCTGCGCATCCTCCGCCGCGTTGGCCTCGGGGGCCGTCCAGGCGCCGTACAGCGTGCGTTCCCGCTCCTCGCAGGCGACGAGTTCCGACCCGTTCACGCGGTCGGAGATCGCCAGGGTCTCGGCGCCGGCGGGTGTGGCGTACCACCCCGCGAACACGGCTCCCTCGCGAACCGGAATCGGCAGGGCGGTGTAGAGCTGACCCTCGTGCTGCAGCATCGGCGGCACGTCCAGATCCGCACCGGCGAAGGACACCGCGCAGGTCGTCGGGTCCCCGCTGTCGATGAGCATCTGCTGCGTGACACTCAGCGGCGGCGGCGTTGCAGGTTGTGTCGGTGTCGGTGCTGGTGCGGCGGACCCCGGCGGCGTGCCGAGGGTGACAGTCGCGACCGCGCCCACGATCAGCGCGACGAGGGCGACCGCCACCAGCGCCGACCACGCCACGAGGTGGCTGTGTGGACGTGCGTGCGCGGGCGCGCGATGCCCCTGCTCCGCAGACTCGTGCCCGCTCATTCGCATCCCCAGTCAGACCCCCGCGGCCCGTGCCGCGCACCGCGTACGGCGCGGCGTCCGACGCGCACCATCACGCGCGATAGGAGGATTGTATTCGTGAATGTCGTCCCTACCCTTGAGGTTGTCGCCGCCGTCATCCGGGACGGTGACCGGATCCTCGTCTGCCGTCGGGGACCTCATATCGGCCAGCCCGGTCGCTGGGAATTCCCCGGTGGCAAGGTCGAGATGGGCGAGGACCCGGTGGATGCCCTCGTCCGTGAGGTGCGCGAAGAGCTCGGTGTCGGCATCCGTGTCACGGAGCACCTCTCGACCGATGACACGCATGTCGGGGATCGTGTCATCCGGCTCGCCTGCTATTTCGCTGAGCTGGAGGGGGATCGCCCTCAGGCGAGCACCGATCACGACGAAGTGCAGTGGGTGACCGCCCGGGAGCTCGACCGCTTCTGGTGGGCCGAACCCGACCTTCCCGCTGTGCGCCTGCTGACCGCGGAGTAGCATGCGAGCGTGCCCCGCTATGTGATCACGCTCGTCGGAGAGGACCGCTCGGGTCTTGTCTCTGCGGTCGCGGATGCCGTCAGCGCCCACGGCGGCAACTGGGAGGGAAGTCAGCTCGCGGAACGGGCCGGGGTGTTCGCCGGCGTCATCGAGATCTCTGTCACGGCGGATTCGGCGCCGGGGCTCTGGGCGGCGCTGCGGGCACTCGATGACCGCCTCACGGTGACCGCCGTCGCCGGCGCCGAGCAAGACTCGGCGGGGACCTCCGAGCGCCGGCTCGTGATCTCGCTCGTCGCCAACGATCGCCCCGGCATTGTCCGCGACGTCTCGGCAGCGCTTGCCGCACACGGTCTGAGCATCGATGAGTTCACGACCGAGGTCCGCGACGCCGCGATGGCCGGAGGGCGGCTGTTCGAAGCATCCGCCCTCGCTCACGCGGCCCCGTCAACCGATCTTGCCGCTGTTCGGGATGATCTCGAGCGACTGGCCGCCGAGCTCCAGGTGGAGATCACCGTCGCCGATCGCTGACTGCGCCGGGGCTCGGCGCGTCGATCATTGGCGGGCGAGCGCGTCCCAGTTCACCTCGATGCGTGTCGGGTCGCTGCGCGAGATGAGCGCGGGCAGCACTGATCCAACTCGCGGCCAGTACTTGGCGGTCGTGACGACCTCGGTGTTGATTCGCGTCTCGGGAATGCCGTCGGTCGTCGTGACGACCTCGAGTTCACAGGCCTGGTAGCGGGCGCGACCCACCCGCTCGGATGCCGACACGACGCGAACCGCGCCGCGTACCGCATCCGCCAGCGGATCCCGCGTGATCTTCTCGAGCATTTCGGCTGCGTCGTCCACCCACGGCTCCATGCCCGAAGCCTACGGGACCGCGCGGCATCGGCCCAGGCGCCCATCATAGGCGCGGATGCGCCGTCGGGTAAGGGGGCAGACCCGGGCAGCCCGCGGGAGGATCGTGGGTCGCGTCGCCCCGACGAAAGGACCCGCTCGTGACCGCAACCGTCAGCGAAGCCCTCATCGACCGCCTTCGGCAGTGGGGGGTGACCCGCGTGTTCGGGTACCCGGGCGACGGCATCGGCGCGTTCGACGGCGCCCTCGGCCGCGTCGACGGGAAGGACGAAGGGCTTCACTACGTCCGCCCGACCCACGAAGAGATCTGCGCGCTCATGGCCACCGCGCACGCCAAGTTCACCGGCGAGGTGGGCGTGTGCGTCGCGACATCCAGCCCGGGGGCCTTCCACCTGCTCAACGGACTCTACGACGCCAAGATGGACAATCAGCCCGTCGTCGCGATCGTCGGACAGCAAGGCCTTGCCGCCCTGGGAAGCTCCGGCCAGCAGGAGAGCCACCTCGAGCGGGTCTTTGCGGATGTCGCCTGTTACGTGCAGACGATCGTCAGCCCCGATCAGCTGAACGCCGTCGTCGACACCGCGTTCCGGACGGCGCAGACCCGTCTGCAGCCGGCGGTCATCGTCCTGCCCCACGACGTCCAGTCGATGGATGCCGAGGCCCCGGCGAAGGAGCACTGGGTCGCCCGATCGAGCCCGGTCGCGGCATCCATCGCCCTCACCCCGCCCGTCGACCAGCTGCGCAAAGCCGCCGAGGTCATCAACAGCGGGAAACGCGTCACGTTCCTCGTCGGCGCGGGGGCGACCGGCGCGACCGATCTCGTGCTGCAGGCGGCGGACCTGGCGGGAGCGGGCATCATCACGACCCTGCGCGGCAAGGACGTGATCCCCGCCGAGGTGCCGTTCCACACGCAGCAACTGGGCCTGCTCGGCTCGCTGCCGAGCCTGCACCAGATGGAGGACTGCGACACGCTCGTGATGCTGGGCACCAACTACCCGTACGGCGAGTTCCTCCCCGACTCGGATGCCGCCCGCGCGGTGCAGATCGACCTGCGGCCCGAGCAACTGGGGGTGCGCTACCCGACCGAGGTGAACCTGTGGGGAGATGTCGGGGCGACGCTCTCGGCCCTCCTGCCGATGCTCGAGCAGACCACCGACCGGTCGTGGCAAGACCGGCTCGCCGACGAGATGGCCGGCTGGGAGCGCGAGATGCAGGCGCAGGCGATGGCGTCCTACGACGACGGAGCCAACCCGCGCCGCTTCTTCCACGAACTCAATGCGCGCCTTCCCGAGGACGTGATCGTCACGGCGGATGCGGGGACCACCGCCGACTGGTACGGCCACCACGTTCGGCTGGGGCGCGGCATGCGCGGCGACCTGTCGGGTCGGCTCGCGACGATGCTGGCGGCGATGCCCTACGCGATGGCCGCGAAGTTCGCCTTCCCCGACCGGCCGGTCGTCTGCACGATCGGCGACGGCGCGTTCCAGATGCTCGGCATGAACGAGCTCATCACGCTCAAGAAGTACGGCAAGCAGTGGGCGAACAAGCAGTTCGTCATCCTCGTGATGCACAACGATGACCTCGCCCAGGTGTCGTGGGAGATGCGCACCGAGGATGCCAACCCGCTGTGGCGGGCCGCGCAGGATGTCGAGTCGATCGACTACGCGGGCTTCGCGCAGCTGCTTGGGTTCCGCGGCGTTCGGGTCGACTCCGACGACGAGGTCGCCGCCGCGATGGATGCCGCGTTCGCCCACGACGGCGTCACGGTCATCGACGCGATCGTGAGCCGTCACGTCCCGCCGCTTCCGCCGCACATCTCCGCCGACTACGCCAAGAACGTCGGTCTTGCCCTGGCCAAGGGCGACCCCTTCACCGCCGAGGTCGTGAAGGACTCGGCCATCGCCCTCGCGACGCAGACCGTGGAGCGGGTCAAGGGCGCGCTGCACCTCGGCGACCGCGGGTCGGACGACGGGGCTGGTTCGGGCGACGGGGCTGGATCGGGGAGCCGCGCGTCGTCGTGACGACTAGCGTGCGCTCACGCCGCGTCGGCCGTGTCGCCCGCGTCGATTCCGGATGCCTCGAGCCGCCGCAGTCGCCGCCGGGCCATATCGTGCGCTCGGGGTCCGCTGCCGAGGCTTCGCCCCGCGACGAACAGCGCGAACCTCGTCATCGTGACGACCGGAAGCCATGACCGCCGCAGTCCCAGCATCCGTCGGTACTCGCGCGGGATCGTGGCGACCGCGCCGGCGAACAGGAGTCGGTACGCCCATCGCAGGGAGCCGTCGAGGGGTACCGAGCGAAGGAAGCGGACGACGTCTTCGACACGCTCGTCGCCGCGCAGGATGCCGCGGTCGAGGTATCCGTGCATGCGAGCGCGCAGGCCGGCAGCCGTCTCGGGCGGATCGGTGACCCCCATGAGTCGGCCGGCCGTCGCCCAGTCGCGGACGTAGGCGTCAGGGCCGCCGGGGATCGGCTCGCCCCAGGTCTCGTGGCACGTGAGGAAGGCATCCGTGAACGCGAGGTGCACCCATTCGACCAGGTCGGCGTCCGCGGCGGAGTAGGCCCGGCTCGCGCCGGTGCCGTCGCGGTACTCCCCCGAGACGTCGGCGTGGAAGCGGGCGACGCGGCCGAGTTCGGCATCCACCTGCTCCTTGGAGCCGAACGTGACGCAGATCACCCAGCGGACGGTACCCGCGAGGCGACCGAGAGGGTCCTCGCGGTAGCGCGACCAGTCGTGCACGCCCGCCATCGCGCCCGGGTGCAGGGCCTGCATGAGCAGGGCCCGGATGCCGGCGACGAGCGTCGGCATGCCCGCGTGCACCGTCCAGGCCGTACCGTCCTCGGCGAACAGGCCGGCGTCATCGCCCCGCTCGAGCCGTTGCACCCACGGCGGCATCCCGTCCGGATCCCCCGACAGCGGCACCAGCAGGCGCGCGCGAAGTCCGGGGCGGGGGGTCACTCTCTCAGGATGCCATCGCTGCAGAGGGGTGGCTCCGGATCAGGGCGCAGCCGGGTCGCTCGGGTGCGCGGCGGCGATCGCGGCATCCACCTCGTCGAGGATCTGCGCGCAGTGGGTGACGTCCTCGGGTGTGCCGGCCAGCTCGAACTCGAACAGCACGGGCCGGCCCGACGTCGTCGCGAGCTCGCGGGCGGCGGCCTGGTAGTAGACGCCGAAGTTGCGGTTGCCCGACCCGATGATCCCCACCATGCGGCGGCGGTTCGTGGGAGAGCGCAGGAAGCTGCGGACGCCTGCGGGAAGGGTCACTTCGTCGGCGTTGCCCGCCTTGTAGGACGGGGTCAGCAGAACCCAGGGGCCGGATGCCTCGCTCTTGCGTACCTCGGCATCGGCGAGGTTGTGCACGGCGCGGCCCGTCGCCTCGGCGAGATGCTCGGCGAACCGCCCCGTCAGGTTCGAGGTCGACGAGTAGTAGTAGACCGGAGTCTTCTCCACCCATCCAGTGTCTCGCCGGGGGCGGCAGGGTGGGCCGGATGCCGCCGGAGATAAGCCGTAGGTGCCAACGCGCGAGACGAGATCCTCGACTTCGCCCAACTGATGCGTGAACTTGAGGTCTTCATCGCGCAGAACTCTTCCAAGGCCGCGCTCATTGATCCCCAGGGCAACGCGCGCCCCATCCCTGACGAGATCTTCCGCATCCTCGACCAGGTCACGGACGCGCTCGCCGCTGGTGAGGGGATCACCGTCGTGCCGCAGGGAATGGCTATGACGACGCAGCAGGCCGCGGACGTTCTCGGTATCAGCCGGCCGACGCTCGTTCGCCTCTTGGAAGCCGGCGACATCGCCTACGACAAGCCGGGCCGTCATCGCCGTGTCCGGCTGGAGGACCTGGTCGAGTATCAGGCGAGCTTTCGGGCAGAGCGCCGCGCGGCCCTCCGTGAGCTGCAGCGCGCGAGCCTGGGAGCGAAGGTGCAGGTCGGAGATCCGGCTGAGGTGGAGCGGCTTGCGGAGCCGGACGCGAAGTGAGCTTCCCCGCGTTCTTCGACACCAACGTGCTTTATGGGGCACTGTTCAACGACTTCATCCTCGAACTCGCAGATCGCGGATTGTTCCGCCCGTTGTGGTCGAAGAACGTCTTCATCCCGACGACTTCCTCTTGGACCAGCTCGACCTCTACCATGCGCCGACCCTCCGTGCTCTGGTCGAGTTCGTCGAGGGGTACGACTCACCGTCGATGAACGTAGATGACTTCCTGCTCGCGCTCACTCGAGCCGGGGTTCCGAAGTTTTCCGATGCGGCCCGGGCCAAGCTCCACTGAGACCCGGGAGGCCTGGCTAGATGTACTTCCCCGTGAGGTTGTGTACGCGGGCTGAGGGGGTTTGGCCGCCGATGCCGGTGTGGGGTCTGTGGTGATTGTAGTGATGCAGCCAGGTCTCGTAGGCCGTGGTTCGCTCCGTTTCGCTGGCGTAGGTGGTCGCGTAGGCCCACTCGGCGGCGAGGGTCCGGTTGAACCGCTCGACTTTGCCGTTGGTTTGCGGCCGGTGGGGCCGGGTGCGCTTGTGCTTCACGGTGTCGCCGAGCGCATCCGCGAAGGCGTGTGACCGGTAGCACGCGCCGTTGTCCGTCATCACGGCGGTGACCGTGACGCCCAGGCCGGCGAAGAACGCGTTCGCGCGTTCCCAGAACCCGGCCGCGGTCTCCTTGCGTTCGTCGTCGAGGATCTCCGAGTACGCGACCCTCGAGAAGTCATCGACGGCGTGGTGCAGATACCGGTAGCCGCGGGAGCCGGCCGCTCCTGCCCGTGCGGCCTTGTCACGGACGGATCCCGCGGCACGGTCCTGCGCCGATCCGCGGCCGAAGGCGCGCCAGCCGCCGCCATCAGGGATCCGGCCCTGCTTCTTGATGTCGACGTGGATCAGCTGACCGGGCGCGGCGGCCTCGTACCGCTTCGGTTTCGGCTTGCGGACCGGCAGCCCGGTCGACTGGTCGATGTTCGCCAGCTTCGGCATGCGGTAGCGGGCGAGCACCCGTCCGACCGTGGAGCGGTGCAACCGGAGGTGGTACGCGATCCGGTGCGGACCCCACCGGCGTGTGAACCGCAGCGACACGATCCGATGCTCCGTCTTCCGCAGCAGCCGGCCCGGGGACGAGTGCGGCTTCGAGCTGCGATCGATCAGCGGGATCCCCGCCCGGTACCTGTCGACCCACCGTTTCGCCGTCGCCGGCGAGCACTGGAACCGTTCCGCTACGCGCCGCAGCGACCAGCCGTGATCGACGACGAGAACAGCAAGACGACGACGCCCCTCCGGCGTCAAAGGCGCGTTAGCGTGAGACACGAAGACCTCCGTGGTCAGGATGCGAGTGTGGTAACCCACATCCTGCACGGAGGTCTTCGCTACCTCAGCCGTTCACAACCTGCCGGGGAAGTACAGCTAGACGGCGGGGACGGAGTGGATGTCTGATGCGAAGGTCTGCCCGTTGACCTCGAGATACACGTGCCGTTCCATGACCGAGATGCTCAGCACGTTGCGACGCTCTATTCCGGTCGACGCCGCCTCGAGGAAGCCGCGATCGAAGCTGATGACGGGGATCTGATCGCCGCGGTGAATCCGCTTCCCGTCCCAGTTCGCGACGAGCTTCGCGGGGTCGCGATGCGTGTAGACCGCCACACGACCGGCCTTCATGCTGCCCTCGTGCAGACGCGCGGCATCCGGAGCGCCCACTTCGATCCAGCCGGTCAGCGCGCCCGTGGCATCCCGGATGACGATCGCCGGCTCATCCGTCGCCGAAATCCCCTCGGTGAAGGCGATGCCCTCCCCGAACTCGAGACAGTAGGCGAGTACGCGCGTGAGCATGTACACGTCGGTCTCGGACGGATGCCGCGCCACCCGCAGCGACAGATCCTCGTACACACCGCGATCGACATCCGCGAGCGTGACGGTGAACGTGTGGATCGTCGCGCCGGCAGCCATTCCGCCAGCCTATGGCGTTGTCGCTCGATGCTGTCCTGGCGGATCAACGGGGCGCGACCGGCCCTCGGTCATCCGGGGGAAAAGCAAAACCCCCGCGATGTAGAAGCTACGCGAGGGTTTCTGGGGTGATTGTAACGATCACCCTTGTGGCTCCGACGGGCGTCGATCCCGTGACCTCACGATTTTCAGTTGTGTTCGCGGTGTCTGTGGGTGCTCACGAGTGCTCGTTTGCCGCATGATTCCGCAAGATCTGTGCTCGTTGGTGATGGCTGGTCGTCGGTGGGCTCAGCCGGGTTCCCGGCCCGGGACCGGCCCAGCGGTCGGGGTGCCTGTGTAGGTCGGGTAGTGCCCGCTGTCCGGGATGTGCGAGAATCGCACACATGGTGGCCAGTGCCGAAGTCGACCTCGGGAACCGTATCCGTGACCTTCGTAAGCGAGCGTCGCTGAGTCAAGAAGACCTGGCGACCGCCGTCCGTCTCGATCGGACGGTGGTCAACAAGATTGAGAGTGGTGTTCGCAAAGTCACGGCGCTCGAACTATCAGAAATAGCCGTCGCTCTGGGTGTGCGAATGACGTCGTTCTTCGAGGATCCAACCCCAGCCTTGGTTTCACATCGATCCAGTCAGGGCCTGGACACGGTCGACTCGAAGATTGATGCTCTCCTGGCTGCCGCTGCGGGCGATGTCGAATTTCTTCAGCAGCTCGGCGTCCCGGAGCTCGCTTTCGACGCTGTCGCAGAAATAGAGAGCGCCTCGATAGGTCATCCCCAAACCAATTCCGAAGCGGATGACTTGGCTGCGAGAGCTAGAAAGCTCATGGGCCTGGATGATGAAGGTCCGATCAAGGTGCTTACGGCGGCTGTGGAGAGGCTAGGGCTCCTCGCATTCACGCGGGATATCGGCTCTGACACCGCTGACGCAGGAACCGTGATCTTGCGACACGGTGGCGTCTGTCTTGTGAACAGTCACACGAAAGTTGGCCGACGCAGGCTCGCGCTAGCCCACGAACTTGGTCACTACTTGGTAGCAGACGATTACACGGTGGACTGGCGGATCGATAACCATTCAGCTCAATCGGTTCCGCTCGAGTCTCGGCTTGACCGCTTCGCGCGGGCACTCCTGCTCCCCGCCGCGCCGACTGTCGCGCTGTGGCGAAAGTACCTCCAGCACGTCGATGAGCGTGCCGCGGCAGTTCGGATTGCGAGCGCGTATCGGGTCGACATGGCTACTCTTTCCCGTCGGTTACGGGAACTGGGTGAAGTTGATAGCGAGGTCTCGACACTCATTCGCCTTGCCCGCACGACGCAGGCAGACATCCTGGAGTTTGACCTCCATCTGCCGCTCGAAGAACTCGCCTCAACATCGGTGCCACGCGCTTTCGCACTAGCCGTTCTTCGATTGGTTCGCGATGAGCGGATTAGTCGTGAGCGTGCACTCGACCTACTGAGGGGTACCTTTGAGGAATCCGATCTCCCCGCTGTACGGGAGCGTCGCGCTGACGAGATCTGGAACTTCGTCGCGTGATGCCTGGCCCGAACGCGTGGGTGTTCGACACGGGGCCGATTCGCCATTTTGCGCTCCAGGGATGGATTGGCGTTCTCAGATTCCTGGCCGACGGCCGTGAGGTTTACATACCGGACTCAGTCGAACGAGAGTTGCTTGAGATGGCGGTCGAACTGCCGGTGCTGCACAGTGTGCTCGATGCGGACTGGATCAAGGTGTTCCGGTCTACCGACCCTGACTATGTGAGAGCTTTTGGGACATTCTTCGACCGACTAGTAGCGGGTGGTAAGAACTCGGGCGAGTGTGGTGTTCTTGCAATGGGGGCCGTCTACGGCTGTGAGATGGTCATTGACGATGGCACTCCGCGCAATATCGCCGAGGAGCTTGGGCTCAAAGTCACCGCCACTGTTCCGGTGCTTTGTGCTGCAATCCGTGCCAAGAAGCTGACGACGCAGATGGTAGAGAGCCTCGCAGATGACCTTTTGAGTGGAGCTTACTTCCTACCGTTCGGTCCGGGGGGTTTCCGGAGTCACGTGCTCGAGCATGGCCTGCTCGACTGGGAGGACTTGTAGCCGTAGCGACGCATGTTTCGTTCCCGACTGCCGTCCTGGGGGGTCGATGACATTCGGGCATCTTGGATTTACGTAGCTGCGTCTGCGAAGCGCCCGGACTCTGTCTCTCGAAGTTCAGGCGCTCTTCTTGTACGTGCTCTGGAAAACTGCGTCGGACAGCCAACGGCGGAAGCCGTCGTTGTCGCTGAACTGTTTGAACAGCTCCGTGTCGTCCTTGAGAACCGCCATCATCACGCGGCCGAGGGCTCGGTCGTGCTCGACGCGGGCGTTGGCTGGGTCGTTGTTCTTCTGGGCGTTCTGGTAGGCCTCGTCCTCGGCGACCTTGCGCGGGATCTCCTCGGTGATGAGGCGCTGAACACGGTCGGCGTCGGTCCACTCGATGTTGCCGAACTGGTCATTGAAGGTCTGGAGGATGCTCGAGAGCCGCTCGAGCTCGGGGTCCGTTACATGACCGCCGCCAGCAGCTGGCACCGGGGCGAGCTCGCCCTCGTCGTCGGCGAGCGCGATCTTCATCGACTCTCGCTTCTCGACTCGGTAGGACTCCATGTCGATCGTCTCGAGGATGCCTGCGGACAGGTCGTCCTCACGCGGCGCCGGCAGCTTCGGGATCAGGTGGTCGAGGAAGATCGATAGCTTCTCCCACCCCGGGTTGCCGAATGGCAGCACCGTGGAGAGGAAGTTGTACGTACGGGTGAACGCCTTGGCCAGCCCCTTGAAGGCGACCTGATCGTCTTCGTCGGGCATCTCGATGTACTCGGCGACGCAGGCGTCGAGCAGCGGGTCGAGCTGGTCGCGTTCAACACCGGCGAGATAGAGCTCGGCGAACTTATCGACGGTATCAGGTACGTAGATACCGTAGCTGTTCAGCTCGTTAACCAGGTCGTGGAGCTTGTTCGGGTCGGTCTCCTGGCTGAGCACCGTGGTCCGGTAGTACGGCGCGAACGCGCGCTCGATGTTCTCAGCGGTGTTCGCGAAGTCGAGCACGAACGCGTCGTGCTTCGCAGGGTGCGCGCGGTTAAGGCGTGAGAGCGTCTGCACCGCTTTGACGCTCGACAGGGTCTTGTCGACGTACATGGTGTGCAGCAGCGGCTCGTCGTAGCCGGTCTGGAACTTGTCGGCGCAGACGAGGATCCGGTATGAGTCCTCTCGGATCTGGTCGGCGATGTCCTTGCTAGGGAATCCGTTGAGGCTGGCCTCGGTGACCTCGATGCCCTTGTACTCGTGCTCGCCGGAGAACGCGACGATCGCTTTGTAGGGGCTCTTGCGCTCGGCGAGGTAGGCGCTGATGGCGTGGAAGTACTCGATGCAGCGCGGGATCGTGCTGGTAACGACCATCGCTCGGGCCTGGCCGCCGATCTTGTGCTTTGCGATGACCTGGCTGTGGAAGTGGTCGACCATGATCTCGGCCTTGAGACGGATGGCGTGCTCATTGCCCTCGACGAAGGCGCGGAGCTTCTTCGAAGCGCGCTTGGTGTCGAACTCGGGGTCGTCCTCGATGGTCTTCATCAGCTTGTAGTAGCTGGGGACCGGGGTGAAGTTCTCAAGCACATCGATGATGAACCGCTCCTGAGTGGCCTGCTTCATCGTGTAGCTATGGAAGGGCCGGTAGCCGGTGCCGCCCTCGTGCGGGAATGGCTCGCCGAACATCTGCAGCGTCTTGTTTTTCGGGGTAGCCGTGAAGGCGAAGTAGCTCGCGTTCGGCAGCATCTTCTTGGACTCGATGATCCGGTTGATCGTGTCCTCGACCGTCTCGTCATCCTCTGCCGCGCCGCTGGCAGAGAGTGCCATCGAGACCGCCGCCGCGGCCTTGCCGCCCTGGCTGGAGTGGGCCTCGTCGATGACGATCGCGAAGGTCCGGTCGCGGTGATCCTTGCCGATGTCGTCAAGGATGTAGGGGAACTTCTGGACCGTCGTGATGATGATCTTGCGCCCGGCCTCGATCGCCTTGCGCAGGTCACCAGAGCGGTCAGCATGTACGACGGTCGAACCGACCTGCATGAAGGACTTGATGGTCTCCTTCAGTTGGCTGTCGAGGATGACCCGGTCCGTCACTACGACGACGGACCCGAAGGCGTTGCTGCCATCGTGCTTGGCCTCGGTGAGCTGATGCGCCAGCCAGGCGATCGAGTTCGACTTGCCGCTACCCGCTGAGTGTTGGATCAGGTAGCGCCGGCCAGCACCATGCCCTTGGACATCAGCGAGGAGCTTCCGTACGACGTCGAGCTGGTGGTAGCGAGGAAAGATCTGGTTGGAGGACTTCTTGCCAGTGCGCGGGTTCTTTGTGGTGACGATCTGGGCGTAGTTCTCGACGACGTTGGCCAGGCTGGCCGGGGCAAGGATCTGCCGCCAGAGGTAGTCGGTCTTGAGGCCGTCCGGGTTGGGCGGGTTGCCGGCGCCGTCGTTCCAGCCCTTGTCGAACGGCAAGAACCACGACTGCTTGCCTTTGAGATGGGTGCAGAATCGGACCTGTTGGTCATCGAGAGCGAAGTGGGCGATGCAGCGCCCGAACTGGAACAGCAGCTCCCGCGGATCGCGATCGCGCTTGTACTGCTCGACTGCATCATCGTAGGTCTGCTTGGTGATGTTGTTCTTCAGCTCGAACGTGAGGACCGGGAGCCCGTTGACGAACGCGACCAGGTCCAGGGAGAGACCGGTGGCGGTCAGGCTGTAGTGCACTTGCCGGGTGACCGTGAAGCGGTTGGCTGCGAACAGCTGGGCCGCCTTCGCGTTCCCTAGCGTGGGAGTCGGGAAGAAGAAGTCGATGTGGTGCTGCCGGTGGTCCACGCCCTTACGCAGTACGTTGACCACACCGTTGCGCGTGATCTCACCCTGCAGCCGGGAGAGGAACTCGTGCCGAGTCGCCGTCGCCTCTCGGAGTGACAGCGCCTCGGCCATATCCGGCTGTGTTGCCTGGATAAACGCAGTGAGTTGAGGCAGGTCGATCGCGTACGCCGGCTCGTAGTCAGTCGCAGCGCCTTGCTCCCAGCCGCCCTCCACCATCTGGCTGACGATCAGAGCCTCGAGGCTCTCCTCGTTCATCAGCGACATAACTCAGACCTCGCTCATCTCCATCAAGTCATCGACCGGAAAGCCCTCGATCTCATCGAACTCGTCCGCCCCAGACGCGTCGACCTCGAGTTCGGGCAGGGACTTCGCGATGTCGCGCACATCCAACTGACCGATCACCACGTCGGCGACGAGTCTGGTGCGGAACTCGCGGAGCAGTTCGATTTCACTCTCGATGCGTCGCTTGGCCGCGACGATCGCACTCGTCTCTCGACGCTGGGTCGAGACAATTCGCCGCTGGTCGTCAAGTGACGGCACACGCACAGGGAGCGCGCCGACGTCACCGATTCGGAGGTGGCCGACGGTGCTGCCGTTTGTCGCGACAGCAATGAACCTACGCGCCGGCTCCGCGTAGATCGCCAGCAGTAGGTATTCAGGGAGGACCGTTTTCAGATTCGGGCGGAAGTACATCATCCGCTGCCCCATACAGAGGTCCTGGCGGGCTGGAACGAGAGCGGCCTCGCCAGCAGGCGCCTCGCGGGTGAAGAAGACGTCACCGTGCTTTGGCGCGCCTCGCTCCGTCCATGTCACGAAGTTGTCGTGGTCCGTTGGGTAGCTGCCCTCCATCGTAAATTGACCTCCTCGAACACACGTTGTGCGCACAACGTGGAATTCACCGTCTTCAACGAATTCAGGCGTTCGATTCTTGCAGTCAACGATCCGAAGGCAGACGTCCTTGGTGCGTAGGAGCGGAGCGCTCGGGAGATCCATGAGCGCACCCGTGATCGCAGAGCGCTCCTCCTCGAGAAGTGCGATTAGCCGACGCTTGGCGGCGATGGCCTTGTCAATGCGGGCGCTGGCGTGGGCGAGGTATTTGACGATGGCTGCCTGCTCGTCGACCGGCGGGACCAGACACGGCATGCGTTTCAGATCTGGCCAGCCGAGCTGCTGCCGCAGTCCACTGCCCATCCCGTAGATGCGCTTCGTCGAGTCGACGGCCGCGAGATAGTGGTAGGCGTAGTCAGTGGTCCACGGGTGCTTGGAACGGAGGCCGATATACGCGGAGGTGATGATGCCGCGGTCACGCACCCGTCCGACACGGATGCTCCTCTGGTCGTTCTGAAGGTCGGTCGGGCGGATGACGATGTCCTCCGGCTCGAGGATCTGATAGCCCTCGTAGGAGTCAGGGACGAGGCCACGCTGCTTCTCGACCGGCTTCACAATCACGCGCCCGTGGCTGAGGGACAGCACCTGAGATTCAGCGACCCCCGTGTTGCGTGCCTTGTTCTCGGCGATGACCGCGATTCCCGGCACGACCTGCCAGTGCGCTGGAACTGCCGTCGACCAGAACTCAACTGGTCGGGTCGCCTTGTACTTCGGAAGACCGGTGAACATCACGCCTCACCCTGCGCAACAGCAAGCAGGTCATCGGGGTTCCAGACCTGCTTGGCGATCGCGCGGTAGAGGTTCCCGCGCTCGACCACGTCGGCTGCCTTGAACTCGTCGTACGGCTTGAACGGGAGGCCGCTCGACTTGGTGAAGGCGAGGAAGCCGGGGTTCTTCTCGTAGCTCAGCGAGTTGAGGCTGGCCGCGAGGAGGTTCTGGCTGAAGTAGTGCGGAAGCTTCGCCTCGTAGGGGTCGTCGTTATAGCTGGCGTTGAACTGCTTTGGCAGCAGAAGCAGGTCGCCGATCCGGTTCCGGTGACGGGCGAAGTCGGCCTCGTGGCTGAACTCGTCGGTGTGACGCTCGGGGTGGTCGGCCCAGATGTGCTCGACCTCGTACTTCACTCCGGTGCCGTTGGTGAGCTCGATGTAGTTGGACGCCTGGCCCGAGGCGACGGTGATGTAGTCGGTGATCCGAGCCAGGATCTTGTGGAGCTGGCCGCGGTTCTGCTGGTGGACGTAGAGATCGTCGTTGCTGTCGAACGTCTCGGGAATGCTGCCGAGCTGCTTGTGCAGGGCCTTTGCGAGGTCTGGCACCTTGAGGCCGCGGATGTCGCGCATGACGTTGAACATCGCATACTGCATGGTCGAGTAGTCGGTGGCCCGGAAGTTCCAGATCCGCCAAGCCAGCAGGATGTCGGCGAAGCGCCCGACGAGCTCGAACTTGCGCTCGATCGTCGCCTGGTCGTCGGTGACGCGCAGGGGGGCGAGAAGCAGTTGGTCCTGGAGCGTGAACCGATGATCAGCGTTGTAGCGGATGAACCGCAACGAGCTGGCCGGGTCGAAGGCGCCGAGCGTGGCGTCGATGATTCGCTCGTACTGGCGGCTGTAGAAGTCGAAGTCGACCGTCACGAAGTCGTAGTACGCCTGGCGACTGGTCAGGCCGACGCGCTCGTGGTCGCCGCGCAGCCATCGGTGGAACTCGGTGCCGATGCGGTCCCAGTCTTCGGGGCGGGCATCCTTCTTGCGCTCGCGGATCTTGGTGGAGTACTGGCTTCGCAGCCAAGTCTTGAGGAAGTCGGAGCTCGCTTCATCCGCTTTCTCCTCGAGCTCTCGCAGCCGCTTGCGCCACAGCTCGTTCGCCTTGGTGCGGGGGGCGCCGTCGTCGATGTTGGCGAGCAGATAGCCCTTCAGCATGTCGGCCGGGGTTAGCTTCAGCCCACGGTCGTTCATGGTCTCGAAGATCGCGTACGCGTCGTCATCGGCGAACGCGGTGATCTGGACAAGCTGGACTCGATCCTTGAGCCAGTCAATGAAGAACGGCAGTGCCGCCTCGCGAAGCTCGGCGGGGAAGAGCCCGTCGAGCTCCTCGTAACGGGCGACGAGGGTATGGACCGACTCGGGGTCGTCGGGCTGCGGGTCGTAGTTGCCGTCTTCGAAGAGGGCGCTCATGCAGTCATTGCGGTCGGCGACGTCGAGGTTGAAGGACTTCTCGCCGAACTTCTCCGAGAAGATCAGCGGGTCGACGTCGACCTTGTCAGGTCGGTCCTGCTGCAGTCGGCGCAGGAACGTCAGCAGCAGGGTCAGGCTGGTCAGGCGCTGCTGGCCGTCGACCACGAACGGCTCGCTGCCCTTCTGGGAGATGATGATGGACCCAAGGTAGTAGCCCGGGTACTTCGCGACGTCCTTGCGCGCGTGATTGCGCTCGTACAGGTCGAGGAACTTCGTGGTGAGGTCGGCGACCAGCTCCGCCATCTGCTTCGACTCCCACTTGTACTCGCGCTGGTAGTAGTCAATGGAGTACTTCTGGTTCGCTAGGACCCCCGCCACGGTCTTGGCGACACCATCGATGCTGCGCTCTATGTTGCTCACTGCGCTCCTCCCGCGATCTCGGAGATGAGGTCCTCGGTCTCTGCTTCGAGAGCGCGGATGTCGGCCTGGATCTCGGCGAGCGTCCGCATCGGCGCCGGCTTGTAGAAGTGGCGGGTGAAGGAGATCTCGTAGCCGATCTTGGTCTTCGTCTCGTCGATCCACGCGTCGGGTGTGTAGGGAAGCACCTCGCGGCGGAAGAAGGCCTCTATGCCGTTGGCGTACTCACCCGCCGGCTCGTTCAGAGGGACCTGTTCGGAGTCGCGGAGGTCGGTGTCGGGCTCGTACTGGACGACGCAAGTCTTGCCGTCGATCACCGCCTCGAACAGGCCGTGGAGGGGATCTGGCTGGGCGGAGTACGGCAGGACCTTTTTGATGATGGCCGGCGCGTTCTCGTCGCGCTTTCCCTCCTCCTTCAGCTTCTTGATCTCCGCAGCCTTGTACACCCGGCCTTCGTCGGCGCCTACGATCCGCAGCGGCCGCTCGACCACGATCTTGGAGTAGCCGAAGTCGCGGTTGTCAAAGATCTTGGAGTGTTCCGGGTCGTCGGCCTGGTCGAACGCAAGGAAAGTCTCAAGCACGCGATCGCTGTCGATTTCGCTGAGCTCGACTGCCTTCTCACCGAGGTTCTTCCGCAGTGGGGTGTGCCACTCAGTGGCATCGATGAGCTGCACCTTGCCCTTGCGACACTCCTCCTTACGGTTGCTCAGCACCCACACGTACGTCGCGATGCCGGTGTTGTAGAACATCTTGAGCGGCAATGCGACGATCGCCTCGAGCCAGTCGTTCTCGATGACCCAGCGGCGGATGTTGCTCTCGCCTTGGCCGGCGTCTCCGGTGAAGAGCGACGAGCCGTTATGGACTTCCGCGATGCGACTCCCGAGGGCGGTGTTGTGCTTCATCTTTGAGATGAGGTTGGCCAGGAACATCATCTGGCCGTCGCTGCTCCGTGTCACCAGCGAGTACTCGGGGTCGCCGGCGTGCTCGACCACGAACCGCGGGTCTCGGATGTTCTTGGCGCCGCCCATGCGTTCCTGGTCGGTCTTCCAGCTCTTGCCGTAGGGCGGGTTGGAGAGCATGAAATCGAACTCGCGACTAGCGAACGCATCGTTCGAAAGCGTCGACCATTCCGGCCCTCCGACGATGTTGTCGGCGGCCTCGCCCTCGCCCTTGAGGATCAGGTCCGCCTTGGCGATGGCGTACGTTTCGGCGTTGATCTCCTGCCCGAACAGGTGGGTCTTGACTTTGTGGCCTCGTTGTGAGGTCAGCTGCTGGAGCGTCTCCTCCGCGACGGTCAGCATGCCGCCGGTGCCCATGGCGCCGTCGTAGAGTAGGTAGCTGCCGGACTGGATCTTGTCGGCGATCGGCTCGAACATCAGCCGCGTCATCAGCCGAACTGCGTCGCGAGGAGTCCAGTGCTCACCGGCTTCTTCGTTGTTCTCCTCGTTGAAGCGGCGGACCAGTTCCTCGAAGACGGTGCCCATGCCGTGGTTGTCGAGCCCGCGGGGGGAGAGGTCGAGGCTGGGGTCGAGGAACTTCTCGATTAGTGTGCCGAGGGCATCAGCCTTAGTCAGCCGTGGAATCTGGTTGCGGAACTCGAAGTTGTCGAGGATCTCCTGCACGTTCGGTGAGAAGCCGTCGAGGTAGGCCTCGAAGTCGAGCTTGAGCCGCGCGGCGCTACTGATCGAGCGCAGGTCCCGCAGCGTGAAGCCGGAAGTGTTGTAGAAGTCCTCGCCGGCGGCCTGGCGCAGCGCGGCGTCCTTGTTGACGATTCCGGCCGCCGTGAGCGCCTTGTTGGTCTCGACCACGTTGTCGCGAGTCGGCTCCAGCACGCTGTCAAGCCGACGGAGGACCGTGAACGGGAGGATGACATCGCGGTACTTGCCGCGCACGTAAAGGTCGCGCAGGACATCGTCAGCAATAGCCCAAATGAGGGAAACGATGCGGGCGTAGCTAGATTGGTTCACTTCTCACCGAGCGATCTTGTAACGAGGACTTGGGCGACCTGGCGCGGGTGCGGCCGCCCACGAGGAGCGCGCGGACCGCAGCGCAGCGAGGACCGCACGCACCGCAGTGGGTTGCCGCACCGCCGGCCGGAGGCCGGCCTTGAACGAGTAAAGAAAGTTCTCACAGCTCGTCGTCGCCGAGGTCTTGTAGGGCGCGGCTCGCGGCACGAGCCTTGTCGGCAGCCGGCAGCCATGGGTGAAAGCCACGCTCAGACTCGGCGGCTGCCATCGCTCGGTCGAGCGCGTCGGAGATACCGCGGAGATCCTCGAAGCCGAGGGCGCGGATGCCCGAACGGATCGCGTCAAGGTTGGGTTCCTCCGAGAGCAATGCCTCGATCGCCTCGACGGTCTTCGGCGTGTACCGCTTCGCGAATGACTGTGTGATCGCTCCCTGCATTGCAGCGAGTTCGCCGATCGGCGGCTTCGGTTGGTGGAACTTGTGCGTGTAAGCGTTGAAGACGCTGCGATAGTCCCGTGTGGCTCGATCGGCGGCTTCGGCTGCCCACGACATCTGCAGGAACGCTTCGTCGTGGTTCTGCGGCGTCTCGCCGCTGATCTTCTGAGTGTCCATTGCCTCGACCCCGGCAGCGGCTCGCTCCTTGAGTCGCTGGAGGACGTTGCGAACCGGGTCGGGGACAACGCCCCACGTCGGCAGTGCCGGCAGTTCGCTCATGGTGACCCCTCCACGGCTCCGAGCTTACTCGTGTGCCGTTTTTCTGCGCGTAGAGACACCGAAGCACTAAGTGAGAAAAAGGTTGACTGCATGAGTAGGAAGTGTGATGCTGTTCCTGTGAGCAAAAAGTTCACCAGTTGAGAGGAACTAGTAATGGCAATCCAGTCAGCAATCCCGGTCAGCTTCGACGCGTTCTTCCCGCGGGGTGCGTTCGTCGTCGGCGAGGTCGAGCCGATCGTCAAGTGGTCCGACGACGGCGAGCGGCAGGGGCAGGATCTCGACAAGAACTCCGGTCACCCGCTTTGGCAGGTCCGCGTGATCGACGCCGACCCCGACGCCAAGAAGGGCCAGGGCGAGGTCACTGTCAAGATCGCGAGCATCTCCGAGCCGCAGCTGCCGCCCGAGCTGAACGGCCTGCCGTTCCGCCCGGCTGTGTTCGAGGGGCTCACCGTGACGCCGTACGTCAAGGAGGGGCAGGGGCGTCCTCGCGTCGCATACTCGCTCCGCGCCCGCGAAATGAAGCCGGCGCCCAAGCCGCGGGGTGCCGAGTAATGCGAACCGCCGTACCGCGTGAGCTGCGGAGCTGGGGTGACGAGATCGCCATTCTCCTGCGCCGGTGGTGGTGGGCTGCAGCGCTTGTGGTTGTCGTCTCATGGCTGCCGCCGGTGCCGGCCGTGCAGGTTGCGTTCAACGTCGGATGCCTGGCGCTTGTCTTCATGCTCGGCCTTTGGCTGACGGTGACGGCGCTGCGGATGCCGCGCCGTGCCGAGGACAAGTGGAGGCGCGATGTCTCGCGCAACATCCTCGCGAACTGGCCCGGGGTAGCGATGCGCGTCGGCCTCGGAGTCCCCGGCTACGGAACGCGCGGCATGGTGGTCCCCGCAATCAGCGCGCCTGTGTGGGAGGGGTGGGCCTGCGCCGTCGCCATTGCCCTCCCGCAAGGACTCGGCCGTGAGCACCTGCAGGCGCAGGCAGATCTACTCGCGCAGGCCTTCGGCGCACGCCGCGCGACGGTCCACGGTGAGCACATCGGCGCGATGGTGCTGCGGCTCGAGTTCGTGGATGCGCTCGAGTTCGCGTTCTCCCTCGACCTGCCCGTGGCGTGGGACGGCAAGACGGTCCCGATGGGCAGAGACGCAACAGGCGAACCTTGGTCGCTTCGCCTCGGTCCCCACACCCTCGTGGCCGGCGCATCGGGCAGCGGCAAAGCATCGCTGGTGTGGGGTCTGCTCCTCGGACTCGCCGAACCCATCCACAGCGGCCTCGTCGAGGTCTGGGGCATCGACCGCAAGGGCGGCATGGAACTCGCGCTCGGGCGCTCGCTGCTGACGAGATTTGCCGCCGACGCTGAGCGCTCGGTAATTCTGCTCGAGGCTGCCGTCGCCGCGATGCAACAGCGAGCGAAGGATCTCGCGGGCACGACCCGACAGCACGTCGCGACCCTCGACAGCCCGACGATCGTCGTGCTGATCGACGAGCTCGCGGCGCTCACCGCGTACGAAACCGATCGAGATCTGCTCCGCCGGGCAAACTCCGCGCTCGCGACTCTCGCCTCACAGGGCCGCGCTGTCGGATTCATCGTGTTCGCCTGTCTCCAAGATCCGCGCAAGGAGACGTTGCCGGCGCGCGGCCTCTTCACTCAGACGGTCGGGCTCCGACTGCGTGACCGCATGGAGACCGCGATGGTCCTCGGCGACGGAGCCGTGGCGGCGGGTGCACGCTGCCACGAGATCTCGCCCACGACACCCGGCGTTGCCTATGTCCTGCCCGAAGATGGCCGCCCTCCCGAGCGTGTCCGCGCCGGACTGATCACCGACGACATGATCCGCGACGTCGCGTCCCGATATGCCGCACCGCGGCAGGTGCCTGTCGTCATCCCCGAACCGCCGTTGCCCGAGGAACGCCAGCCTCGAGCACGTCGCACACCGCGATCTCCGCGTCGCTCGTCACGAAAGGAAACCGCATCATGAACCGCATCTATGGCCTCGAAATCGTCTCCGTAATCGCCGTCACCTCCGCCACTGTGCTCGCGCTGTCGGGATGTTCTGCGCCGTCGGCGCCCGTCGCTTCGTCTTCAGTAGAGGGCGCGGCCCCCACATCAGAGCCACAGTGCAACCTGGGCGAAGAATTCGACCACGACGCGATGACCACGGTGGCGCGGTACGACGCTCCCGTGAGCGCCGACTACTACCTCGAGCACTACGGGCCTTGGGTCGCGAATGAGTCGTGCACAGACTCTCAAGTGCTCGCCTGGCAGCAGCTCCGCCGCGAGAACGGCGAGAGCGATGAGATCTGCCGCGTCGTCTATGAGTACGACACTTCGATGGGGCGCGTCTCCCCGATCGGCTGCGCGGTGCCCGTGATGGTGGTGACCGATGCGTCTCGATGAGTCAGTCGCGCGGCGGCTCCGCAGCGAAGAATACGACCGCTGGATGCACAACGTCGCCTCGACGGGCTACTGCCTCAACCCGGTGCGTCTCGTCGGATCCTCGACGACGCTCCACGAGGCATCCGGCGAGATCCTCTCGGAGTACTCGTCGACGAGCGAACCAGACGGCGTCACCTTCACTCGATGCGGCAATCGACGCGCCACACGCTGCGAGTCCTGCAGTCACGAGTACAAGGGCGACACCTGGCACATGATCATGGCCGGCGCCGCGGGAGGGATAAAGGAGGTGCCAGAGGAGGTCGCCGAGCATCCCATGGTCTTCCTCACGCTCACAGCCCCGTCGTTCGGAGCCGTTCACACGACCGCCGTCGACCGGCGCACCGGCGTCTGCGAGCACGGTAAGCCGAGAGGATGCCGTTGCCACCACGACGACGACGACCCGCAGCGCGGCGATGCGGTGTGCGCCGAGTGCTACGACTACGTCGGTCACGTCGTCTGGCAGTACCACGCGCCCGAGCTGTGGCGACGGTTCACAATCCGGCTGCGTCGTGAGCTGGCTCGCTCGCTGGGGATGACGCAGCGCGCAGCGGCCCGCGTCGTGCGACTGCAGTTCGCGAAGGTCGCCGAGTTCCAGCGTCGAGGAGTCGTGCACTTCCACGCGATCATCCGGCTCGACGGCATCCATCCCGAGCTCCCTTTCCCGGCGCCGCCGGCCGCAGTGACGACCGATCACTTGGTGACCGCGATCCAGTTCGCCGTGAGGAAGACGAGCGTCGCTGCGGCTCCACTTCCTGGCGACGCGAGGACTCGCACACTCACCTGGGGCAAGCAGTTCGACGTGCGGCCGATCGTGCGTCGCGAGGGTCTTGACGGTGCACTGTCCGACCGCGCTGTGGCCGCCTACATCGCGAAGTACGCCACCAAAGCGACCGAAGACCTCGAGCCGACGGGTGCCGGCCGTGATCACATCAAGCGCATCAAGGCGACCGTTCGCGAGCTGGCGGCTGTCGTCGATCCCGAAGGACCGTACGAGCAACTGCATCGCTGGGACGGGATGCTCGGCTTCCGAGGGCACTTCTCCACGAAGTCACGGCGCTACTCCGTGACCCTCGGATCGCTCCGTGGCGCACGACGGATCTGGCGCCTCAAGCACCTGCTCGCACGGACGAAGCCGACCGAGGAGATCAGCCCCGACGAGGTACTCGTCATCGGCTCATGGGCTTATGCCGGCATGGGCTGGCTCACCGACGGCGACAAAGCACTCGCGAGAGAAGCCGCGGATGCCGCCCGCCAGTGGCGCCACGATCGAGCACGAGATCGCAACACTCCACCCACCGAAAGGAGCACGACATGACCACTCACACGCTCGCCGACGACCCCGAGACCGACGTCGCCGATCATTCCGAGCACAACGACTACCTGACTCGCCGCGAGGCGGCCGCGCTCTGCCGCGTACCGCTGTCGACCTTCGACTCGCTGCGGCGGCAGAACCGGTTCCCGTTCCCCGACGCGCACATGGGCAAGCACATGCTCTGGCGGGCGTCGACGGTCGCTGCGTTCCTCGAGGCCGGCGGTACCCGCGGTGTCGGCTGAACGGGGCGAGCGGATCGACCCGAAGACCCGGCGTCCGCTGCCCGAGGGCATCCGTTTCCGCAAGGACCGCGGCAAGTACCAGGTGCGCATCTGGGCGATCGGTCTGAACGGCGAGCAGCGCGAACGCTCGACCTACGTTGAGACGCTCGCCGAAGCCAAGAAGCTCCGTGCGGAGACGCTCACTCGCCGGTATCCCGATGGCGACATGACGCTGACCCAGTGGCACTCGCGCCACTGGCCGGTCATCGAGGGCAGCGTGCGTGCGTCGACGGCGCGTGCATACGAGCGCGGATGGCGGCTGCGGGTGAAGCCGTGGCTTGGTCACGTGAAGCTCGAGAAGCTCACGGCGGGCGTCATCGAGGAGGCGATCATCGGATGGGACGGAAGCACCTCCACGCGCATCGATGCGCTCTCGGTGCTGAGTCGCCTGCTCGATGGCGCTGTCCGCGCGCATCTCGTGCCGCTGAACCAGGCGCGTCTCGCTCGTCGTCCGAAGCCCGAGTCGACGACGAGCCTGCGCTCGCGCGCGCTCACGGCCGCGGAGGTGCCGACGCTGCTTTCAGCGATC
This sequence comes from Microbacterium sp. bgisy207, assembly GCF_057706855.1. Lineage (NCBI taxonomy): Bacteria > Bacillati > Actinomycetota > Actinomycetes > Micrococcales > Microbacteriaceae > Microbacterium > Microbacterium sp. bgisy207. The sequence goes on from NZ_JBYIPB010000008.1 coordinate 179,530, forward strand.
GATGATGCGCACTATCGGCGCTACATCGCCGCTCTCGTCTACACCGGTATGCGTGCCAACGAGGCGACGGCATTGCGCATGGAAGACGTCGATCTTGCGCATCGGACGATCCACGTGCGGCGCGCATTCAGCATCGGCGCGGACGGGCGCGGCGTTGAGCTGACGCCGAAGAGCCATAAAGAACGGGACGTGCCGATCCCCACGCCGCTCGTCGCGCCGCTAACCGAGGCCATGGCCGGCAAGCACCGCGGCGACCTCGTCTTCACTGGTCCTCGCGGGGGGCGGATCAACGCCTCGAACGTCCGTCGCGCGATCGACTGGAAGACGCTCCGAACCAAGCTGCACCGCGATGACCTGCGGCTCCACGACCTGCGCCACACGCTCGCCACGATGCTGTTCGATGCCGGCGCCTCTGCCAACGACGTCCAGGCCGTGCTTGGGCACTCGAGCATGCAGATGACCGAGCGCTACAGCCGCGCCCGCTCCGACGTCGCCCGTCGCGCGGCTGCGGCGATCGACTCGCTCTTCGGTGAGGGGGAGTGATGGACGTCCATCGCAAGCTCGACGAGCTGCTTGCCAACCCGGAATGCCACGCCATCCTCGTGAACGCGCTGGGGGAGTACCGCAGCCTGCTGCACCGCAACGCCGACGACTTTGCCGACGAGTTCGAGCTGGCGCACATCGAGCGCTCGGTCGCGCACATCGATGCGCTCGACGACGTTTTCGAGCGGTGGCCATGATTCTCGAAATTGGTATGTCCGCGAAGCAGCGAAACCGAGGCCTATACGTATGAGGCGCAATCGCGCCAACGCGGAGAGGAAAACAGCATGACTACAGAATCCCCTCAGCCGTTGTCCCGGCTCGAACTCGTGTACACGCCGCTCGGCGACTACTTGCGCGGCATAGATCCGGTAGAGGACGCCGTCCTGTCGTTCGCTGAGATCGAAGCCGTGATCGGTCGGCCACTGCCTGACCAGGCGCGGGTGAAGCCCTACTGGTGGGAGTCCATTCCCCGCCAGCCGCAGAGCAGGGCATGGCTCCGCGCCGATCGTCGGGCTGAAGTCGACCTCTCCGCGGAAACGGTCACCTTCGTCTGGGAGATCTTCGCCCGGAACAACCCGCTCGAGCGCATCCAGGAAATTCGATCCAGCTGGCTAGGGTACGCCAGAACATCCCTGACGCACCCGCCGCGATCTCACGACGACCCGCACGTCGAGCTTGGGTGGTGGGAGCCGCATCAGGTCTACCTGCTCCATCTGCCTCAGTTCGCGCAGTACAAGGTGGGTCTGACCCGAGTCGGCAGCAAGCGAATATCTGCGGTGGGCGGCGCGGCCGCTGTCGTGGTCGACCGCATGACCCTCGCGAACAGATGGGCCGCACTCGTCATCGAGCATCACGTGCTCGATCTCGCATGGGACGCGTGGGAGCGTCCTGACAGGTTTGCATTTGGCGATCGGGGGGAGACAGAGAGGTGGAGCGATTGGCTTGTCCCTCCTCCGCTGTCATCCATTCATGATTCTCTGGCGGAGGACGTTCAGCTTCCCGGCTGGGCACTAAGCATCTTTCGGAGCGAGACGTGAATCAGCGAGCTGATGGGGCGAGCGGGAGGGGTGCCGAGGCGTCACGTGCCCACGGGGATGACCGGTTCGCCAATGCGATGGACGCGGTTCGGGCCGCCGCGCGCGGTGACATCTCGCGCAGAGAGCTTGCCCGGATTTTGCAGTCGTGGGAGTACGAGCCGCAGCACAGGACGGTGGGCCTGTTGGACGACTGGGGAGAGCGCCGGCCCAACAGCTTCGATGCCGTTTACCACGCCTTCGTTTCGGACCTGATTGACGAGGACACCTACGAGGCGATCGCTCGACGGCTGGACGAAGCGGACGGGAGTCGTTGAGTTCAGTTGAGGTGCCCCACCGGGCGCAGACCGCTCATTCACTCAGGTCAGGGTGGCGCTATCCTGGCAGGTTATGAAAAATCAGGAACAAGATCGTTTGGTGGTGCTCGGCGGGATCGAGTACGACATCGTATTCGCGTCCGAGATCGACGACGAGCAGCGCATCGAACTCGATCTCCCCACCCGCGGCACGCGTTGCACCTGTGCGGTTTGCGTCTGCGAGAACGACGCGGACGCTGGATCCGTCGAGCATCCGATGTGCGGCTGCTGCCTCGCCGATTGTCCCGACGTTCACCCCGCACGGTGACATCAGTACTCTGCTCCTATGCCGAGGGAGCCCTACAACGTTCGGGTGCTGCGGGGGAAAGCCGTGGCCTCGCTCAAGAACGGCGTCACGGCGTTCAACAGCCTTGAGGACGCAGGCCGCTTGACCACCGTGCTGCTCAGTTTTCAGCACGCCTTCGAAATGCTCTTGAAGGGCGCGCTCGACTCCAAGAAGGTCCAGGTGTTCGACCGTCGATCGGGCAAGTCAATCGGCCTCGAAAGAGCAATCAATCTCGCTCAGCAGACGGACGGCATCAAGCTCACGGACGACGAGGCCGGCACGATACGGGCGCTCGATGCGCTGCGCGACGCCGAGCAACATTGGTATGTCGTCGTGGACGAGGGCATGCTCTACCTGTACGTTCGGGCTGCTGTGACGTTGTTCGACGATCTCCTCATGCGGGTGTTCGACGTTCGGTTGTCTGACCACCTCCCAAGCAGGGTGCTGCCGATCAGCGCGGAGCCCCCGCAGGAGCTGAGCATCCTGGTTGATCGTGAATATGAACGGGTAGCGAGCCTCTTGCGCCCGGGCCGTCGAGCCTCGGCTGAAGCGGACGCCCGCATTCGAGCGCTGCTCGCAACCGAAGCGCTCGCTGACCCAGGCGCGGCAGAAGTTAGCGAAACCGACGTGCGCCGTGTGGCACGAGGTATCCGTGAGGGCAAGACCAGGGAGCAGGTGTTCCCTAAACTGAGCGGCTACTCGACGAGTACGAGCGGTGCTGGCCTCACGGTTGAAGTCCGGGTCGTGAGGTCAGGCGGGCTGCCGGTGAGCTACACGACCGATCCCGCCATGGAGCCTGCGGCCATCCGGACGGTGGACCTGCAGAAGAAGTTCTATATGGGGCCACTTGACCTCGCTGCTCGTGCCGGCCTCAAGCAGAATCACGCACTCGCGTTGCGTCGTCACCTTGGGCTCGATGCGGACGACGACACCTACTCTCACGAGTTTGTGTTTGGTAGGTCGAAGCACCGTAGGTACTCCGACAACGCGTTGCGAGCGCTCAAGGAGGCGCTCCCGAAAGTGGATCTTGGAAACGTCTGGCGGGCACATCGAACGATCGCGTTCAACAGCCCGGCGGGACCTCTTCCTGCATGCGCCGAGCCGGGGTGCGTTCACTCTCGGACAGGCTGACCGTCGCGCAACGAGGCCGCCGTAGGAAACGACCACACGCTGGCTCAGCCTGCTCGTCAGGCGCCACAACTCTACGGTGTTCATGTCAGGACGGCGTGATACCGAAGTTGACCTTTTCGGGTCGTCGACGCTGATCGATAGGTTTATCTTCGGTCTACCGTCGGTCGGATGGGTTCGATATCGTAACAATCGCCCGTGCTTTGGGGTGTCGGTCTCAAGAGTGAACGAGTCCGTGAAAGTATCTGGCGGCACCGAAACTCTGTGTGCTGCCTTGACCGGGGGAGGTCCGATGGCTAGCGTTCCAGATTTCAAGATAAGTGAGGTAGTCAAGGCGCTCATCTTCGCGGCAGGCCTCGCGACTAACGTAACGCAGGGGCAGATTCAGTCGGCCGCCGCAAGCCTTGCCCGCGAGTACGGCGTGAGTCAGCAGCGAGAGATCGAAGCTGACATTGCTCGGCGGTTACGGAACCGGGGTTAGGTGACGTGGCTAGTCTTACGAATGAAAGTGCGCGAGACTTCCTGCTCGAGGGCGGAAGCGAACAGGCAGCATTGACACGGACCTTCCTGCAGGCAGTCTGGACAATGAATCCTCATCTCAGGCAAAAGGGTGGTCCATACCGCTCAACGCGGGGATTGGGCGCGTGGCCACTGTCCTTTTATGGCGTCGGCCAAGGACAGCTTGGCGACTACAGATCGACATTGATGCTTGAAGAAGACGGCACCTACTCACACTTTCTGATCGACGAGGACGGCGAGATGGAAATCGAGACGCCACGCCTTGGTCCGGATGCCGACGCCACATCGACGGACATCGGGCCGTCGTTCTTCGTTCAATGGGTCGTTCGTGGAGAGGCGGATGGATCCTTCGTCATAGATCGTCCAGCTTGGGAAGGACCCTCAGGTCAAGAACCAATGGTGGATGTGCTAGCGCGAAGCCTAGTCGCGGTGGGGAGCGGCGTCTTGCCGCCGATCTTCACGCGCGATGCCGAACTTCGCCGCTGACATCTATGCCGCCTTGGCTTTTTCGGCGTGCTCCGACGTCTGCAGCCAATGTGTGAGGATCTCATTGCCTGGGCGCGACTCCCTTCGTGGCGCCTGGGATCCCCTCAAACCCGGATAGGCAGGCTAATTAAGTCTTCTGAGGTCGTTTCTAGCCGTGTCGACCGCGCGTTCCGCATTTCTGACCGCGGCCCGCGCTGGGCCGACTTTATCGAAGCCTCGCTCGAGGTCTTGCTTCTCCGTGCGCAGATGGCCTTCGAGAACGAGCTTCGCCGCCGCGAGCTCACTTTCGAGCCGCCTTAGCGTGGCCTGCGCTTGCTCTTTCGGTGTCGACATAATGCTCCTCTGCGTGTGATCAGTCCGCTCCGGGACCGAACTCTCGGACGAGGTCGGGACTGTCCCGAACGTGAAGCTCGAAGTTCAACGCCTGCTGCTCCTTCGAGTAGGAGATGTGCTGATTGGTCAACTCAATGATTATGTTCGACCGGCGCATACTCTTGATCGTCTCGAGCATCTCAGGGGAGTGTCCTCTGCCTGCTAGGTCGCTTACGTCGATGTCTCCGGACTTGACTCGGGCTATGTGGGCGTCGAGCTCTGTCTTGGCAGTGGCGATCTCCAGCGTCCTATCCGCGATCTGTGCTCGCGTCCACGTCTGATACGGCCTAGGCATTTGAAACCTCTCCCGGAGTCCAACGGAGCGGGCGCTGTCGCGATTGAGGGAGAATCTATTGGGGGATGTGCTGACCCTGCAAACTTTCAGCCCGTGCTCCACTCTGTCCTGACCGGCCCCAGACCGGCCCAGCTGCGGAGCGGAATCGCGAGCTGGCACCGGCATCAGCTCTCCCTCAATGCTCCGTTCGTCAAACGGCCTAGAGAGAAACGACGTTCTACCAGGGAAAGAAGAAACCCCCGTGTGTAGAAGCCACACGAGGGTCCCAGTGGCTCCGACGGGCGTCGATCCCGTGACCTCACGATTTTCAGTCGTGCGCTCTACCAACTGAGCTACAGAGCCTCACGGCATCCGTGAATGCCGCGTCCTAGACGAAAGGCCCTCTCGAAAAAGGGCCCGTCGCTCGGAGCGACCCTGACGGGACTTGAACCCGCGACCTCCGCCGTGACAGGGCGGCACGCTAACCAACTGCGCTACAGGGCCATGCTTATTCAATTGTAGGGTGACCCCAACGGGATTCGAACCCGTGCTACCGCCGTGAAAGGGCGGCGTCCTAGGCCGCTAAACGATGGGGCCGGATGAACTCCAGCATCCTTCGAGAGGACCGCGGGCGCTCACGCTTACCGACGGTCAAGCATACGCAATACCCGAGGGATGCGCCAATCGACGGCGCGACACACGGATGGTGACCTTGCCCTCCCCGCGCGGGTCTGCCTTCAGCGGAGCGGCGTCGGCGGTAGCGTCGGCCCCGTGCCGGTGCCGTCCCCGCAGAGATTCCGCCACTCGCCCGCGTGGTTCCTCGGTCGCGTCGTGCGCCGCATCCGTCTGTTCGCCAAGCCCCGCCTCGAGATCGCGACCGACGAACCCGAGTGGATCATCGAACACGACGTCCCTGTCACCGTTAGGGACGGCACAGTGCTGCGGGTCAACGTTTTCCGGCCGCGCAGCGACGATCCGGTGCCTGTCATCGTGTCGGCCCATCCCTATGGGAAAGACCAGATCCCGGCGCGGGCGAAGAACCGCCGCGCCGTCAACCCGCAGCATCGCATCATCCCGCAGCCGAGTCCCGTCCGCATTTCCGCGTGGACCGGATGGGAGGCGCCGGACCCCGCGTTCTGGGTGCCGCGCGGATACGCGATCGTGAACGCGGATGCCCGGGGCGGCGGAACCTCCGAAGGCGTGGCGCGTCTGTTCGAGACGCAGGAAGCCGACGACTACGAAGACCTGATCGCGTGGGCCGGGACGCAGCCGTGGTCAAGCGGCAGGGTTGGTCTCGACGGCGTCTCGTACCTGGCGATCTCGCAGTACGCCGTGGCCGCCCGTCGCCCGGAGCACCTGGCGGCGATCTGTCCGTGGGAAGGGTTCAGCGACCTCTACCGCGACTTCGCCTGGCCCGGCGGCATCCGAGAGAACGGCTTCGCGGTGCTGTGGACGACGATGACATCCCGCGCCGCCCGACTCGCCCCGCCGCCGCTGCGCCGCGAGCTGGCGAGGCACGCGACGCGCGGCCAGTGGTACCGCGACCGCACCCCCGACATCGACCGCATCGGCGTGCCGGTACTGGTCTGCGGCAGCTTCTCCGACCACAACCTCCACACGCGAGGCTCCTTCGAGGTCTTCCGCAGAGCCGGGCGGGCGCTTCCGGAGCGTCCCGCCCGCTGGCTCTATACCCACCGCGGCGGCAAGTGGTCGACCTACTACAGCACGGATGCTGCCCGCATCCGTGCCCGCTTCTTCGATCACACGCTGCGGGGAATCGACAACGGCTGGGACGCGCTCGCACCGGTCCGCCTGGCCGTCTACGAGCGCGGGCCGGTGCCGGTCGCGGTGACTGCGGAGCCGGAATGGCCGCCGCCGGATCTGCGGATGCGGAGACTGCACCTGGACGGGATGGACGGATGCCTCACCGACGCCGTGCCGAGGGCGACGGTGCAGACCGGGTTCGCGGTGGATGGTCCCGGACTCGAGTGGAGGTGGCGCATCCCTGAAGACACTGACATCATCGGGCCGATGGCGCTGCGGCTTCATGTGGCAGCGCGCGGGGCTGACGACCTCACGCTGTTCGTCGGCATCCGGAAGGTCTCGGACGGCGCTGTCGTGCCGTTCGAGGGCTCGTACGGTTTCGACAGCGCCTGGATGTCGTACGGGTGGCAGCGGGTGGGATTCCGCGACCTCGATGCCGACCTGTCGAGCGACCTGCATCCCGTGCACACGTTCGCGCAGCTCTCGCCACTGCGGCCCGGCGAGGTTCGCCCGGTCGACATCGAGCTACGCGAGCAGGCGACCCGCTTCCGCGCCGGGGATGAGTTGAGGCTCGTCTTGCGGGGACGGTGGGTCCATAGCCGCAATCCCGTCACCGGCAGCTTCCCCGCTGGATACGCCCGCCGCCGGGGCGGCGTTGCGATCGTGCACACCGGCCCGGAGCATCCGTCGGCGCTCCTGCTCGGGCACCGCCCGCCGGCCGGATCGCTCGACGAGCCGTGGCTCGGGGAGGCCCCGTGAGCGGCGTCGCGGGGCGGCGCGCTGTTGTCGCGGCGACGGATGCCCAGTATCGACACCCGCGAGAAACCTGTTGCTTCTGTGACTGGTGTTGTTAGTGTGAAGACGTCCCGCGTGACAGGAGGATCTGGTGGAGCTCGACTCGAGCCCGGAAGAGTGCGGCTGCGCGCCCACGCCGCGTGAGCTCCGCGTGCTCTCGCGCCGGTCCGCCCTCGGAATCGGAATCGCGGGCGGGTTGGCCCTCTTCGGCGGTGTCTCGGCGTTCAGCCTCGCGCCGGCGTTTGCCCAGTCGTATCCGAGCTGGGATGACGTGCAGAACGCGAAGGCGAACGAAGCCGCCAAGGCGCGTGAAGTCACCCGCATCGAGGGGCTCATTCAGAACCTCACGGCCGAAGTCGAGCGCACCCAGGCCGAGGCCCAGCGGCTGTCCGATGAGTTCTACGTCGCCCAGCAGGCCTTCTTCGACGCCGCCAAACGTGCCGACGACCTGCAGGCCCAGGCGGACGCGCAGGCCGCTGCCGCCGATGAGGCCGCGCAGAAGGCGGGACGCATCGCCGCGCAGCTCTACCGCGACGGCGGCGATGACACCGCGATGCAGTTGTTCTTCTCCGGTTCGGCGGTCGGCGCCGATGAGCTGCTGGCGCGGCTCGGAACGATGGACAAGCTCCTGGAGCGGAACCAGACGGTCTATGCCGAGGCTGTCACGGCGCGGGATTCCGCGCAGAGCCTCAGCGACCAGGCTGTGCAGGCTCGCAACGAGCGCGACCGCCTGCAGCAGGAGGCCGAGCAGAAGATGGTGGCAGCGCAAGAAGCCGCCGCAGCTGCACAGGTCGCACTCGACAATCAGACCGCGCACCTCGGCGAGCTCGAGGCTCAGCTGTCTGCGCTGAAGGACGAAACCGCGAAGACGGTCGCCGGTTACCAGGCGGGCGTGGAGGCGGCACGCAAGGCGCGCGAAGAGGCAGAGCGCAAGGCGCGTGAAGAAGCGGAGCGCATCGCGCGCGAGCAGGCAGCCGCGGGGGGCGGCAACGGCGGCGCCGTCACGGGTGGCGGATGGGCGCGCCCGTCCTCCGGGTACGTCTCCTCGGGCTATGGCCCCCGTTCGAGTGTCTGTAACGCGAACTACTGCTCCTCGAGCTGGCACTACGGCTATGACTTCGCCCCCGGATGCTCCGCCGCGATCTACGCTGCCGGATCCGGTCGCGTCGTCTACGCGGGATACAACGGCGGCTACGGCTACTACATCAAGATCGACCACGGCGGCGGCATCGGCACCGGCTACGCCCACATCCGCCAGGGCGGCATCTTCGTCGGCTACGGTCAGCAGGTGTCGGCCGGTCAGGTCATCGCGAGCGTCGGCAACACCGGCAACTCCTTCGGCTGCCACCTGCACTTCGAGACCTACGTCAACGGCGCCGCCGTCAACCCGTCCGGGTTCATGGCCGCCCGCGGCGTGTACTTCTGATCCGGCCGCTCACGCGCGTCACGCCGGTCGAGAACAAAGGAAGCCGCGGCATCCGTCTCGGATACCGCGGCTTCCGTGAAAAGGGGCGCGGGTGTCAGAGCGTGTTGGGCGCTTCGCCCTCACCCTGCGTGCGGGTTTCGCCCTCGTGCTCGTCGAAGCGCTCGACGGCCTCGGCGATCAGGCGCTCCGCCTCGGCGGCATCGGCCCAGTCATCGACCTTGACCCACTTGCCGGGCTCGAGGTCCTTGTAGTGCTCGAAGAAGTGAGCGATCTCCTTCTTCGTGTAGTCGGGGATGTCGGCGACGTCCTGGATGTGGTCCCAGCGCGGGTCCTTCGCGAGGACCGCGACGACCTTGTCGTCACCGCCGGCCTCGTCGCTCATCTTGAGGACGCCCACGGGGCGGACCTTCGCCAGGATGCCGGGGTAGAGGTCCCGGTCGAGGAGGATGAGCACGTCGAGCGGGTCGCCGTCCTCGCCGAGGGTGTTCTCGAAGAAGCCGTAGTTGGCCGGGTAGCCGAAGACGGTGTACAGGATGCGGTCGAGGAAGACCCGTCCGGTGCCGTGGTCGACTTCGTACTTCACGCGGCTGCCGCGGGGGATCTCGATGACGGCGTCGTACGCGCCCATACTGTGTGCTCCTTTGTCGGTGACGGGGTGCCGCGACCAGCCTAGTGCGCCGGATTCCGCGCTCCCACGCCTGTCGCGACGGAGCCGACTCCCCTCGCCAGACCGGTTCGGCGGGGTGCCCGGCCGCGCCGATGTCGGGGGAGACGGAAAGTGACGGGTGAGCAGACGCGGGCGGCCCGGTAGCGTTGCGGCGTGGACGTTCGCCCGGGCTTGGATCCCGCCGTCGCGGAGGTGCGCCGGGCGGTGCGTGGCGCACTCGAGACTGTTCCCGAGCGCGGGACCGTGATCGTCGCGCTCTCGGGCGGAGCGGACTCGCTGGCGCTCGCGTCGGCGGTGGCGTTCGAGGCTCCGAAGCGAGGTGTCACGGCGATCTCGGTGACGGTCGATCACGGCCTCCAAGACGGGTCGGCAGAGGTCGCGGCCCGCGCCGCGGCGACAGCCGAGGCGCTCGGCCTCCCCGCCCGCGTCGTGCGCGTCGTCGTGCGTGACGGCGCAGGACCTGAGGCTGCGGCTCGTGACGCGCGATACGGTGCCCTCGATGCCGTCGCCCGAGAGGCCGGCGCAGCCGCGATCCTCGTCGCCCACACTCTCGACGATCAGGCCGAGACGGTGCTGCTGGGCCTTGCCCGCGGGTCCGGGACGGCGAGCCTGCAGGGCATGGCGCCCGTCAGCGAACGGGACGACGGATGTGTCATCCTGCGTCCCCTCCTCGAGGTGCGGCGCACGACAACTCAGGCCGCGTGCGCGGCGGAGCGCCTCGCACCCTGGGCCGACCCCCACAACACCGACCCCCGCTACGCGCGCGTGCGGGTGCGCGAGCGGGTGCTTCCCGTGCTCGAACGGGAGCTCGGACCGGGGGTTGCGGAGGCGCTCGCGCGCACGGCGAGCCAGCTGCGCGAGGACGCCGAGGCGTTCGCGGAGATGATCGACGAGATGATCGAAGACGTCGTCGAGCACGCCGAGGCGGGGATCTCGCTGTCGGTCGGCGCGCTGGCCGCCAACCCCGCGGCGCTGCGGCATCGCCTCATCCGTCATGTCGTCGCCGCCGAGTTCGGCCAGAGCCTCACGCGTTCGCAGACCCTCGATGTCGCACGCCTCGTGACCGGCTGGCGCGGGCAGGGACCGATCGATCTGCCCGGATGCCGCGCGGCCCGTGTCAGTGGACGGATCGAGTTCACCGCCCGCTGACCGTCCCCGTACACTCGGAGGCATGCGTGCCGAGGAGGTCCAGTCCGACATCACCCGCGTTCTGGTCACGGAGGAGCAGATCCAGGCCAAACTCGAGGAGATCGCCGCGCAGGTCACGGCGGACTACGCGGGCAAGGAACTCCTGCTCGTCGGCGTTCTCAAGGGCGCCGTCATGGTCATGGCCGACTTCGCTCGCGCGCTGCCGTCGCACATGACGATGGACTGGATGGCGGTCTCGTCCTACGGCACCGGCACGCGATCGAGCGGTGTCGTGCAGATCCGTAAGGACCTCGACACCGACCTGCACGGCAAGCACGTCCTGATCGTCGAAGACATCATCGACTCGGGCCTCACGCTCAGCTGGCTGCTGACGAACTTCGCGTCGCGCGGCGCGGCATCCGTCGAGGTCTTCGCGCTGCTGCGCAAACCGGATGCCGCGAAGGTCGAGGTGGACTGCCGCTACATCGGATTCGACATCCCGAACGAGTTCGTCGTCGGCTACGGTCTCGATTATGCGGAGAAGTACCGAAACCTCCGCGACGTCGCAATCCTCGCCCCTCACGTCTACAGCTGACGGGCCCTTCGCGCGGTCTGTTCCCGGTACGCCGTGGGCGAATGCTCAGTCGTGGCATAGCAAGCCCGCGATACCCTGAGTCCACCGTTCCCGCGTTCCCGCGCGGCGCGGCGCCTGATCGACGGAGGGACCGGGTTCACCCCGAACCATGGATTTCAAGAAGCTCACTCGCAACCCGCTGCTGTACGTCGCGCTCATCGCGGTGTTCCTCATCATCGGATTCACGCTCATCTCGAGCCTCGGTGGCGCGAAGCAGATCACGACCCAGCAGGGACTCGACCTGCTGGCAGGAAACACCGTGACGGAGGTCGTGAACACCGACGGTGATCAGCGTGTCGACATGACGCTCTCGGAGCCCTACGAGGGCGCGACCGACGTGCAGTTCTACTACGTGACAGCTCGCGCCGAGGAGGTCGTCAACGCGATCGACGCCGCCAACCCCGTCGACGGCTACAACGACGTCGTCCCGCGGGCCACGTGGTTCGACGGGTTCCTCTCCCTGTTCCTGCCGATCCTGCTGCTCGGTGTGCTGTTCTGGTTCCTGCTCTCGTCCGCGCAGGGCGGCGGCAGCAAGGTCATGCAGTTCGGTCGCTCGCGCGCCAAGCTCGTGACCAAGGAGACCCCGACCGTCACCTTCGAGGACGTCGCCGGATCCGACGAGGCGATCGAAGAGCTGCAGGAGATCAAGGACTTCCTCAAGGAGCCGGCCAAGTTCCAAGCCGTCGGCGCCCGCATCCCCAAGGGCGTGCTGCTGTACGGCCCTCCCGGAACCGGCAAGACACTGCTGGCCCGTGCGGTGGCCGGCGAGGCCGGCGTGCCGTTCTACTCCATCTCGGGCTCGGACTTCGTCGAGATGTTCGTCGGCGTCGGCGCGAGCCGCGTGCGCGACCTGTTCAACCAGGCCAAGGAGAACGCCCCCGCCATCATCTTCATCGACGAGATCGACGCGGTCGGCCGTCACCGCGGAGCCGGCATGGGCGGCGGTCACGACGAGCGCGAGCAGACGCTGAACCAGATGCTCGTCGAGATGGACGGCTTCGACCCCAAGGCCAACGTCATCGTCATCGCCGCGACCAACCGTCCCGACATCCTCGACCCCGCGCTGCTGCGCCCTGGACGCTTCGACCGCCAGATCGGTGTGGACGCGCCGGACCTGCAGGGACGCAAGCGCATTCTCGAGGTGCACGGCCGCGGAAAGCCGCTCGCCGACGGCGTCGACCTCGAAGTCGTCGCCCGCAAGACGCCCGGCTTCACCGGCGCCGACCTCGCGAACGTTCTCAACGAAGCGGCGCTGCTGACCGCCCGCTCCAACGCGCAGCTGATCGACAACCGTGCGCTGGACGAGGCGATCGACCGCGTACTGGCCGGCCCGCAACGCCGCACGCGCGTCATGAAAGACAAAGAGAAGCTCATCACGGCCTACCACGAGGGCGGTCACGCGCTCGCGGCGGCGGCGATGAACTACACCGACCCCGTCACCAAGATCACGATCCTGCCGCGCGGGCGAGCCCTCGGCTACACGATGGTCATGCCGCTTGACGACAAGTACTCCGTGACCCGCAACGAACTGCAGGACCAGCTGACCTACGCCATGGGCGGCCGTGTCGCCGAAGAGATCGTGTTCCACGACCCGACGACCGGCGCCTCCAACGACATCGAGAAGGCGACGAACATCGCGCGCAAGATGGTCACGGAGTACGGCATGACCACGGATGTCGGTCCGGTCAAGCTGGGCCAGAGCTCCGGCGAGGTCTTCATGGGTCGTGACATGGGTCACGGTCGCGACTACTCCGAACGGATCGCCGAGCGGGTGGATGCCGAGGTGCGCGCCCTCATCGAGCAGGCTCACAACGAGGCCTACCAGGTGATCAACGACAACCGCGAGATCCTCGACAAGCTCGCCCTCGAACTGCTCGAGAAGGAGACGCTCGACCACCTCGAGATCGAGGAGATCTTCAAGGACGTGAAGAAGCTGCCCGAGCGCCCGCAGTGGCTCTCGAGCGAGCAGCGTCCCGTGTCGGTGCTCCCGCCCGTGGAGGTCCCGCGTCGTCCCGCGCCGTCCAGCGTCGCCGCATCGACCGAGGCCGACTCCGGCCCTGCCGAGAAGGCGCCGCGACGCAGGCCGACCGGACAGGCGCGTCCCGCGACCGCGTAGGCTCGCCTGGTGGCCGTTGACCGTGAACGCGTCGCCGCACTGGTGCGCGAACTGCTCGGGGCGATCGGGGAAGACCCCGACCGTCCCGGTCTCAAGCTGACCCCGGAGCGGGTGGCGGATGCCTACTCGGAGTTCTTCGCCGGTATCGGCGAAGACCCCGCTGCGCCCCTGGCGCACACGATCTCGATCTCGCGAGGTCCGGCGCCCGAAACGCTGCCCTCGGGAGCGGTCATGGTGCGCGACATCCTGTTCCGCTCGGTCTGTGAGCACCACCTGTTGCCGTTTCGCGGTCACGCCCACATCGCCTACCTCCCGGGGGAGAAGGTCGTGGGGCTCGGTGCGCTGCCCAAGGTCGTGGATGTGCTCGCTGCGCGGCCGCAGGTGCAAGAGCGTCTGGCAGAACAGATCGCCGACACCATCTTCGAATCCCTTGCCGCCCGAGGCGTTCTCGTCGTGCTGGATGCCACCCACGAGTGCGTCACGATGCGCGGCGGGCGCCAGACGGATGCCTCAACGGTCACGATCGCGGCGCGCGGCGCCTACGAAGAACCCGTCGCGCGCGCGGAACTGATCGCGCTCATCGGAGCGAGCTGACATGTCGACGCTGGTGATGGGAGTGGTGAATGTCACCACGGACTCGTTCAGCGACGGTGGCCGCTACCTCGACACGGGCGCCGCGATTTCGCACGGTCTGGCGCTGTGGGCGGCGGGCGCCGACATCCTCGACGTGGGCGGCGAGTCGACGCGCCCCGGCGCCGAGCGGGTCGATCCGTCGATCGAACGGGACCGGGTCGTGCCGGTCATCCGTGCCCTGGCGCAGCGTGGCGCATGGATCAGCATCGACACGATGAACGCGTCCACCGCGCTCGCGGCGGTCGACTCGGGGGCGAGGATCGTCAACGACGTCTCGGGCGGTCTCGCGGATGCGGCGATGCTCCCGGCGGTGGCCGAAACGGACGCCGAGATCGTGCTGGGCCACTGGCGCGGCCCGTCTCGGGAGATGTACGCGCCTGCCCAGTACGCGGATGTCGCCGCAGAAGTGACCGCCGAACTCGCCGAGCGGGTCGCGGCGGCCCGGAGCGCAGGCATCGCCGCCGATCGGATCATCGTCGACCCGGGCATCGGGTTCGGAAAGCGCCCCGAGCAGAACTGGGACGTTCTTCGCGCCCTTCCCCACCTCGGTGCGGCGGGGCAGCGCGTCCTCCTCGGCACGAGCCGGAAGCGGTTCCTCGCGGAAGCTCTGGCCGAGGCATCCGTCGACGCGCAGCGGCGCTTCATCGAGCGGAGCACCGCGCAGCGGCGGTTCGCGGAGCGGACGGAAGCCGGCGCCGTACGAGCGGGCGCACAAGCCGATCCGCAGGAGCCGTCGAGCGCTGACGCCAGCGCCGCGACCGAGACCAGTGCCGTGACCGAGGCGCGGCGTGACACGGCGACGGCTGTGACGAGTGCGCTTGCCGCACTCGCGGGAGTGTGGGCAGTTCGCGTGCACGACGTCGCTGCGACCCGCGACGCCCTGCGGATCGCGGAGCTGTGGGGGGGACCCGATGTACCCGCTCGATGAGATCCGCCTCGAGGGGCTGCGGGTGTTCGGGCGCCACGGCGTCTTCGCGCACGAGCGCGAGAACGGCCAGGACTTCGTCGTGGACCTCACGTTGTTCGTCCGCGCCGACACCGCGGCGCGCTCGGACGACGTCATGGACACGGTGCACTACGGCGAGGTGGCGGAAGCTGTCGCCCAGATCGTCGCCGGGGAGCCGGTGAATCTCATCGAGACCCTCGCGCAGCGGATCGCCGACCGTGTGCTCGCCTTCTCGGGCGTGCAGATCGTGCGCGTGACGGTGCACAAGCCCCAGGCGCCGATCGCGCAGAAGTTCGCGGACGTGTCGGTCACGATCACGCGCGGTGATGCGGGGGCCGGCTCATGAGTCGGCGGCTGGCCGAGGGGACCGAGGGACCCCCGCCCGCGGAGGCGGCGCCCGCCGCGGAGGCCGTGATCGCCCTCGGCGCGAACCTCGGTGACCGACACGCGACCCTCGCGGCGGCGCTCGCCGACCTGGAGCGGCTTCCGCTGGTGTCGGCGGTCCGCGCCTCCGAGCCGATGGAGTCGGTCGCCGTCACTGTGGACGGTCCCGATCCCGACGCACCCGGATATCTCAACGCTGTCGCCATCGTCACCACACGCCTCGCACCGACGGTGCTGCTGAGCTATCTGCAGGCCATCGAGGACCGGCACGGTCGCGTCCGGCGCGAGCGGTGGGGTGACCGCACTCTCGACCTCGATCTCATCGCGTACGGCGACGTGGTCTGCGATACCCCGACCCTGACCCTTCCCCACCCCCGCGCCGCGTCGCGTGACTTCGTGCTCACCCCGTGGCTGAGCATCGATCCGGATGCGCACCTGGTCGGCGCGGGGCGCGTCGCCGAGCTGCGGGACCGACTTCGGGACACCCCGTGAAACGTACCGGTCCCGGCATCCTGATCGTCGCCGCCGTCATCGCCCTGTGCGGCGGCTTCCTCGTCAACCAGGTCCTCACCGCGACGGGGCGGGCGACGTTCACCCCGCTCATCACGCTTCCCGTGCTGCTGATCGCGCTGGGCGCGATCGTCGTCGCGCTCGCCATCCCGGTATGGCGCGCGTCCCGCGGGCACACCCGCGCCCCCATCAACCCCTTCCGCGCGTTGCGTATCGCGATGCTCGCCAAGGCGTCAAGCCTGCTCGGCGCGGCTGCCGTCGGCTTCGCGGGCGGATTGGTGGCGTTCCTCCTGACGCGACCGGTCGTCCCGCCGTTAGGCTCGATGGCGACCCAGTTGGCAACGCTGGGCGCCGGGCTCCTCCTGGTCGCGGCGGGGCTGGTGGCGGAGTATCTGTGCACGATCCGGAAGGACGACGATGACGAACAGCCCGGAGGCGTCGACCCCGGCTTCGGAGCCCACGAACACTGAGGCATCCGGCGTCCCCGGCGGCGAGCCCGCCGGTACGGCACACGGCGAGAGCGAGCCGGTTCACACCCCCGACCGCCCGGCGCACACGGCCGACGACGCCATCTCCGATCAGGGCACGTTCTCGGAGGTCCTCGAGCCCCGGTCGCCGAACCGGCTGCCGCTGGGGGATGGCACGTGGCATCAGCTTGCGCGGCAGTACGTGTGGGTTCAGCTCATCTCCACCGGTATCGGCTTGCTCCTCGTGCTCGGCGCGGCGCTGGTCGGCTGGCTCGCGTTCGGGATGTGGTGGGTGTGGATCCCGGCCGGCATCCTGTTGGTGGTCCTCGCGATCACGATTGCGGTCACCCCGCGACAGGCTCGCGCATACGGCTATCAGCTTCGGGACGACGACCTCGTCTTCCGCAAGGGCATTCTCTGGCAGCGGGTGGTCGCCGTGCCGTACGGGCGGATGCAGCTCGTCGACATCACCCACGGACCGCTCGATCGCGGATTCGGTATCGCGCAGCTCAAGCTCGTCACGGCGGCAGCCACGACGGGAGTGGCGATCCCCGGCATCCGGCAAGCAGCCGCCGAACAACTGCGCGACACTCTCATCGCGGTCGCCGAGACGCGACGGACCGGACTGTGACCGACGCCGCACCCACGCCGCCGCCGGCAGCGGAGGTGCGCTCGCCGCTCAGCGACGGCGAGTGGCACCGGATGCATCCCCTCACGCCCCTGTTCCGGGGCGGGTTGGTGCTCGTCATCGTCGCCGGCGTGATCGTCGCGAACATGCGCGACCGGCTGATCGCGATCTTCCTGCCCTGGCTCGCCCCCGGCTTCGAGGGCGGGTCGATCCCCGGGGATCCCGTCGACTACGTCGTCTCGCACAACCTGATCCTGGTGGCGACGCTCGGGGTCATCGCGATCGTGATCGTGCTCGTGGGACTGTTCTACCTCGGATGGCGCTTCCACAGTTTCCGGATCACCGACGACGACGTCGAAGTGCGCACCGGCGTCGTCTTCCGCTCCCACCGTCGCGCACCGCTGGACCGTGTGCAGGGGGTGAACCTGACCCGCCCGACGATCGCCCGCCTGTTCGGACTCGCCAAGCTCGAAGTGGTCGGTGCCGGCCTCGACTCGAACGTCAAGCTCGAGTACCTGTCGACGGCGAACGCGGAAGCCGTTCGCGCCGACATCCTGCGACTCGCATCGGGCAGGCAGCTCGCCGCCACCGGACAGACGCGCACGCGCCCCTCGGCATCCCAGACGGTGTCGGCGGGGATCACCGGCCTGATCGCGGGCGCCGAAGCTCCCGTCGCCGAGCCCGAGTCCGTCGTCTCGATCCCGGTGGGCCGGCTCGTGGCCTCGCAGACCCTCACCGGATCGACGATCGTCCTGGTCGTCGCGATCGCGGCCATCGTGACGGGCGCGGTGACCACCACGGGCTGGCTGCTGTTCGCGGTCGTGCCCGCCGTCCTCGGTTTCGGTGCCTACTGGATCCGCTCGATCACCCGGTCTCTGCGGTATTCGATCGCCCCGACATCCAGCGGAGTGCGGATCACCTATGGCCTGCTGACGACGGTCACCGAGATCATCCCGCCGGGCCGCATCCACGCCGTGGAGGTCACGCAGCCGCTGATGTGGCGACCGTTCGGCTGGTGGGCGATTCGCATCAACCGGCTCTCGGGACGCAGCGCGAGCGACAGCGCCAACGACCAGTTCGGCACCGTGCTGCCGGTGGGCGACCGAGCAGATGTCGAGCGCGTGCTCCGGCTCATCCTGCCTGACCTGGCCGAAGCGGACTGGCCGATGATCGTCGAGAACGGCGCGCTCGGGCCCGTTCCCGACGACCCGTACACGACGACGCCGCGCCGCGCCCGCCTGCTGCGACCGCTCTCGTGGCGCCGCAACGGGTTCTGGCTCGGCACCGATGCGTTGTTCCTGCGTCGCGGCAGGATCTGGCGGACACTTGCCGTCATCCCGTTGGCACGGATGCAGAGTCTCGAGATCAGCCAAGGACCGCTGGATCGGTCGCTGCGGGTGGCCAATGTGCGCGCCCACACGGTTGTCGGCAGAGTCTCGGGCAGCCTCGGCATCCTCGATCGCGATGACGCGCTCCGGCTCTTCGACGCCGCCGAGCGTGGCGCGATCCACGCCGCGGCCGCCGACCGCTCACACCGATGGGCAGGGGCGCAGTGAGCGACCGGCTGCGCGTCGGCATCATCGGAGCCGGCAGGGTCGGCCCTGTCATCGGTGCGGCGCTCGCGGGAGCAGGTCACGCGATCGTGGGGATCACCGGCGGGTCGGATGACGATCGCACGGCCGCGATCCTTCCGGGGGTCCCCACCCGGGACCCGCAGGATGTCGTGCGTGAGAGCCAGCTGGTTGTGATCGCGGTCCCGCACGATCAACTCGAGGGGCTGGTCGCGGGACTTGCCGAACTCGGCGCGTGGCAGCCAGGGCAGCTCGTCCTGCACACCGACCCGTGGTTCGGCACCGATGTGCTGGCCCCCGCGATGTCGCGCGGCGCGATCCCGCTGGCCATTCATCCGGCGATCGCCTTCACGGGCACCTCGATCGACCTGCGGACTCTGGTCGGGGCGTATGCCGCCGTCACTGCGCCCACGCCCGTGCTGCCGATCGCGCAGGCCCTCGCGGTCGAGCTCGGCTGCGAACCGGTCGTCGTCGCGGAGGCGCATCGGGCTGCCTACGCGGAAGGGATCGCCACCGCCACCGACTTCTCACGGTCGATCATCCGTCAGGCCACCGACCTGCTGCGCTCCGCCGGGGTCACCGAGCCCGGCCGTTACCTCGCGGCACTCATGCACACCACCGTGGACCACGCCCTCGTCGAGGCGGGGACCGACTCGGTTCGTCCACCCGCCGAGTGACGCCTCCGTCCGGCGCCGACGGGGGCGGCGGTGACCCGCGGATAGACTGGGCGACGATTTTCAAGGAGTCCCCCTCATGACCGACACACCCTCCGCCGCGCCCGCGGACGCCTCCTCCGAAGCCCCCGAGGACGACGTCTTCGAGCAGAAGGCGGTGCGGCTGGCCAAGCGCGAGCGGTTGCTGGCAGAGCGAGCGGATGCCGCCGGCGGCGCCTACCCCGTGAGTGTCCCGGTGACGGCAACCATCGCCGAGGTGCGGGAACGGTTCGCGCACCTCGAGGCCGGCGAGGAGACCGGCGAGACCGTCTCGGTCGCGGGACGCGTTGTCTTCAGTCGCAACACCGGCAAGCTGTGCTTCGCGGCGCTGCAGGCCGGGGACGGCAGCCGCATCCAGGCGATGGTCTCGCTGGGAGCTGTCGGCGAAGAGTCGCTGCAGCGATGGAAAGAACTCGTCGACCTCGGCGATCACGTCTCGGTGACCGGCGAGGTGATCTCCAGCCGGCGCGGCGAGCTGTCGATCATGGTGGCGCAGTGGCAGATCGCCGCCAAGGCGCTCTTGCCGCTGCCGAACCTGTATTCAGAGCTCAGTGAAGAAAGCCGCGTCCGCAGTCGGTTCCTCGATCTGATCGTTCGCGACCAGGCCCGCGCGACCGTCCTCGCCCGCGCCGGAGTCAACCGAAGCCTGCGTGACACGTTCGCCGCCCACGGGTTCGTCGAGGTGGAGACGCCGATGCTGCAGGTGCAGCACGGCGGCGCATCCGCTCGACCCTTCATCACCCACTCCAACGCCTTCGACACCGAGCTGTACCTGCGCATCGCGCCTGAGCTCTTCCTCAAGCGCGCCGTGGTCGGCGGCATCGACCGCGTGTTCGAGATCAACCGCAACTTCCGCAACGAGGGGGCCGACTCGACCCACAGCCCCGAGTTCGCGATGCTCGAGGCCTATCAGGCCTACTCCGACTACCACGGCATCGCCGACCTCACACAGGAGCTCATCCAGAACGCCGCGATCGCCGTCACCGGGTCGACCGAGGTGACCTGGGCCGACGGCACGGTCTACGATCTCGGCGGCCAGTGGGAGCGGATGTCGATGTATGACTCCCTCAACGACGCGCTCGAGGCTGCCTGGGGAGCAACGGATGCGGCGCCCCGCGTCGATGCGTCGACGTCGCTCGAGGAGCTGACCGCGATCGCTGAACGGTTCGAGGTCGACCTGCCGCCGCATCCGATCCCGGGCAAGCTCGTCGAAGAGCTGTGGGAGCACTTCGTCAAGCCCACGCTCGTGCGGCCGACGTTCGTCATGGACTTCCCCCTCGACACCAGCCCGCTTGTGCGCGAGCACCGCTCGATCCCCGGCGTCGTCGAGAAGTGGGACCTGTACGTTCGCGGGTTCGAGCTTGCCACCGGATACTCGGAGCTCGTGGACCCCGTCATCCAGAGGCAGCGATTCGAGGAGCAGGCGAAGCTCGCCGCGCGAGGCGACGACGAGGCCATGCGCATCGACGAAGAGTTCCTGCGTGCGCTCGAGCACGGGATGCCTCCCACCGGCGGTATGGGGATGGGGATCGACCGGCTCCTCATGGCGATCACGGGTCTCGGCATCCGTGAGACCATCCTGTTCCCGCTCGTCAAGTAGCGCTGACCGCACGCGGTCAGTCCTCGGGCTCGCCCAGCTGGAACGCCCAATCGGGCAGATGACCGGCTCCCACGAACGATCGCACGATCTCGGCCAGGCCGTGTTCGGGTTCGAGTTCGCTCGCCTGCCGGGCGAACAGGTCGGCGTGCGTCGATCTGCCCAGTGCCCACGAGAACCAGGCGCACACTGCCAGCGGCCCCGGACGCCACGACGACGGCACGGCACTGGCGATGTGGCGCGACAGGGCCAGTGCACGGCCGAGTCTCTCGGGTGACGGTCGCGGGCCCTCGCCCCACAGCCGCATCGCGATCTCGCTCGGGTACTGGTCACCGTCTTCCCACCGCGCCTGTGCCTGCGCCGCCTCATCCCCGGCGTCGATGCCGTCGACCCAGCAGATGAGCGCGATATCGCGCAGCGACGGTCGCCCCAGCGTCCAGGCCGCGACCGCGATCTCGAACGGGTCGAGCGTGGCCGGATCCGCGCTCAGCAGTCTCTCGACGAACGCCGGGAGATCATCGAGGAGACACACCGCGGCGAACCCCCGGGGATCGACCCGGAGAACACGCGCGGCCGTGTTCTCCGGGTCGGTGAGCGCGAGTGCTCGCACGGCATGGTCGAGGGACTCGCAGGCGGTCTCGACCGCTGCCGATCGGCCCGCGTCCAGGGTGACCAGCTCCGCGCCCGAGAACTGATCGGCCTCGGGCGGCGCGGTCTGCTCGATTCCGGGAGGAAGCTGCGCCGAGGTCGGAACCGTGCCGGTCTCGGCGGTCGCGTACGATCCCCATCGACCGCCGGTCACCCACAGCGCTTCGACGATCCGCACGCCACAGGCCTCGGCTCGCCGTTCGACCCCCGCGATCAGGGCGCGAGCCGGGGCATCCGTGTCGCCGTAGACGACGATCGCGCACCCATCCGCCTCCGGTACCCGGCACACCAGCCCGATCATCGTCGCGGCGATCTCGTCGGCGCGATCGTCGTTCGGAGGCAGGTCCAGACGCAGCGCCCCGCGGCTGCGGCCGCGCCGGAACGGCACGAGCACGACGCTGCGCTGCGGCAGGAAGCCGAGGAGGCGGGGGACGACGGTGAGGAACTCGGCGGGTGAGGTCGCGTGGATGATCGGAGTCATGGCCACGAGCCTGCGCGTCGGCGGCGCCCCGGCTGTCGACTCTCCCCGCGGAGGGGGATAGGCGGCGCTCGGCGCGGCCTGGGGAGAGAGGGCCGCGTATCCTGGAGAGGTGGACAGCTTCTGGGTGGCGGCGCTGTGGGCGATTCTGCCCACGATCGTCGTGACGACCCTGTTCTTCTGGGTGCTCCGCAGCATCATTCGCGCCGACCGCAACGAACGGCGCGAGTACGCGCGCATCGAAGCCGAAGAGCGCGCCGCGCGCGGATTGCCGCCGGCGCCCGCCGCATCCGAGCAGTGACCCCCCTTCCCACTACGCTGGCGTGAGAACGTCTCGGCGAAGGGAGCGGACCCATGGGGCCTGCGGAGCTCGTTCCGTTCACCTCCGGTGACATCGACGTCACGATCGACTTCCCCGACCTGGCGTTCTGGTGGCTGCTCGCGGTCTTCCTGTTCGACGTCACCATCCGTGTCACGGCGATCATCGTCATCCCGCGCAACCGCCGCCCGACCTCGGCGATGGCATGGCTGCTCGCGATCTACTTCATCCCGATCGTCGGCGTCCTGCTGTTCCTTCTGATCGGAAACCCGCGGCTGCCGCGCAAACGGCGTCAGCAACAGGAGCAGATCAACACCGCGCTGCGTGAGAACGGCGAGAGCGTCTCGGTCGGAACCCTCCGGCCTGATGCGCCCCCGTGGTTCACGAGCCTTGTGGCTCTGAACACCAACCTCGGGGCGATGCCGCTCACGGGCGACAACCAGGCCACCCTCATCTCCGAGTACCAGGCGAGCCTCGACGCCATGGCCGATGCGATCCGGCTCGCCGAACGCTACGTGCACGTCGAGTTCTACATCCTGCAGACGGATGCCTCGACCGACAACTTCTTCGCGGCCCTCGAGGAGGTCTCGGCGCGCGGCGTCACGGTGCGGGTGCTGCTGGACCACTGGGCCAACCGCGGCAAGCCGTTCTACAAGAAGACTCTCCGGCGCCTGGATCGGATGGGCGCCGCGTGGAAGCTCATGCTCCCGGTGCAGCCGCTGAAGGGCAAGTGGCAGCGGCCCGATCTGCGTAACCACCGCAAGCTTCTGGTGGTCGACGGCAACGTCGCGTTCGTCGGCTCGCAGAATGTCACCGACTCCACCTACAACCTGAAGAAGAACATCAAGCGTGGCCTGCACTGGGTCGACCTGATGGCGCGCGTCGAGGGCCCGGTCGTCTCGTCGATCGATGTGGTCTTCCTCTCGGACTGGTATGCCGAGACGGGTGAGGTGCTCGCCGATCAGGTCGACCTGGCATCCGTTGCGTCCTTGGACGGCAACCTCGACTGCCAGATCGTGCCTTCCGGGCCGGGGTTCGAGTACCAGAACAACCTCAAGCTGTTCATGGGGCTGCTCTTCGCCGCCCGCGAGAAGATCATCATCGTCAGCCCGTACTTCGTGCCCGAGGAGTCGTTGCTCCTGTCGCTGGTCACCGCGTGCCAGCGCGGAATCCACGTCGAGCTGTTCGTGTCTGAAGAGGGCGACCAGGCGATGGTGTACCACGCGCAGCGCAGCTATTACGAGGCGCTGCTGCGTGCGGGCGTGAAGATCTGGATGTACCGGAAGCCCTACATCCTGCACTCCAAGAGCCTCACGATCGACGACGACGTCGCCGTCATCGGC
Source organism: Microbacterium sp. bgisy207 (assembly GCF_057706855.1). Lineage (NCBI taxonomy): Bacteria > Bacillati > Actinomycetota > Actinomycetes > Micrococcales > Microbacteriaceae > Microbacterium > Microbacterium sp. bgisy207. The sequence goes on from NZ_JBYIPB010000008.1 coordinate 203,295, forward strand.
TCGAGCAATATGGACATGCGCTCCTTCGGGCTGAACATGGAGATCTCGATGATGGTGCGTGGCGAGGAGTTCGTCGCCGAGATGCGCCGCGTGGAGGCCGAGTACCGAGCGCTCAGCCGCGAACTGACCCTCGACGAGTGGTTGAAGCAACCGCTCAGGTCTACCGTGTTGGATAACCTTGCCCGTCTCACCTCTGCACTCCAGTAGCAGCGCTCGTCTAAGGAGCATCATGAAGCGCCGTGTTCTCGCATCCGTGGTCCTCGGCGTCGCAGCCGCTCTCAGCCTCACCGGATGCCTCAGCAGCTCGGACGCCCCTTCCGGTCAGCAGATCGACGTCGAGGCCGCCTGGCTCGACGACGGCCGGATCATCGCGGTCGTGACCTCCGGTTCCAGCACGTGTGTTCCCACGGCGGAGTCGGCGGAGATCAACTCCGACGGCGCCCTCGCGGTGGAACTGGTCGAGCCGGATGCCGACACCGCCTGCACACGGGATCTCGTGCCGCGCGCAACTCTTGTCACCGTGCCAGACGGGGTTGACCCCTCTGAGGACCTGGAGATCTGGGTCACCGGCGACGGCTACTACGGCGATGTGTCTCTCGCGGGCGTCGAGGGTCTCGCAGGCCCCGGCGGCACGACCGACTACGAGCCCACCGCGGGCTGGACTCAGCAGCAGGGCCAGTTCGTCATCCTCACGTGGGGGTCCTCGGGGTGCGTGCCGGTCGTCGAGACTAGCGAGGTCACCGACGAGGCGGAAGTGACCGTGACCTTCCAGGAGCCGCCGGCCGACCAGGTCTGCACAGCCGATATGGCACCGCGCACGAACTTCGCGTTCGCCGACGGCCTCTCGGGCGTCGAGGACGTCCAGCTCGTGCTCAGTGGCGACTCGATCGACGCGACGATCCCGATCTACGGCACCAGCGACTGACCGGCTCGACCGCCCGCGCGGTGTGCGGCAACGGAGCGGACGGGCGTCTTGCCGCATCCGCTCGATTGCGGCATCCGCTCGATTGCGGCATCCGCTCGATTGCCGCAACACGCCGTGGGGCCGGTGCGAGCCGCGCGGTTTCCGGCAACTGAGCGGACGGGCGTCTTGCCGCATCCGCTCGATTGCCGCAACACGCCGTGGGGCCGGTGCGAGCCGCGCGGTTCGCGGCAACGGAGCGGTCTGACCGGTCCGGCGCGTTCTGTTCGATTGCCGCAACACGCCGTGGGGCCGATCGCGTTCGCGCAGATAGCGGCAACTGAACAGGCCCGCGCCGACTGCGTTCGTGTCCTCCCCAGCGGGCAGCGGGTGCACACCTTTCGTGGGCGGGGACCCGATGCGGCCCGCCGTGCGGACCAGGTGCGACCGTGTTCAGATGCCTCGCCCCGCACCGCTTCCCGACGCGCTCACACCA
>NZ_JBYIPB010000009.1:0-128931 GCF_057706855.1 Microbacterium sp. bgisy207
CGGCGAGTGCAGCAGTCGACAAGGCTGAGACGTATGCGCTTGCTGCGGCCGCTGTGGCGATACCCGATCATCTCGGTCACCGTCGTGGTGCTCGCCGCGGTCGTGGTCCTCCACGCCGTCGGAGCGGATGCGGTGGGACGGTGGACGGCGACGGCCTACGTCGGAGCGTTCGTCGTGTGGACGCTGGTTCGGATGGTGCGTGATGTGCTTCGCGGGCATGTCGGGCTCGACATCCTCGCGGTGGTGGCGATGGTCGCAACCCTCGCCGTGGGCGAGTACATCGCGTCGCTCATCATCGTTTTGATGCTCTCCGGCGGTGAAGCGTTGGAGGACTTCGCCGCCCGGCGGGCCAGGCGCGACCTCACCGCGCTGCTGGACCGATCGCCGCGCACCGCGCATGTTCTCACTCACGAGCATGCGTCGGACTCGGACGAGGTGCAGGATGTCGCGGTCGAGCACGTAGGGATCGATGATGTGCTGCTGGTGCGGCCGGGCGAGATCGTGCCGGTCGACGGCATCCTGCTCACCGAGAGCGGCACGTTCGACGAATCGTCGCTCACTGGGGAGAGTCTGCCGGTGACTCGTGAGGCGGGCAGCGACGTGCTCTCCGGCGCTATCAACGGGAACCGGGCGGTGCGGATCCGGGCGGTGCGGCGCAGCGCGGACAGTCAGTACCAGCAGATCGTCGCGCTCGTGCGTGCCGCGGAGGACTCGCGTGCGCCCGTCGTGCGGCTCGCGGATCGGTTTGCGATCCCCTTCACGGCCGTCTCGCTCGCCCTGGCCGGCATAGCGTGGGCGGTATCGGGCGATCCGACGCGCTTCGCTGAGGTGCTGGTGCTAGCGACGCCGTGCCCGCTGCTGATCGCTGCACCGGTCGCGTTCCTCGGCGGGCTCTCGCGGGCCGCGAAGGCCGGCGTGATCATGAAGGGCGGAGGTGTCGTAGAACAGCTCGCCCGAGTGCAGTCCGCGGCCTTCGACAAGACCGGAACGCTGACGCAGGGCCAGCCGACCCTCGTTGACGTTCGCCCTGTCGGCGGCTTCGAGGCGGGCGAACTGCTGCAGCTCGCCGCGTCTGCTGAACAGTACTCGTCGCATGTGCTCGCAGACAGCATCCGCCGGGCCGCGGTCGAGCGCGGCATCGACCTTCTCGCGGCCGAGGAGGCCAGTGAGGTCGCCACGAATGGTGTGACCGCGGTGATCGGGGGGCGAACGGTCGTCGTGGGGAAGCCCTCCTACGTCGCGTCAGTGGCGGCCGACACGGTGCGCGCAGACCTGACGACGGGCGAGGCCGCGGCCTACGTCGCCATCGACGGCCGGTTCGCCGGCGTCCTCGTGCTCGCCGACGATCCCCGCCCGGAGTCCGTCGCGGTGGTGTCGTGGCTGCGCGCGAACGGTGTCGAACGGATCGTCATGCTCACGGGAGACACTCGTGCGACAGCCGAATCGATCGCGCGGCAGACCGGGATCGACGAGGTGCATGCCGAGCTCCTTCCGCCAGAGAAGGTTCATCTCGCGGCCGACCTGCATCCACGACCCGTGATGATGGTCGGCGACGGGGTGAACGACGCCCCGGTGCTGGCCGCCTCCGACATCGGCGTTGCGATGGGCGCGAAAGGCGCGACCGCGGCCGGCGATGCCGCTGACGTGGTGATCCTTGTCGACTCGCTCAGCAAGGTGGTCGACGCCGTGTCGATCGGGCGGCACACGCTTCGCGTCGCGCTGACGGCGATATGGCTCGGCATCGGTCTCAGCGTGGTCCTCATGGTCATCGCCATGACGGGCGCCATCCCCGCCGTCGCCGGCGCTCTCACGCAGGAGCTCGTGGACCTCGCCACGATCCTCTACGCGCTCCGCGCGCTGGGCGGCCCGCCGAGCGGACTCCCCGCTGCCGCACCGCCGCCGTCACGCCGATCCGACACGGAGTCCGACTCGCACCGCGTGTGACGCTCTGAAACCCGAGCACCACGACTGGAATCTGCGGGCGAAGAGCCGAGGTGCAGGGTTGCCTCTCCTTCCTGGCGGCAGGAGAACTACCGAACTACCGTGAGGAGCCGTGACGACGCAATCCCCTCCATACCGGCATTCCGGCGAGCCTCACGCAACGGGGCTCGCGCAGCGACTCAACTGGCTGCGCGCAGGAGTGCTGGGAGCGAACGACGGGATCGTGTCCACGGCGGCGGTCGTCGTCGGTGTCGCCGGAGCGACAGCGGAGGTCACGCCAGTGTTGCTGGCGGGGGCCGCGGCCCTGGTCGGCGGGGCTATCTCAATGGCGCTCGGCGAGTACGTCTCGGTGTCCAGCCAGCGGGACAGCGAGCGGGCTCTCATCCAGAAGGAGCGGCGCGAGCTGGAGGAGGATCCCGAGGTCGAGCTCGAGGAGCTGGTCGGGCTCTACGAGGAGCAGGGCCTCACCCCCGGAACCGCCCGCCTGGTGGCGACGGAGCTGACCGAGCGCGACGCGCTCAAGGCCCACCTGGCGCTCGAGCTGAACATCGACCAGGAGGACGTCGTCAGCCCCTGGCACGCCGCCTTCGCCTCGCTGATCGCGTTCACGATCGGCGCCGTGCTGCCGCTGCTGACGATCCTGCTGCTGCCGCACCCGGCGCGCATCGTGTGGACCTTCGTTGCCGTGCTCCTCGCCCTGGCGGTCACCGGATACGTCGCGGCCTGGATCGGCGGCTCTCATCGGTGGCGGGCCGTGGTGCGCCTGGTGATCGGCGGTGCGCTCGCCCTGGGAGCGACCTTCCTGGTCGGCTCCCTGTTCGGCACGGTCGTCGGCTGAGGCGGCGCGGACTCACCCCTTGCTCACAGTACGGCCCAGCCGATGAGGCCCGCGGCGATGACGACCGCCCACGCCGGCGCCTTCCACGAGGTCAGGGCGACGAACCCGGCGGCGGCGATCCCGAGGGCCGCGACCGATGTGACCCCTTCGGTGAACACCGGCGTGTAGAGCGCTGCGGCGAGGATCCCCACCACGCCGGCGTTCACGCCCATGAGCGCCCGCTGCGCGAGTGGAGCGCGACGCAGCCGGTCCCAGAACGGCAGCACCCCGACCACGAGCAGTGTCGCGGGGAGGAAGATCGCGACCAGCGCGATCGCGGCGCCGAGCAGCCCGGACGGCGGGCTGGTAGTCGCGGCGCCGAGGTAGGCGGCGAAGGTGAACAAGGGACCGGGGACCGCCTGCGCGGCACCGTAGCCGGCGAGGAACACGTCGTGGTCGACGAGGCCGGTCTGCACGGTCCCGGCCTCCAGCAGCGGCAGCACGACGTGACCGCCGCCGAACACGAGTGCCCCAGCCCGGTAGAACACGTCGAATAAGCGTACCGCCCCGTTCTCAGTGGCGGACACGAGCAGGGGGAGGCCCGCGAGCAGGATCACGAAAAAGGCCAGGCTCCCGATCGCGGCCCAGCGAGGCACCCGCACGACGAATGGCTCCGACTCCGATGCCGTGGCGGCCTGCGGGCGCAGCCACACCAGCCCGACGACTCCCGCGGCGGCGATCACGGCGACCTGTGCGAACGCGCTCGGGACGAGCAGGACGACGATCATGCCCGCCACGGCGATCGTGGCCCGCTTCGCGTCCGGGGTGAGGGTTCTCGCCATGCCCAGCACGGCGTGGGCGACGACCGCGACCGCGGCGGCCTTCACCCCGTGAATCCATCCGGCGCCGGACAGGTCACCGAGCGCCGTGACCCCGTAGGCGAACGCGACCAGCAGGATCGCCGACGGCAGGGTGAACGCCGCCCACGCCGCCAGCAGCCCGCCGAACCCTGCGCGCTGCAGCCCGATCGCCATGCCGACCTGACTGGATGCGGGGCCGGGCAGGAACTGGCACAGCGCCACCAGGTCCGCGTAGGCGCGGTCGCCCAGCCACTTGCGCCGCTCCACGAACGCCTCGCGGAAGTACCCCAGGTGCGCGACCGGGCCGCCGAAGGAGGTCAGTCCCAGGCGCAGGAACACGAGGAACACCTCTCCGACCGTGCCGGGGTGGCGGCGCCCGCCGGTCGAGGGGGAAAGGCTCATCGCGCTCAGTCTGCCCCAGTCACTTGACGCTCACTAGACCAGCACCCTGGCATTCGCGGCCGACCACGCCTGCGCCGCGAGCTGCACGGCATCCCACGGAGAGCCGAGCGGCGGGGTGTAGGAGAGGTCGAGGTCATCGAACTGCCCGATGGTCAACCCGGCATAGAGGGCGGTGGCGAAGGTGTCGACCCGCTTGGCGACCTCGGTGCCGCGCCGCCCGACGAGCTGCGCGCCGAGCAGACGCCCGTCGCCGGTGTCCCCGGTGATGCGGAAGTGGATCGGGTGGGCACCGGGGTAGTACCGCTTGTGGTCGTCCGCGGCCGCGGTGATCGTTGCTGCCGCGTAGCCGGCGGCGATCGCCTCGTGGTCGCGCAGGCCGGTTCGGGCGGCGACGAGGTCGAAGACCTTGACGACCTGGGTGCCGACCGACCCCGCGAAGGCTCGGTCGCCGCCGAGAGCATTCTCTCCTGCGATGCGGCCCTGCTTGTGCGAGGTCGTCCCCAGCGGCAGATAGGTCGCGCCGAGGAGGCGGTGATGCGTGATGATGCCGTCGCCGGCGGCCCAGACGTGCGGGAGCCCGGTGCGCATGTGCTCATCGACCACGACGGCGCGGCCCGCGCCGAGGCTCGCTCCGGCCTGCTCGAGCAGCTCGGTGTTCGGCCGCACCCCGACGACCACGAGCACGAGGTCCGCGGTCTGTGCGAAGGGCTGCCCGTCGCGGGTGCCGGTGACGGTGAGCCCGACCGGGGTCTTCTCGATCCCGGTCACGGTCGAGCCGGTGACGACCTCGACGCCATGCGTCGTGAGTTCGTCGCGGACGAGGGCGCCGAGCTCGGGGTCGAGGGTGGAGAGCACTTCGGGTCCGCGCTGGAGCTGGGTGACCTGCATCCCGCGGGTGATGAAGGCTTCGGCCATCTCCAGGCCGACGTAGCCGGCGCCGACGATGATCGCAGACTGCGGCTGCCGGGTAGTGAGGTCGTGGTCGAGGGCGAAAGTGTCACCCATCGAATGAATGACATGCACCCCGTCCTCCGGGGTCAGCGCATCGAGGCCGGCGATGCCGGCGTGGGACGGGAGCGCGCCGGTGCCGACGATCAGCTCGTCGTAGGCCAGATCCTCGAAGATGCCGTCCGGGGTGCGGACAGTGAGCCGCTGCCCGGCGACGTCGATGCCCGTGGCGAAAGTGTTGAGCCGCAGCCGCATCCCGGTGGCCTCCAAGTCAGCGCTCGTGCGGTGCGCGAGCGACTGCCACGGGGCGACCTCGCCAGTGAAGTAGTAGGGGATGCCGCAGATGGAGAAGTTCGGGTACTCGTCCGCCACCACCACCGTCACGTCGGTGGTCGGGTCGAGTTCGCGGGCACGGAGCGCGGCGGAGATACCGGCGTCGGAGCCGCCGATGGCGATCAGATGGGTCATGGCTGGGCCTTTCGATTCGGGAACAGCAGGAACACAAGCCCGACGCCGACGACCGCGCCGACGACCTGGGCGGCGAGGAACCACAGCGCGGAGGTCGGGGCGATGCCGGCGAAGGTGTCGGTGAAGATCCGGCCGATGGTCACGGCGGGGTTGGCGAACGAGGTGGACGAGGTGAACCAGTACGCGGCGCCGATGTAGGCACCGACCGCCGGGGCGACCAGCGCCGCGCGGCCGGTGCGAGCCAGGGCGAAGATCGTGAGGATCAGCCCGGCGGTGGCGACGACCTCGCCGAGCACCTGCCCCGGTGCCGCCCGGTCGGTCACCGACAGCGCGGCCGGCACGGCGAACATGAGGTTCGCCAGCAGCGCCCCACCGATGCCGCCGACGATCTGAGCGCCAGCGTAGACGGCGATCTCGCCGCCGCCGTGCCGTGCGCCGAGGGCGCGGTCGGCGAGGGTGACGACCGGGTTCAGGTGCGCGCCGGAGACGGGCTGGAAGATCAGGATGAGGACGGTCAGGCCGAGCGCGGTGGCGATCGAGTTCTCCAGGAGCTGCAAGCCCACATCGCCGGGCGAGAGACGCGAGGCGGCGATGCCGGAACCGACCACGACCGTCACCAGCAGGCCGGCGCCCAGCAGCTCAGCGGCAGCACGCCGCCACAGCGGGACGGCCTCGGTCGTGGTGGTGTTCATCGCTGCCCATCTTGACGAATCCGGTTCGCTCAGTCAAACTTGAGGTAATGAACATTGAGGAAACTTGCCTTGCGGGTCGGGTCGCGCGGTATGCGGCGCTGGCCGATCCTGTGCGGCTGCGGATCGTGGACCTGCTCACCCTGGGCGATGTCGCCCCGGTCGAGCTGCAAGGCGAGCTGGGTGTCTCATCGAGCCTGCTCGCCCATCACCTGAACCAGCTCGAACAGGCAGGGCTGATCGTGCGGACGCGGTCGGAGGCCGACCGGCGCCGCACCTACCTCCACCTCGCGCCCGGCGCGCTCGACGGCCTCACCCCTTCCCCGATGCTCGGGGTGCGGCGGGTGGTGTTCGTCTGCACCGGCAACTCGGCCCGATCCCAGCTCGCCGCTGCGCTCTGGCACGGCAGCAGCGATATCCCGGTGGCCTCGGCCGGCACGCACCCGGCCGCGCAGATCGAGCCGGGCGCGATCGCCGCCGCGGACCGACACGGCCTCACCCTGCGAGCCCGCGCCCCGCGCGCGCTGGACGACGTGCTCGGCGCGGACGATTTCGTGGTGACCGTGTGCGACACCGCGCACGAAGAACTCGGCGACGCCGGCTGCGTGCACTGGTCGGTGCCGGACCCGGTGCGCGACGGGACGGACGCCGCCTTCGACGCGGCGTTCGAGGACATCGCCGCCCGCATCCAGAGCCTCGCGCCCCGGCTGACCACGACGAAGGGATGACGACGATGCCAGACGAGCACGAGCGCCACGCGACGATCACCATCGACCAGGAAGCGGGCCTCGCCACCAGCGCCGAGCGCCTGACGCGGGAGTTCGAGGGCACCTTCGGGCGGGAGACGATCGACCGTTTCCTGCACGCCTCCTACACCGACCTCGCCGCCCGTGCGACGGTGCCGACCTATCTGCCGCTGCTGACCGAGAAGTTCGCCCGGCAGCGGCTGCGCGCGCTCGCCAAGGTCGACGGGATGCACCTGACGGGCACGCCGACCGTGCTGTTCCTGTGCGTCCACAACGCCGGCCGCTCGCAGATGGCCCTCGGCTTCTTCCAGCACCACGCCGGCGACCGGGCGATCGGCTGGTCCGGCGGCTCCGAGCCCGGCGAGCAGATCAACCCGGTCGCCGTTCAGGTCATGGCCGAACGGGGCATCGACATCGCCGGCGAGTTCCCCAAGCCCTGGACCGACGAGATCGTGCGGGCGGCGGACGCGGTGATCACGATGGGCTGCGGCGACGCCTGCCCGATCTTCCCCGGCAAGCGGTACGAGGAATGGACGCTACCCGATCCCGCGGGCTGGACCCCGGACGGGATGCGGCCGGTGCGCGACGAGATCGAGCGCCGCGTGCTGAACCTGCTGGCCGAACTCGGCGTCCCCTCCCGCGCCTGACAGTCGACTTCCACAAGCACCGGACCCGCTCCCTGCCAGTCGCGGGGTCGGGGCGGAGGCCGCAATGCCCGAACCGGCTTGTGACATCCGGCGCGATCGCGCAGACTCGGGTATCGGGTTTGGCGGCGTCTCGGCAGGCTCGTTCTCATGTGCTACCGACCGCGTAGGTCCGTGAATCCTGAGGGAGTTGTCCACGCGGCCACCCGGCGACTCGCCCGTGTTTTACGGGCCAGAACGTGCTTTCGTGATCCGGCGGGGACAGGGGTGTCGAACAGTTCTACTCCCACGTCGTCGTCGTGAGTGGGGGAACGATAGGCGTCTTCTCAGCGTCCGATGCTCGGTGGTTCGTTACCGGGCGCGTCACGCGACGGAGCTGGACGATAGGGCGGGAGTGAGCGCCGAAGGGTCTGCCCGATCCGTCCGACGATCCCCGGCGGCTCGGGCACGGCGACCTTCAGTGCGATCCGGCGGTGGGTCTGCTGCTCTTCCAGCGCCCGCACGTCGGCACTGGGGTCGGAGGCGGCCAGCTCGATCATGCGGGCGGCGTCGTCTTGCAGCCGCCGGTAGGCCGACGCGGTCCTCGGACTGAGGTAGCCGCGCCGGGCGTGAGCGGCGCCGAATACGGCGCCGTAGTCCGCGAGCCAGGCAACGGCCTCGACCGGGGTGAGCTCTCGGGTCTGCTCGCTGCGCAGCACCTCGGCCGCGTGGGGCTCGTGCTCCCATGCGCCGGATTCGGTGCGGCGGTTGTCGTAGAGGCGGCGGTCGCGGGTGTAGACCTGGATGCGGGCGACGGCGGGCAGGGCCTCCAGCGCGGCCACGACCTCGGGTGAGCCGGCCAGCGCCGTCTCGTGCGCCTCGGGCGGGGTCCAGCGGCCGACCTCGCCGCGCCGGGCGCGCAGGAACCGTTCTTCCGCGGCCAGGCGCGACACCGGGGCGGGCATGGCGACGGCGACGACCTCGACCCGGTAACCGGCCTCCGCGAACCGGGCCGCGGTGTCGATGACCATCGCTGGATCGCGGAAGGTGCCTTCCAGCAGCACCGGGTAGCCGTGCTCGATCGCATGGTCCAGGGCGAGGCGGATGAGCCCGCTGGAGGTTGGCGCGGTCGCGGCCGGCATCGCCAGCGGGTCGTTCACCGCGAGATCCCGGTAGCCGGGGTGGTAGGCGCGCAGGTCATCCCCGGTGATGGACACCAGCTCGGGGTGCTCCGCGAGGATCGCCGCCTGCGCCCTCGTCTTGCCCGCGGCGGGCTGGCCGCCGAGCAGTACCAGGAGCCGGTCGCCGGTCGGGACCGGCGGGAAGATCGCCTGCCGCGCGGTGGCGTCGAACACCTGCCGCAGCCGCGCCTCGTCGGAGGCGACGGGTTCGGTCACGCGATCCGGCGGCTCGCCTGGCCGGTCAGGGCGTCGATCTCATCGAGCCATGCCTGCTGCTGGGCGATCAGCCCGAGCCGGTCGTCGGGGTCCAGCGCCGTGCGCTGCTGGTTCACCAGGCGCACCCGCGCGGCCCAATACTCGCGCTCGCGCTCGTCGGTCGTGGCGAGCTGCCGTTCGATCAGGACGGAGGCCAGGGTGGTCGCGCCCTGGGCGGTCATGTCGTAGAGGGCCACATCGCTCACGCGGGGCTCGTCGTCGTACCAGGCGCGCAGGGACTCGGCCGGGATCGCGCTCGGAATCGTCACGCTCATGGGATCACCTCTGCTTCGTCGTTGCTCATTCTACCTCCCCGGTCCGCTCCCGCCCCGGACCCGCTCCCTGCTGTTCGCGGGTCGGGACGGAGGGTGCAACATCCGAGCGCAGCGACGTGGTGTTGCGGCATCCGCCACGACCCCGCAAGCTGGTAGAGCGGGTCAGGCGCGGGAACGTGAGTTCGCTACTCGGCACACTCGGCAGGCGCGCAGAGGCACCAGGATTACCCGCCTCTGGAGGGGCGCAAACGTGGCAACATTTTGGCAACGAACGCTGACGACAGGACTTTCCGCGACGCACTCGACGCACGCGGAACCCCAGTAAACACAGGGCAGAACCGGGTCGGGCACGCAGTTCCGGGGGAGCCTATTCCCCTCTCACGGCGGTAACGCGGGTTCGAATCCCGCTGGGGTCACCAACAGCAGAAAGCCCGGCCTTGTGCCGGGCTTTCTGCTGTTGCCGGCGCTTGCTGTTGCGGGGGAATCTGTGGACGGGCGGGCTCACGCCGCCGGAGGCTCCGCGCGTCGTCGGGGGCCGCGCGTAGGCTGACGGCGTGCTCACCACGCTCGCGATCGACGGTTACCGTTCCCTTCGCAGCCTGGTCGTCCCCCTCTCCCCGCTCACGGTGGTGACGGGAGCCAACGGCAGCGGCAAGTCGAGTCTGTACCGGTCGCTGCGGCTGCTGGGCGCGGCGGCGCGCGACGGGGCGATCCGTGCGCTGGCCGCGGAGGGCGGGTTTCCCGGCACGCTCTGGGCGGGACCTGAGTCAGGTGCACCCGCCAGCGGACCCGTGCAGGGAACAGTACGGCGCCGGCCGGTCGCGCTTCGCCTGGGCTTCGGAACGGATGCCGACGGCTTCGGGTACGCGATGGATCTCGGCATGCCCATCCCGTCGCAGACCATGTTTGGCGCCGACCCGGAGATCAAGGCGGAGGCCCTCTGGAGCGGTCCGGTACTGCGCAGTGGCTCCCTGATCAGCGAACGGCGCGGCGCGATCGTTCGCACCCGCACCGGCGCCGGGTGGCTCACGATCCAGCGTGCGCTGGCACCGTGGGAGAGCATGCTGGCAGAGTTCGGCGATCCGGACGTGACCCCCGACCTCCTGGAACTGCGATCTGGTCTGCGCGATTGGCGGTTCTACGATTCGGTGCGCACCGATGCGGATGCCCCCGCTCGCCGTCCGGCGATCGGCACACGCACCCCGATTCTCGCGTCTGACGGCAGCGATCTCGCCTCCGCGCTGCAGACGATTCGCGAGCAGGGAGATCCCGCAGCGCTTGCGGCATCGATCGACCGCGCCCTGCCGGGGAGTCGGCTTCAGATCACCGACCATGGTGGCCGCTTCGAGCTCTCGCTGCGCCAACCGGGAATGCTGAGAGCGCTCAGCGCGGCGGAGCTGTCGGACGGCACGCTCCGCTACCTGGTGTGGGTGGCCGCCCTCATGAGCACGCGACCCGCCGCGCTCATGGCGGTCAACGAACCCGAGACCAGCCTGCATCCGAGCATCCTGGAGCCTCTCGCGGGCATGCTCGTGGACGCGGCGACCAGGTCCCAGATCATCGTCGTCTCCCATTCGGCACCGCTGGTGGCCGCCCTCGAGCGCTCGGGCGCGGCAGTACACGTTCTCGAGAAGGTCGACGGCGAGACCCGCGTCCAGGGTCAGGGTCCCCTCGACGCCCCGTCCTGGGCATGGCCGACCCGGTGATCTGCTCGCCTGCCGCAGGGCGGCGACATCCCGGCGGATCAGGAGTCTGCGCGCGGACCTCGGCGTGACCGGCGTACCAGGACGACGATGCCCCATACGACGCCGCCGATGACCGCGACCACCGCGATCCAGGGAAGCAGGAAGCCGAGGGCGACCACGACGCCGTTGAGCGTCGCCACGAGTCCGTTCCAGCCGGCGACGAGACCATCCCAGAAGCCCGCGGGGTTGGCGTCCACGGATTCGTGCCGCACCGTGAGCGACACGCTCAGCGACGACATCGCGACCTGGTCCTCGAGCGACTCCAGCTGTTGCTGGTACGACTCGAGGGTCGCCTGGCGTTCGGCGAGGGCGGACTCGGCGGCGAGGAGGTCAGAGACCGACCCCGCCTGTGCCATCAGTTCGAGCAGCCGGTCAACGGATGCCTGCGCCGCCTCCACCCGCGCCTGCAGATCGACGACCTGATCGGTGACATCGAAGCGGTCGATCGAAGATGCCGTCACCTCGCCGATCTGCTCCAGATCGGCCATGGCGGAGGCGAGCTCGTCGGCCGGAACCCGGACGGTGATCCACCCGTTCGTGACCGCGACGCTCGGGTCGGCGAGGTCGACGGGGACACCGGAATACCCGGATCCGATGCTCAGTGACTCGACGTAACCGCCGCGCCCATCGGCGACGGCCGCGATCTGTTCGGCAGCCGCCCGAACGTCGTCGACGACGACTGTCGCCGACGAGGACGCGATGATCGCCCGACCGGTTTCGTCGATCGCCGAGTCGGCGCCCTCCGCGCGCAGCTCGGACTGGCCCGAGACATCGGCACCATCGACCACCGTTCCGTCGGTGAGCATCACCTCTCCGCCTGGCATTGCGCCATCGGTCGACATGTCGGCGGACATGACGCCGCCGGTCGCTCCACTCTCGTTCGTGCCGTTGAGCCCAGCAAGCACCGCCGGCGAGATGATCGCCGCGACAGCGACCACCGCGGCGGCCGCCGCACCGGTCATCCAGAGGCGCCCGCGGCGTGCCGAACGGCGAACGGATGCCGCGCGCTCCCGCTCGATGGTCGTGAAGACCCGGTCCTCCATCGCTTGGACGCGATCATCGGTCAACGGCGGCAGGACGGGAGTCGTACCGGCATCCGGCTGGTCGTCGGCGCCGGACGGGGGGAGGGTCGGGGTGTTCATGTGCTCTCCTTGGCAACGGTCCGCAGACGCGTGCGGATGCGGGAGAGACGGTTACGGACCGATCCGTGCGGGATGCCGAGCTGTTCGGCTGCCGCACTGTACGCGTAGCCCTCGGCAGCGCATAGGCGAAGGATCTCGCGGTCGGTGTCCGAGAGGGTGGCGATCTCTGCGGCGATCAGGCGGAGGTACTCCTGGTCGATCACCTGCTGCTCGACGTCCACCATCGCCGGGATGGTTTCATCCACGACGGGCCCGGTGTGATCGCGGTCTTTCCGTTGCGCGCGCATCCGGTTCGCCGACTGGAATCGGCAGATCGTCGCCAGCCACGGCAGCAGCGACTCCGACGCCAGATCGAGCTCCGGAAGCTTGCGCCATGCGACGACGAAGGTCTCCTGAACGACATCCTCGGCATCCGAGGAATCGCCGAGGAGACGGTGGGCGATCCAGTACACCGGTCGGACGTAGGCCCGATAGAGCATGCGGAAGGCCTGCTCGCTGCCGCCGGCGGCGCGGGCGACGAGCTCGGCGTCACCCGTGGTCACTGCATCGGTCATCGCTACCCCTCGCACCGTCCATCGGCGCGCCTCATTGTCTCTCACTCGGTCAGTGTCGGCATCCGGCCATTCGTCTCACGTATCCTGGAGCGGCGAGAGGGAGTATCCCGTTCTTGCGCGTTCGTCATCACGGGCCGACTGCCCCGGGCGCGCACCGCGACACGCGGGGGAGAGACTTTCGGTGACCGCAATGCCCTCCTGCCGCGAAAGGCTCCCGTGGATCTCACCCTCCCGCTCTGGTTCGAGATCGGTTCGCTCGTCGCGCTGACGCTGATCCTTGTGGCCGACCTGCTCATCATCTTGAAGCGGCCCCACATCCCGTCCACGCGGGAATCGACCCTGTGGGTTGTCTTCTATGTGACCCTCGCGCTGATCTTCGCGGGCCTCATGTGGCTGATCGCCGGCGGCGAATATGCGGGTCAGTTCGTTGCCGGGTGGCTCACCGAGTACAGCCTGTCGATCGACAACTTGTTCGTCTTTGTGCTGATCATGAGTCAGTTCGCGGTACCGCGGCGGTATCAGCAGGAAGTGCTGATGGTCGGCATCATCATCGCCCTTGTGCTGCGCGGTCTGTTCATCCTCGCCGGCGCCGCGATCATCGAGAACTTCAGCTGGGTCTTCTATGTCTTCGGGGCGTTCCTGGTCTGGACCGCTTACCGGCAGGCGTTCCCGGGCGCAGGTCACGATGACGAGGTCAAGAAGGAGAACTTCGTGGTGCGGCTCATCCGCCGCACGGTCGACATCAGCGACCACTACGACGGCGCGAAGATTCGTACGACCGTCGACGGCAAGCGGATGTTCACGCCCATGATCATCGTGTTCGCCGCGATCGGCGTGACCGATCTGATCTTCGCGATCGACTCGATTCCCGCGATCTTCGGCATCACGCAGAGCGCGTTCATCGTGTTCACCGCGAACATCTTCGCTCTCATGGGTTTGCGTCAGCTCTACTTCCTGCTGGGCGACCTGCTCGATCGCCTGCGCTATCTGCACTACGGCATCGCCTTCATCCTGGCCTTCATCGGTGTGAAGCTCTTCCTGCACGCGATGCACGTCAACGAGCTGCCGTTCATCAACGGGGGAGAGCCGATCGAATGGGCTCCCGAGATCTCGACGTTCGTGTCGCTCGGCGTCATCGTGGTGTCGATGATCGTCGCGACCGTCGCGAGCCTGGCGGCATCTGCCCGGGAGCGTCGCGCGGGAGTGGCTCCCGCGCCGCACAACCCTGTGGATGCGGCATCCTCGGTCGCCGACGAGAAGGGCACGCCCTCGACCGTCGAGCGTTCCGACGGCACGCCCTGACGCCGGTGGTAGTCTGAGCGCATGCGGATCGCTCGCGTTCTTCTTAGCGGCCGCGACGGGTCCTAGTTCTCAGGCCATCCCCGTCGCGGAGTTTCGTCGCGGGCTTGAACCACATTTCCCTGGAACGAAAGAACTCATGAGCGAATCCACCATCGACGTCGGCATTCCCGAACACCCCCGCACTCTGGCCGAGAAGGTCTGGGACGACCACCTGGTCGTGAAGGGCGAGAACGGTCAGCCCGACCTCATCTACATCGACCTGCACCTCGTGCACGAGGTGACCAGTCCGCAGGCCTTCGACGGGCTGCGGGCCGAGGGACGTCCCGTCCGCCGGCTCGATCTCACGATCGCGACCGAGGATCACAACACCCCGACGCTCGACATCGACAAGCCGATCGCGGATCTCACAAGCCGCACCCAGATCGAAACCCTGCGCCGCAACGCCGAGGAGTTCGGTGTGCGCCTGCACTCGCTCGGTGACAAAGAGCAGGGGATCGTCCACGTCGTGGGTCCGCAGCTCGGTCTCACGATGCCCGGTATCACGGTCGTCTGCGGCGACTCCCACACCTCCACGCACGGTGCGTTCGGAGCGATGGCCTTCGGGATCGGTACGAGCGAGGTCGAGCACGTGCTGGCCACCCAGACACTGCCGCTGAAGCCCTTCAAGACGATGGCGATCACGGTCGAGGGCGAGCTGAAGCCCGGCGTCACCGCCAAGGACATCATCCTCGCCGTCATCGCGAAGATCGGCACCAACGGCGGCCAGGGTTACGTGCTCGAGTACCGCGGCTCCGCCATCCGCGCCCTCTCGATGGAGGGACGGATGACGATCTGCAACATGTCGATCGAAGCCGGTGCCCGCGCGGGAATGGTCGCCCCCGACGAGACGACGTTCGCATACCTCAAGGGTCGTCCGCACGCCCCTAAGGGGCAGGACTGGGACGACGCGGTCGCCTACTGGCGCACCCTTCCCAGCGACGAAGGCGCCGTCTACGACGCCGAGGTCTTCATCGATGCGAACGAGCTCGAGCCCTTCGTGACCTGGGGTACCAACCCCGGCCAGGGCGTCTCGCTGAGCGACCGCGTTCCCGCGCCTGAGTCGTTCACGGACCCGAACGAACGTGCCGCCGCCGAACGCGCCCTCGAGTACATGGATCTGGTTCCCGGCACACCGCTGAAGGATGTCGCCGTGGATGCCGTCTTCATGGGATCGTGCACCAACAGCCGCATCGAGGACCTCCGCGCTTTCGCATCCATCATCAAGGGCCGTACCAAGGCGGAGGGCGTGCGCGTCATGGTCGTGCCGGGCTCTGCTCGCGTGCGGCTGGAGGCAGAAGCCGAGGGTCTGGACAAGATCTTCACCGAGTTCGGTGCGGAATGGCGCTTTGCGGGGTGTTCCATGTGTCTGGGGATGAACCCTGATCAGCTCGCTCCCGGAGAGCGGTGCGCATCGACCTCAAACCGCAACTTCGAGGGACGGCAGGGCAAGGGCGGACGTACTCACCTGGTGTCGCCGCTCGTCGCGGCTGCCACAGCCGTGCGAGGCACGCTGTCCAGCCCGAGCGATCTCGAACCGCTCAACCAAGCGGTAGCTACCAGCGCAGCGGAGGCCTGACATGGAGAAGTTCATCACGCATACGGGTGTCGTCGCGCCACTGAAGCGCTCAGCCGTCGACACCGACCAGATCATCCCCGCGGTGTACCTCAAGCGAGTGACCAAGACGGGATTCGAGGACGCGTTGTTCGCGAACTGGCGTCAGGACCCCGAGTTCGTTCTGAATCAGCCCGCGTTCGCCGGGGCATCGATTCTGGTTGCCGGACCCGACTTCGGCACCGGCTCCAGCCGTGAGCATGCCGTCTGGGCGCTGCGCGACTACGGGTTCCGCGTCGTGCTGAGCCCCAAGTTCGCCGACATCTTCCGTGGCAACTCGGGCAAGCAAGGCCTGCTCACGGGGGTGATCAGCGAAAGCGATCTCGAAGCGATCTGGGCCGCGACCGACGCGAACCCCGGAGCGCAGATGACGGTCGACCTCGACGCCCGCCGCGCGACGCTGGGTGACCTCCAGGTTGATTTCGACATCGACGATTACACTAGGTGGCGGCTCCTGGAGGGACTCGACGATATCGGGTTGACACTGCGTAACGAGGAAGCGATCACGCAGTTCGAGTCGCGCCGCGCATCCTGGCGGCCGCGCACCCTCCCCGTTCCGTAGCCACCCACCGAGGCACCGCGAGGCCGATCGCCCCGCCGATGTCGAGACGTAAGTGAGGTTCATCCCGGATGAAGACGCTTCTGAGCGACGACGCCGCGCGGGCGGCAGCAACGGAACCGGCCGGCGAAGTGCTCCTCGTCCGCGGCGGGCGTCCTCTGCGGGGGCGGGTGACCGTGACCGGTGCCAAGAACCTCGCAACCAAAGCGATGGTGGCCTCCCTCCTGGGCGACTCTCCGAGCACGTTGCGTGATGTCCCTCAGATCAGCGATGTTCGTGTCGTCCGCTCGCTCCTGGAGGTTCACGGTGTGCGGGTTGCCGACGGATCCGAGCCCGGCTCGCTCGTGCTCGACCCGACGGATGCCGTCTCGGCACACATGGAAGAGATCGACGCGCACGCGGGCGCATCGCGTATCCCGATCCTGTTCTGCGGCCCTCTCCTGCACCTGCTCGGTGAGGCGTTCATTCCCGACCTCGGTGGGTGCCGTATCGGCGATCGCCCGATCAACTTCCACCTGGATGCGCTCCGCCAGTTCGGTGCCATCGTGGAGAAGTTGCCGACCGGCATCCGTCTCTCGGCCCCGGAGGGGCTTCACGGAGCGAACATCGATCTGCCGTACCCGAGTGTTGGGGCGACTGAGCAGGTGCTCCTGACGGCGGTGCGCGCCAGGGGTGTCACGGAGCTACGCGGGGCCGCGATCGAACCCGAGATCATGGATCTGATCGCGGTGCTGCAGAAGATGGGCGCGATCATCTCCTACGAGCCCAATCGCGTCATCCTCATCGAGGGCGTCGATGCGCTCTCCGGCTACGACCACCGGTGCATCTTCGACCGCAACGAGGCCGCGTCCTGGGCGTCGGCTGCGCTCGCGACCGACGGAGACATCTTCGTCGAGGGCGCCAAGCAGCAGGAGATGCTGACGTTCTTGAACATCTACCGCAAGGCCGGCGGATGGTTCGATGTGCGCGAGGACGGCATCCAGTTCCGTCGCAGTGGACCACTCAAGCCCGTGATCGTCGAAACGGACGTGCACCCCGGGTTCATGACCGACTGGCAGCAGCCCCTGATCGTCGCGCTCACCCAGGCAGAGGGCGAGTCCGTCGTCCACGAGACCGTGTACGAGAACCGGTTCGGGTTCACGGATGCTCTGAACAAGATGGGTGCGAGCATCGTCGTCCACGCCGACGGCCTCGTCGCGCCCTACCGCCGCGTGCCGCGCCGCGCTCTCGAGCAGGCAGCTGTCGTGACAGGTCCGACGCCGCTCCACGGCGCCGATGTCGTGGTTCCCGATCTGCGGGGCGGCTACAGTCACCTCATCGCCGCGCTGACGGCCAACGGCGAGTCCACCGTCCGGGGGGTCGGGATCCTCAGCCGCGGCTACGAGAAGCTCTTCACGAAGCTGTCGGCGCTCGGTGCAGATTTCGATATCGTCGGCTGACATGGGCGACCCGAAACCGCGAGCCTCCTCGGAGAAGACGCGGCCCAGCGTCTTCTGGCCGCTGGCGGCGATCGTTGTGCCGCTGCTGGGCATCGTCGCTCGCGTCGAGATCCAGGACGGACACAAGCTTCCGCGCGAGGGAGCCTTCGTGCTCGCACCGAATCACATGAGCGAGTTCGACCCGATCATCGTCGCGCGTGCCGTGTGGGGGATGGGTCGGGCGCCGAGGTTCATGGCGAAGGAGAGCCTGTTCTCGGTCCCCGTCCTGGGCGCGGTCCTGCGGGCAACCGGCATGATCCCCGTCGCGAGGGCGTCGTCGGCGGGCGCGGCCAAGCAGACCATGGCCCAGGCCGAGCACCTCGTCGCCGAAGGTCGCGGGGTGATCGTGTACCCCGAGGGCAGCCTCACCCGCGACCCGGACCTGTGGCCGATGCGCGGAAAGACAGGGGCTGTGCGGCTTGCGCTGGCGGGTGAGATTCCGCTCATCCCGGTTGCGCACTGGGGTGTGCAGGAAATCCTGCCGCGCTACGGAAAGCTCAGTCTGTGGCCGCTGAGAAAGCGCGTGCGCGTGCGCGTCGGCGACGCACTCGACCTGTCCGCCTTCGCGGGCCGGACCCGAGAGGCATCCGCGCTCGTTGCGGCAACCGACCTGTTGATGGCGGAGATCGCCCGTCTCGAGAGCGAACTGCGGGGTGAGCCCGCGCCCGCCGAACGGTGGGATCCGGCATCTCATGGGCAGAAGGAGACCGGGCGTCTTGAGTCGTAGAGAGGATGCCGCCAGGCCGCGGGTCGCGGTGGTCGGCGCCGGCAGCTGGGGGACGACCTTCGGCAAAGTCCTCGCCGACGGCGGCGCGCGCGTCACGATGTGGGCGCGACGCCCGGAGCTTGCCACCGAGATCACCGAGGCCAAGCGCAACAGCCACTACCTGCCGGGGATCAACCTCCCCCGCCACGTGACGGCGACCTCGCACCTCGAGGAGGCGCTCTCGGGCGCCGAGCAGATCTACCTTTCCGTGCCCAGTCAGGCTCTGCGGCAAAACCTCAAGGCGATCCGCCCGCTCATCGAGGGCACCTCGGTGCCGGTCGTATCGCTCATGAAGGGTGTCGAACGCAAGAGCGGTCTGCGGATGAGTCAGGTGATCGAGCAGGAGTTGCGCTGCGATCCCGATCTCATCGCGGTCGCGTCGGGCCCGAACCTCGCCCTCGAGATCGCGAAGGAACAACCGACCGCGGCGGTGATCGCCTCCCGGAGTCAGGAGACCGCGGATGCTGTCGCCCGTCGCGCGCGGAACGCGTACTTCCGGACCTTCGTGAACACCGATGTCATCGGTACCGAGTTCGGCGGGGTGCTCAAGAATCTCATCGCCGTGGCGATCGGGATCGTCGACGGGGTGGGGTACGGCGAGAACACGAAAGCATCCATCATCACGCGCGGGCTCGTCGAGATGACGGATTTCGCGGTCGCCCAGGGCGCGCACCCCGAGACGTTGCAGGGGCTGGCGGGGCTCGGCGATCTGATCGCGACGTGCCAGTCGCCGCTGAGCCGCAACAACACCGCCGGTCGCCTTCTCGGCCAGGGCTACAGCTTCCAGGATGTCGTCAAGCAGATGGAGCAGACCGCTGAGGGTCTCGCATCCGTCGCCCCGATCCTGTCGCTTGCGGCGGAGGCCGGTGTCGACATGCCGATCGTGGAGCAGGTGAAGATGGTTCTGGACGGCACGATGAACCCCAAGGACATCGCGCCGCACCTGACAACCGATGACGACGAACCCCAGGGTGAGAGGACGCAGAATGGCACAGGCGACGGTGGCGGTGCTGTTTGGCGGTCGCTCCAGCGAGCACTCGATCAGCTCCGTCACGGCGGGCGGGGTGCTGCGGGCCCTCGATCGTGACCGGTTCCGGGTGATTCCGGTCGGCATCACCCGCGACGGCGTCTTCGTCCTCGAGGAGGACAACCCCGACAAGTTCGCTCTGGATGCTGCCCACCTTCCCGACGTCGTCGACAACGGCACCCGGGTGCTGTGGCCCGAGGGCGGTGCCGATCGTGTCCTTCGCGTGCGGCGGGAAGACGGTACGGTCCAGTCGCTCGGGGAGATCGACGTGGTGCTGCCGATTCTGCATGGTGTGCACGGGGAGGACGGCACCGTGCAGGGATTTCTCGACACCCTGCGGATTCCCTATGCGGGCGGCGGGGTGCTGGACTCGGCGCTGTGCATGGACAAGCACTTCATGAAGATCGTGCTGCAGGCATCCGGAGTCACCGTCGCGCCGTGGGTGACGATCTCCCGAGACGGCTGGGCGGCGGATCCGGATGCCGCACGCCGAGCGGCGCGCGCGCTCGGGGTCCCGAACTTCGTCAAGCCTTCGCGCGCCGGTTCCAGCGTCGGTGTCTCGAAGGTCCATGACTGGGACGAGTTCGACGCTGCTGTCGAGCTCGCGCTCGCCGAGGACGACAAGGCCTTGGTCGAGACCGCGATCGTCGGCCGCGAGATCGAGGTCGCCGTCCTCGAGACGCCGGGCGGCGCGCCGGCGAGGGCGTCGCTTCCCGGTGAGATCGTGCTGACCGCGCGGGAGTTCTACGACTTCGAAGGCAAGTACCTCGGCGGAGACGGCGCCGAGGTCGTGTGTCCGGCGTCCCTGACGGAGGACGAGATCGCGGCGCTGCAGGAGGTGGCAGTGCGTGCCTTCGACGCTGTCGGTGGGCGGGGCCTGGCACGCGTCGACTTCTTCCTGACGCCCGAGGCGATCTATGTCAATGAGCTGAACACGATGCCGGGGTTCACGCCGATTTCGATGTTCCCGAAGTGCTGGATCGCTTCCGGAATGACCTACACGGAGCTGATCAGCGACCTGTTGGATACGGCGCTCCTTCGGGGCTGATCTCAGCCGCCGACCTGCTCGGTGCACTGCAGGCCGTTCACAGGAAGCGTCTGCACGATGATGTTCGAGAGCACATCGAGCACCTCTGCGCTCGAGGCCGTCTCACTGTTGAGGTATACCTCGACGGCAGGGTCAGTGCCGAACGAGGTGATGCGGTAGTACGGGGCATCCGAGTCATCGACGATCCAGTCCACGCCGCCGACTGTCGAGCAGGGGAGCGTCGTCGGCCCCGGCACCTCGACGCCGCACGCGACGATGATGTCGCTGGCGCCGCTGCCCCACGCGCCGGTGGACTGCGCATCCGTCCAGCGGCGATCGAAGCCGTCGAGCGTCTTCGGAAACCGGACCGTCACATCCGCGCAGGCGGGGTTGTTCGCATCCGGCGCCGGCTGCAGCGACACGGTCGTGCTGCACGCGGCGAGAAGCAGAAGGATCGCCCCACCAAGCGCGAACGCGGCGGGGGCGCGTCGGGCGAGAGGCATTGGTCCAATCTACCGCCGCGGTAGCGTGGAGCGATGCGCGATTCGACGGTCGGTGAGCTTTCTGAGGGAGAGGTGCTGTCCGCGATTCTGCGAGAGTTGGGCCCCTCCGGCGCGGAGGTGGGCCCCGGCGACGACGCCGCGGTGCTGTCGGCGCCCGACGGCCGCGTCGTCGCGACGGTCGACACCCTGGTTCACGGTCCCGATTTTCGGCTCGCGTGGTCGAGCGGATTCGAGTTGGGCTGGAAAGCGGCGGCGGTGAACCTCGCGGACGTCGCCGCGATGGGGGCCACACCGACATCACTGCTCATTGCGCTCGCGATGCCCGATGACACGCGACTCTCGTTCGTCGTCGACCTCGCCCGCGGTCTGCGTGCCGGCTGCGACGCGCTCGCGCCCGGGTGCGTGGTCGAGGGAGGCGACCTCACCGTCTCGGACGTGCTCACGATCGCTGTGACGGCGCTGGGCACGCTCGACGGCCGCTCACCCGTGCGCCGTTCGGGCGCCCGTGTCGGAGACGTGGTTGCCGCCTCGGGCCGGCTCGGTTCTGCCGCACGCGGCCTCCGTCTGCTCTTCGACGCGTTCCGGGGTGCCGACGGTCAGCCGGTGCCGGTGGACCGGTCCCGCCTCACGGACGAGCAAGTCCGTGAGATCGATGCCCAGCTGCGACCTGCCCCGCAGATCCGCGACGGGGTACGCGCTGCGGAGGCCGGGGCGACGGCCATGATGGACGTGTCGGACGGGCTGGTGCTCGACGCGGGCCGGCTGGCCGCGGCATCCGGAGTCACCCTCGACCTGCGCCGCTCGGCCCTTGGTCCGCACCCGGATGACGCATTGACCGGCGGCGAAGACCACGGGCTGCTCGCCACGTTTCCCCACACGGATGCCGTCCCCGACGGCTTCGCGATCATCGGCGTGGTTCGCGCCCGGGGTGAGGCGCCTGTCCTCGTCGACGGCGTACCCTTCGAGGGCGTCGGCGGGTGGGATCCCTACCGCGACTGGGATGCCTCTCGGGGCTGATCGGCCCCCTCCCGGGGCGTGAGCCACCACACCGCGGTATCGCCATACCGCCGGTGCCGCTCGAGGGCGAGACCGTCCGGAAGGACCGGCTGCGGCGACCGTGCCGCGCGTTCGACGATCGTGAGCGACGCGGGGGCGAGCGCGGGAGCGAGCAGTCGCAGCGTCTCGTGCAGACCGTCTTCGCCGAGGTCGTACGGCGGGTCGATGAACACCAGGTCGTACGGTTCGCGGACCACCGCGAGGTAGGCATCCACCGACGTGCGGTGCACACGGTACGACCCGCCGGCGGCGTGCTGGACGCGCCTCGCGTTGCGATCGATGACACTCGCCGCGCGCGGAGACTTCTCGACGAGCTCGACCTGAGCCGCGCCTCGGCTGAGGGCCTCCAGGCCCAACGCGCCCGAGCCCGCATACAGATCGAGCACGCGGGCTCCGGCGATCGCATTCGCGGCGTCGAGCGCGCCGAAGATCGACTCGCGGACGCGGTCACTGGTCGGCCGAGTACCGCTTGCCGGGACATCGAGCGCCAGGGAACCGGCTGCTCCGGCGATGATGCGTGTCACGGCTCCACTGTACAAACGCCGCACACAGCGTCGTCGGTGCTGTCATCGAGGAGTACGCGTCCGAGGTCCTGCCTAGACTCGGGACATGGTCGCCCTCACGCTGTCGTCGCGGTTGGACGGCGCTGTCGGCGGAAAGACCGCGAAGGCGCTCGAACGCGCGTTCGCGATGCGAACCGTCGGCGACCTGCTCGAGCATTACCCGCGCCGGTACGCGCGCCGCGGCGAACTCACGCCCATCGCGTCACTCCCGGTCGGCGAAGCGGTGACGATCGTCGCGGAGGTGCGTAGTGCCACTGAGCGACGGATGCAGAACCGCCGCGGTTCGCTGCTCGAGGTCGTGATCAGTGACGGGAACGGTCAGCTTTCGCTCACGTTCTTCAATCAGGCCTGGCGGGCCAAGGAGTTGCGGCCGGGCCGTCGAGGAGTCTTCGCGGGCAAGGTGGGGGAGTACCGCGGGACGCTCCAGCTGACGCATCCGGACTACGAGCTCTTCGATGACGAGGTGAGCGCGCGGGCGACCGCCGAGGCCACGGCCAACGTTCCGGTTGCGATCTATCCCGCGACCTCGTCGCTCGCGAGTTGGCAGATCGCAAAGATCATCGGTCTCGTCCTCGATGGACTCGGCGAGGTTCCTGACCCCCTTCCCGCCGATGTCCGACGGGCCGAGGGTCTGTTGCCGTTCGGCGATGCCTTCGAGCGGATTCACCGTCCCGCCGCCATGGACGACATCGAGCCTGCCCGGGCGACGCTGCGCTGGCATGAGGCGTTCGTGCTGCAGGCGGCACTCTTGCAGCAGCGCCAGCTCGTGCGGTCGCTGCGGGCGACACCGAGACCTGCGGGAGCCCTCGTGGAGCGCTTCGACGCGTCGCTTCCGTTCCCGCGCACACCCGATCAGGTGGAGGTCGGTGACCGTATCTCGCTCGATCTGGTCGGTCAGTGGCCCATGAACCGACTCGTGCAGGGCGAGGTGGGTTCGGGTAAGACCCTCGTCGCGCTGAGGGCGATGCTGCAGGTCGCGCAGAGCGGCGGGCAATCGGCGCTCATCGCACCGACCGAGGTGCTCGCCTCCCAGCATCTGCGCTCCATCGCACGGATGCTGGGACCCGACCTCGCCGTCGAACTCATGCCGACACTGCTGACCGGCCAGCTCACCGCCGCCGAGCGGCGCCGGGCGTCCCTGCGCGTGGCATCCGGCCAGGCCCGCATCGTCGTGGGTACGCACGCCCTGCTGAGCGAGTCGACCACCTTCGCGGACCTGGGGCTCGTCGTCGTCGACGAGCAACACCGCTTCGGGGTCGATCAGCGCGAGGCGCTGCGTGCCAAGGGGACGACACCGCACGTCCTTGTGCTCACTGCCACACCGATCCCGCGTACCGTCGCCATGACGGTGTTCGGCGACCTCGACGTCTCCACGATTCGCTCGATGCCCGCCGGCCGCGCGGGGATCGAGACCTTCGTCGCCCCGGTGGCGGATCGACCTGCGTGGTTCGCGCGCGTCTGGGAGCGGGTCGCCGAAGAGGTCGCCGCCGGTCGCCAAGCCTTCGTCGTGTGCCCAGCCATCGACGCCGCCGCCAGTGGGGCAGCGGCCGTCGACGATGCCGACGCCCCCGTCGCTGACGCACCGCCCGCGGAGGGGAGCGCGCCGAGCGGGCAGCGAACCCGCTGGGGGGTCGTGCAGGTTGCTGAACTGCTGTCTCGGCATCCGTCCTTCGAGACACTCGCGGTCGAGATCCTCCACGGCAAGATGGCGGCCGACCAGAAGGACGCCGTGATGCAGGCCTTCGCGGCAGGGCGAATCGATGTGTTGGTGGCCACGACCGTCGTGGAGGTCGGGGTGGACGTGCCGAACGCCTCGACCATGGTGATCCTCGAGGCCGACCGGTTCGGGGTCTCGCAGCTGCACCAGTTGCGCGGACGCGTCGGTCGAGGTTCGGTGCCGGGCCTGTGTCTGCTGGTGACGGAGAGCGAGGTGGGGACCCTGGGCCGTGCCCGGGTCGAGGCGGTGGCCGGCACCGTGGACGGGTTCGCCCTTGCCGAGGTCGACGTGGAGCTTCGAGGGGAGGGGGATGTGCTCGGAGCCGCGCAGTCGGGGGCGCGTTCGTCACTGCGACTGTTGCGGGTCGTGAAGGATGCCGACCTCATCACCCACGCCCGGGCAGTCGCGGAACAGGTCCTCGACGATGACCCGACCCTGTCGGCGCACCGTGCACTCGCGGACGAGATCGAGCGGCGAGTGGGGCAGCAGGAGCGCGCCGCGCTCGCCAAGAACTGATCCCGGCCCCGGTAGGCTGACAGCATGAACAGTCGGATCGCCGTCGTTCCGGGCTCCTTCGATCCGCCGACCCGCGGTCACCTCGACGTCATCCGTCGCGCAGCGCGACTGTACGATCAGCTTCACGTCGTCGTGGTGCACAACCCCGGCAAAGAGGCGATGCTCCCGATCGCGCAGCGGCTCTCGCTGCTGGAACAGTCGATCGCCGAGGACGACATCGACGGCAATGTCGTCGTTGCCTCCTGGAGCGTCGGGTTGCTCGTGGATTACGCGCGTGACGTCAACGCGGGGGTGCTGGTGAAAGGCATCCGTTCCCAAGCGGATGTCGTGTACGAGGTGCCCATGGCGGTTGTCA
Source organism: Microbacterium sp. bgisy207 (assembly GCF_057706855.1). Classification (NCBI taxonomy): domain Bacteria; kingdom Bacillati; phylum Actinomycetota; class Actinomycetes; order Micrococcales; family Microbacteriaceae; genus Microbacterium; species Microbacterium sp. bgisy207. The sequence goes on from NZ_JBYIPB010000009.1 coordinate 25,167, forward strand.
ATCGCGACCTCGCCGACGTGGAAACCGTCTTCTTGCTGCCCGACCCGGCGCACGCGATGGTGTCGAGTTCTCTGGTCCGTCAGGTCGCTGCCCTGGGAGGCGACGTCTCGCCGTACGTGCCGCCCGCGGTCGCTCGCTTTCTGCACACGGGCGGTCACGACCTCTAGCCTCGATCGAGACGGCCTCTGCTCACGCGGGTAGCATGGACCCCCGTGAGCAGGCAGCACTCGGGACCGTTCGTGATCCCCGTCCGTGACATCACGCACCGTCCTGGCGAGATGCGGGAGTTCTCCCTCGAGATCCCCGCGCCGGACAAGTGGGGGGAAGGCCTCGTGTCCGTCGCGCAGGGCGAGCCGATCGTCGTGGATGTGCGGCTGGAGAGCGTCCACGAGGGGATTCTCGCCACCGGCGAGGTCGACACCGAGTACACCGGAACCTGTGGACGGTGCCTGGGCGAGGTCGCCGAGAGTGTCCGCGTCGCGTTTCAGGAGCTTTTCGCGTATCCTGGGGGAGAAGAAACTGACTTCGAGGTTCAAGGCGACCACGTGGATCTTGAAACTCCGGTCAGGGATGCGATCGTCCTGTCGCTTCCGTTTCAACCGGTGTGTCAGCCGGATTGCCCCGGCCTTGATCCGGTCACGGGTGAGCGGTTGACCGAGAACACCGGTTCGCCCGAGCGCGAACCCATCGATCCGCGGTGGGCGACGCTCCAGGGCTACACCCCCCAGGACGACACCACGGACCACGGTGACCAGGACTCACGCGCGTGAGTGGCCGCCGAGAAGAAAGAGATGAGCTGAACAATGGCTGGTAACCCCCCGAAGCGCAAGGTCTCGCGTTCGAACACCCGCTCGCGTCGCGCGCAGTGGAAGGCGGAAGCGCCCACTCTCGTGAAGACCGTCGAAAACGGCAAGACCGTCTACAGCCGTCCGCACCAGGCGAAGGTCGTCACCGACTCGCAGGGCACGGAGCTTTTCCTCGAGTACAAGGGCCGCAAGGTCGCCGACGTCTGATCGTCGTGACAACTCGCGAGTCCGCTGAACTCGCCAAGAAGCTCGGGATCGACATCGACCCCGAGCTTCTTACGCTGGCATTGACCCATCGGTCGTGGGCCTACGAGAACGGCGGAGTTCCCCACAATGAGCGGCTCGAGTTCCTCGGTGACGCGGTGCTCGGTCAGGCGGTGACCGTTCGGCTCTTTCGCGCGCATCCCGACCTCGACGAGGGAGCGCTCGCCAAGCGCCGGGCAGCTGTCGTCTCGACCGTCGCGCTGGCCGAGGTCGCACGCAGCATCGACCTCGGGGCGTTCGTGCTGCTCGGGCGCGGCGAGGAGCAGACCGGGGGCCGGGAGAAGGACTCGATCCTGGCCGACACGATGGAAGCCGTGTTCGGCGCGACGTACCTGTCGGCGGGACCGGAGGCTGCATCGCAACTCGTGCTCCGCCTCATCGATCCGCTGCTGTCCGACCCCGATCGCTACGGGGCAGCTGTCGACCCCAAGACGGCACTGCAGGAGCTCGCGGCACGCCGGAACGTCGCGCCTCCTGCCTACGAGGTGTCATCGACCGGACCCGACCACGACCGGCGGTTCACGGCGATCGTCGCCGTCGGCGATCACCGTGCTGAAGGAGCGGGGACGAGCAAGAAGCAGGCCGAGATGGCCGCGGCTCTCCGGGCATGGCACGAGCTGACCTCCCGTGCCTGAGCTCCGCGGTGGCTGAGGTGGACGATGCCTGAGCTTCCGGAAGTCGAGGTCGTCCGCGCGGGCCTGGCGCCGGCCGTGACGGATGCCGTGATCGAGGCCGCCACCGTGGCCGACGACCGCGCCCTCACGCGGCATCCGCCCGGCGCGATCGACTTCGAGAGCCGACTGCGGGGCCGCATACTGCGGACACCCGCGCGAAGAGGGAAGTTCCTGTGGATTCCGCTCGCCACCGCGGACTCCGGAAAGACGGGCGCCGTGGATGCGCTCGTCGCACACCTGGGGATGAGCGGCCAGATGCTCCTGCGCCCGTCAGGTTCTCCGCTCGAACGCCACGAACGCGTCCGCCTCGACCTCCGCCACCCCGAGCATGGCGATCTTGCCGTCGTCTTCGCCGATCAGCGCACGTTCGGTTCCCTTGCCATCGACCCGCTCGTGCCCACTGCGGATGGCCTGCCCGGGGGGCTCGGGGCGGCTGATGCCCTCGTTCCCGCTCAGGTCGCGCACATCGCCCGCGATCCTCTGGATCCGGGTTTCGACCTGCGCCATTTCCGGCAGGTCCTTGCCCGAAAGGCCTCCGCGATCAAGCGGGTGCTTCTTGACCAGACCATCGTTTCGGGGATCGGGAACATCTACGCGGACGAGTCGCTGTGGGCTGCGCGCATCCATCCCGACACTCCCGCCGCGCAGCTGAGCACCCGCGCGGTTCATCGCCTGGTCGGCGACGTGCGGACCGTGCTCGAGAAGGCGCTGGCCGAGGGGGGCACGAGCTTCGACGCCCAGTACGTCAACGTCAACGGCCAGGCGGGGTACTTCGCGCACTCGCTGAATGCCTACGGCCGGACCGCCCAGCCGTGCCCTCGGTGCGGTGCCCCGATCGTCAAGGTGGCGTTCACGAATCGCTCGAGCCACTTCTGCCCGCGGTGTCAGCGGCCACCGCGCATGCCGCAGTGAGTGACTTCTTCCACGCGCCGATGTACGCGACGGGGCGGAACCCGATCGCCTCGTTCACGTCGAGCATCGGTCGGTTCTCTTCCGCGTTGTAGGTCAGGACCCGCTGTGTGTGTGGTGCCAGGCCGCGCCAGTGCCGCAGCGCCGCGGTCTTGATGAGCATCCCGAGTCGATGCCCGCGATGCTCCCTCAGGACCAGGGTGTCCTCCTGATGTGTCACCGGATGCCCGGGGCTGGAGGCCAGCTCGGTGAAAGCCACGAGTCGTCCCGACTCTCGGTGGCGCGCGGCGACGATGAGTACGGTGCGCCCCCCGTCGATCCAGTGCGTGTCGTGCTCGGCGATGCGGGCGGCATCCCACTGTTCTTCGGCGATGTCCATCCCGGCGCTCGGTGCATCCACACTCATCCGTGACTTCATCCACGCGTAGTCATCCACGAACTCCGGGGGTGTCGGGGGATGCCAGGAGACGATGTCGTACCCGGTGGCGGCCGCCGCGGCCTGCCGGTGGAGGTCGTCGAGAAGGGTCGGCCCCGCGTCTGTTGTCAGATCCAGGATGCTCTTGCGCTCGACCTGTTGCAGCTCGTATCCGTGGCGCAACGCGAACCGTGCGGCGTGATCGAGGGGGATCCGTCCGAACCCCGTCGGTGGCGTGAGCTGCTCGCCGGCCGCCGAGGGATGCTCGATCCAGGTCTCGATCACGCGGCGCCCGTGAGCAGCGGCCGCCGACTCGAGGATCTCGTGCGCGGCGGTACCGATGCCTCGCCCCCACGCGTGGCGGCGCAGCTCGATCTGTGCGTAGGCGATCGTTTCGTCCCCATCGCGGGGAAGGTCCAGGCCGGCCCGCCCTACGAACTCTCCGCCGTCGCGTATGCTCCACAACAGCCGCTCGTCGAAAGCGGACGGCTGGTACGCGGGGAGCAGGACGGCCGCATCGAGCTCCTCATCCCGGTTACCGCTGATCTCTTCGTAGACGATGTTGCGGACCCTCACCATCTCGAGGAACTCTGCGGCGTCGGGGCCACCGAGCGTGCTCGGGATGGTGAGGGGCCGGATGAGGGCGTTCGCGGTCTCCACGTCATGTCCTTTGTCAACGTGTGATCGGGTCATCGGCTCGTACCCGGGTGCTCTCACCTCGCGCCGAGATGCCAGGCAGCAAGGCGAAGCGTCTGGGCGTCGCGCTCCTGGCGCGCACGGTCGAGGTCGTAGCGGTGTCGGGCGACGTCACGCTGCTCACGTGAAGCAGCGCGGCGCACGTGGCGTGTGAGGATCCAGAGGGCAACTCGAAGGCTTGCGCGTTCGGCGAGCGTGAGATGTCGGCGGATGTGCGGGTGGGTGATGAGAGCCTCGACAGGCTCGATCGTGGTGTACATGAGATGCCTTTGAACAGTGGCGGATGCCGGGCGATAGCCGACGGGCCGCGAGATGCATCAGCTCGCCTGGCCATGTATGGCAGGGCGGTGACGCGCGGAGTGAGGATCGGACATATCGTCCGTGGACCGGAACCGATCGGGTCCGGTGGCTCGACCAGGGCGTGTCAGACAGCGCTGGGAGCGGCGGGAGCGTACGGGGAGGTCAGTCCCACGAGCGCGCGCATCGGAGTGTCTCCGAATACTGCAGTGCGAATCATCATGGCTGTCCTCCTTTCGTGACGTGTCGCGATCTGGAATGCTAGCCGGTCCCGAAGCGTCGTGTCAAGCAACCTCCCAGAATCGGCTTCCGCCCGGGCGTGTCGCCCGGGCGTGGCCTGGCTCCCACAGTCGTGCGGCGCGGCAGGGTACCGTAGGTCGACGGCCGGCCGCATTGGTCGACGTTGCTGGTCGGGAAGGAACGCGCATGCACCTGAAGAGCGTCACGCTCAAGGGGTTCAAGTCGTTCGCCCAGCCGACGACCTTCGCGTTCGAGCCCGGCGTCACCGCGATCGTCGGTCCGAACGGTTCCGGCAAGTCGAACGTCGTCGATGCGTTGGCATGGGTCATGGGCGAGCAGGGCGCGAAGACCTTGCGCGGCGGCAAGATGGAGGATGTCATCTTCGCCGGAACCTCCACGCGCGGCCCTCTCGGACGCGCCGAGGTGCAGCTCACGATCGACAACAGCGACGGGGCGCTGCCGATCGAGTACTCCGAGGTGACGATCAGCCGTACGCTCTTTCGCAACGGCGCGAGCGAGTACGCGATCAATGGGGAAGCCTGTCGCCTGCTCGATGTGCAGGAACTGCTGAGTGATTCTGGGCTCGGGCGGGAGATGCACGTCATCGTCGGGCAGGGGCGCCTGGACACGGTGCTGCAAGCCTCACCGGAGGACCGGCGTGGCTTCATCGAAGAAGCTGCCGGCATCCTCAAGCACCGGCGACGCAAAGAGAAGACCCTGCGAAAGCTCGAAGCGATGGAGGCGAACCTCACTCGCCTGAGCGACCTGGCCGGAGAGCTTCGTCGCCAGCTCAAGCCTCTCGGGCGCCAGGCCGAGATCGCTCGCGAGGCCGCCACGATCGCGGCTGTGGTCCGCGACGCGAAGGCGCGGCTGATCGCCGATGAGCTCGTCGGCCTGCGCGCGGAGCTGGCAGACCACATGCGCGCCGAGCACGAGCGCCATACCGAGCGCCTCGTTCTTCAGGATCGATCCGACCAGCTCCGCGCGCGGATCGCGCAGTTGGAGGCGGACCAGCGCTCTGAGGCGGTCGACGGCGCACGCCGCGTCCTGTTCTCACTCGAGCGCATCCAAGAGCGCCTGCGGGGGCTCTATTCGCTCGCCGGCCAACGGATGACGCTGCTGGGGGAGTCCGAGGACGACGATGCCGCCGCGGTCCGTACGGTCACGAGCGCGATGATCGAGGACGCGCGCGCGGAGATCGACGAGGTCTCGTCTGGGCTCACCGACGCCGAGGATGCGGCATCCGAGGCGGCTCGCGATGTGCAGCGGGCCCGCGCGGAGCTGGACGCGCTCGATGTCGACATTGCCGAGCAGAGCGCGCTGGTCTCGCAGCACGACATGAAGCTCACGGCGCTTCGGGGCGCCGCGGATGCGGCGGAGTCAGCGCTCGCCGCGATCGACGACGCGCTCGCACGGCAGCAGCGCGCACTCGACGCGGCCACGGCCCGTCGGGATGCCGCCGCCGCGGAGCTGGCGGGCGTCGATCCCGACCTTGTTCCCGAGGGCAGTTCTGCCGAGTACGCCGCGGAGTACGAGCAAGCCGAGCGCCGAGCCCAGGAGACGGACACCCGGGTCTCGGAGTTGCGGGACCGGCTCCACGCGACCGAGCGTGAGGTGGAGGCTCTGACCGCACAGACCACCGCGCTCACTCGTGCGCTGGGGGTCAAGAACGCATCCGCCGATCTCATCGCCGAGGGCGCGCCCGGCGTGCGCAGCCTCGTCGGCGACGCCATCCAGATCACGCCCGGATACGAGGCGGCGATTGCCGCCGTGCTGGGCCCTCGGGCCGAGGGCGTGCTCGTCGACAGCCTCGAGGACGGCTTCGCGCTCGCGACGCGGGTGCGCGATGCCGACCGCGGCCTCGTCGACTTCGTCATCGGCGAGGTCGACGTTGCCACCGACGACCTGTCCGGCTTCGGCTCGCTTCGGCCGGCCAGCGACGTCGTGATCGGCCCGGCCGGCGTTCGCGCTCTGCTGTCGCGGGTCTTGATCGCGGATGATCTTGCGGCGGTGCGAGATCACGCCGCCACGATCATCGCCGATCCTCGCACGATCACCGTCGTCACACGCGCCGGCGAACTGTTCACGGGTTCGTCCCTGCGCGCTGGCGCCGGCGCATCGCGGTCGCGACTCGAGCTGCTGGCCGAGCGGGACGCGGCAGCGGAGCGCCGCGACGAGCTCGTCGTCGTTGCCGACTCGCTGCGCGAAGCGCTCGCCGATGCGCGGGTCGAGGCCGAGGAAGCGAAGCGGAGGACGAGTGCGGCGCTCACTCGGCTACGCGAGCACGATGCCGCGGTCGCGGCCCACACCGAGCAGGTCAATCGGGCGACAGTTCAGGTCGAGGCTGCGGCGGCCGAGTGCGAACGACTGGCTGCGGCGGTGGCGCAAGCGCAAAGCTCACGGGACGAGGCGGCAGCCGCCGCCGCATCGGCTCAGACGCAGCTGCAGCACGCGCTCGAAGCCCCCAGACCTATCCTCGATGCGTCCGCGCGTGACGGGCTGCTCGAGGCGCTCGAGAGTGCGCGTGAGCATGAGATGCGGGCACGGCTGGATGTCGAGACGCTCCGCGAGCGCGTGCGCGCAGGCCAGGCGCGAGTACAGCAACTCGAGCGCCAGCGCGAGCGTGAGGCCGCAGCCGCGGAGGAAGCCGCTCGGCGAGCGGTGATCCGGCGTCGCCAGCGCCAGGTGGCAGCCGATGTCGCTGCGACCTTGCCGCCGGTGCTCGACTCGGTTGACCGGTCGGTCGCGGCGGCCCGGCTTGCCTTGGCCGAGGCCGAGTCCGCCCGGTCGGCTGTGACGTCGGAGTTGTCGGCGGTTCGCGCGGAGGAGGCGACGGTCCGGGAACGCCTTGCGGGCTTGACCGAAAGCGTGCACGGGCTCGAGTTGCAGATGCACGAGAAGCGACTCCACGTGACCAGCATTCTGGAGAGGGCTCGCTCGGAGCTGAGCCTCGACGAGGACATTCTCATATCGGAATACGGCCCCGACCAGCCGATACCTGCCGAAGACGGTGAGGAGCCGGGGGTCTTTGATCGCACAAGTCAGCGTCGTCGATTGCAGGATGCCGAACGCAAACTCGCGCAGTTGGGCCGGGTCAATCCGCTCGCTCTCGAGGAGTTCGCCGCCCTCGAGCAGCGTCACGCGTTCCTGACCGAGCAGCTTGCCGACCTCACGAGCACGCGCAAGGATCTCGTCACGATCATCGATGACCTCGATGAGCGCATGCAGACGATCTTCCTGGCGGCGTTCGAGGACACGCGTACGGCCTTCGACGAGGTGTTCCCCATCCTGTTCCCGGGTGGGTCGGGGAGCCTGAGCCTGACCGACCCCGACAACCCGCTCACCACGGGCATCGAGGTCGCTGTGCGGCCGGTCGGCAAGAAGATCGAGCGACTCTCGCTCCTGTCAGGAGGGGAGCGTTCGCTGGCGGCCGTCGCCCTCCTGACCGCGATCTTCAAAGCGCGGCCGAGTCCGTTCTACATCCTCGATGAGGTGGAGGCGGCGCTCGACGACGCCAACCTCGGGCGCCTCCTCGGCGTGTTCGAGCAGTTGCGCGCCAGCAGCCAGCTCATCGTCATCACGCACCAGAAGCGGACGATGGAGATCGCCGACGCGCTCTATGGCGTCTCCATGCGGCAGGACGGGGTCTCCGCAGTGGTCGGGCAGCGCATCGCCGACCGCGCCGCCAGCTGACCGTAGGGTGGGATCATGGCCGAATCCTCCTGGTCGCTCGGACGGGCGCTGCGCGGAATGTTCGTCAAGCCCACGATCGACGAGACGACGTGGGATGACCTCGAAACCGCGCTGCTGACAGCCGATTTCGGACCCGATATCACCGAACGCATCGTGGACGAGCTGCGCGAGAAGGTCGATCGATACCGCACCACCGATCCCCGGGATCTGCAGCGGATGCTGAAAGAGACGCTCGAGGAGCACTTCGCGAAGTTCGACACGACGCTCAAGCTCACGGAGCGCCCCGCCGTCGTCCTTGTGGTGGGCGTGAACGGCGTCGGCAAGACCACGACGATCGGCAAGTTCGCGAACTTCCTCCGTCGCTATCAGCGCAGCGTCGTCGTCGGGGCCGCCGACACCTTCCGGGCGGCGGCCGTCGATCAGCTCGCGACCTGGGCAGAACGCGGCGGGGCGCACATCGTCCGCCCGCAGCATGAGGGCCAGGACCCTGCATCCGTCGCGTACCAGACGATCGAGTATGCCAAGCGCACCGGCACGGAGATCGTTCTGGTGGACACGGCGGGGCGCCTGCACACCAAAGGCGGCCTGATGGACGAACTCGGCAAGATCCGTCGCGTGATCGAGAAGCAGGCGCCGATCAGCGAGGTGCTGCTCGTGTTGGATGCCACCACGGGCCAGAACGGCGTCATGCAGGCGGAGGCGTTTCTGCAGCACGCCGGTGTCACCGGACTCGTGCTGACCAAGCTCGACGGGTCCGCAAAGGGCGGTTTCGTGCTCGCCGTCCAGGAACGTACCGGCATCCCGGTCAAGCTCCTCGGACAGGGCGAGGGGATCGGCGACTTGACCGGCTTCACGCCCCACGTCTTCGCTGCTGCGTTGGTGGATTGACGCCGCGCCGAGGACGAGGACTATCGGTCGGCCCCCGGGGCTGGTTTCATGGGGTCATGGCGATCGAGCACGACTTCTTCGGCCTGCTGGAATCCGGCCCGGACGGTTCGATCTTCTGGTCCGAAAACGTCGAGTTCGGAGACCAGTCGGTCACCGTTGATCTGACCGCGCCCGATCAGGACGACGTCTCGCCGGCAGCCCTGGATGTCGCCGCTTCACTGATCTCATCGCTCGAGGATGTGGATCGCACCGCCCGGGAAGCGATGGTGTCGCAGCTGAGCGATCGCACGAGCGAGGTGACGGAGTACATCCTGCAGCAGCAGGAAGAACTCGGGGAGGAACTCGAGGACTTCCTCGTTGATGTCTCGGGAGACACCCACATCGACGTGATCCGTGCGCTTCAGCTCATGAGCATGACGATCCTCGCGGACGAGCACGGGGGCGCTGATCCGTTTGCGGTGCTCGAGTATGCGCTCGACCCGGATGCCACCGACGATGTGCTCCTCGTGAACATCGCCTCCGACGGAGCGGTGCTCTCGGTCACCAGCGCCGATTGATCCGGGCCGCTCTCACACCGCTTGCGCGAAGCTGAGACCCTCTCGGGCGATGTCGTCCGCGAGATGGGCGAGGTTGTCGGGGATGTGCCTGCCCTTCGACAGCATCGACTGCGCCCAGAGTCGCCCGGCTCGGTACGAGGAGCGCACCAGCGGCCCCGCCAGCACACCGAGGAACCCGATTCGCTCGGCCTCCTCCTTGAAGGCGACGAACTCGTCGGGCTTGACCCACCGGGCCACCGGGAGGTGCCGGGGCGACGGACGCAGGTACTGCGTGATCGTGACGATGTCGGTTCCGGCGTCGTGCAGGTCCTGCAGCGCCTGCACGACCTCGTCGGGCTCCTCGCCCATGCCGAGGATGAGATTGGACTTCGTGATGAGACCGGCGGCGCGCGCCTGCGTGAGCACGTCCAAGGAGCGCTCGTAGCGGAAGGCGGGACGGATGCGCTTGAAGATGCGGGGCACCGTCTCGACGTTGTGGGCGAACACCTCGGGGCGCGCGTCGAAGACCTCGTTCAGCAGCCGCGGATCCCCGTTGAAGTCCGTGGCCAGCAGCTCGACGCCGGTCCCGGGGTTGACGGTATGGATCTGCCGCACCGTCTCGGCGTTGAGCCACGCACCGCCGTCGCCGAGGTCATCACGCGCGACGCATGTGACGGTCGCGTACCGCAGCTGCATCCGCTGCACGCTCTCGGCGACCCGCCGGGGCTCGTCGGTGTCGTACGCGGCGGGCTTGCCGGTGTCGATCTGGCAGAAGTCGCAGCGCCGCGTGCACTGCGATCCGCCGATGAGGAAGGTCGCCTCGCGGTCTTCCCAGCACTCGTAGATGTTGGGGCAGCCGGCCTCCTGGCACACGGTGTGCAGGCCCTCGTCCTTCACGAGGCTGTGCAGCTGCGTGTACTCGGGGCCCATCTTGGCCTTGGTGCGGATCCACTCCGGCTTGCGCTCGATCGGTGTCTGGGCGTTGCGGACCTCCAGTCGCAGCATCCTGCGACCCTCGGGTGCCGCCTGCGCTCCCGTCGCCGGTCCTGTGCCGCACGTGCTCATGCCGTGACCTCCGTGTACTCGTCGGCGTACTCGTTCTCGAACTGCGCGATCACCTCGGGCAGGATGTCGCAGGGCGCGATGTCGGCTCCGACGACCTCACTGATCGTCGTGACGCCGGCATCCGTGATGCCGCACGGAATGATGCCGCGGAACCCCGACAGGGTGTTGTTGCAGTTCACCGCGAATCCGTGCATCGTGACACCCCTCTGGACTCTGACGCCGATCGCGGCGACCTTGTCCTCCGACAGAGGGCGGCGCACCCACACCCCACTGCGGCCCTCGACCTGGTAACCGTCGACTCCGCACGACGCCAGGGCCGCGATGAGCAGGCGCTCGATGCGCCGCACATGGGCTACCACGTCCACGGGCTCGTGCAGGCGCACGATCGGGTAGCCGACGAGCTGTCCGGGTCCATGCCAGGTGATCTTCCCGCCGCGGTCGACATCGATGACGGGGGTCCCGTCGGTGGGACGTTCGTGCGCCTCGGTGCGCTTTCCCGCCGTGTAGACCGGGTCGTGTTCGAGCAGGATCAGCGTGTCGGGCCGTTCCCCGCGCGCGACCTCGTCGTGGATCCGTCGTTGCAGCGCCCACCCGTCGAGGTAGGGGACTGTCGCGGGCGAGAGCCCCGCCTCCAGGATGTCGAGCACGTGTGCGCCTCCTCGGCGGTTTATGGACTGCGTCCAACAATACGCCGTCTGTGCGTCGGGTCGACCGTGTACTCTGCGTGCATGTCCGGAGGCAGGCCGCACGCGGTATCGCGCGAGTTCATCGCTGAAGCGGCGTGCGAGCTGTTCCTCGAGCAGGGCTACGAGCGGACCACGGTTGCGCAGATCGCTCGGCGCGCGGGCGTGAGCCGGTCGAGTTTCTTCAACTACTTCGAGTCGAAATCCGACGTCTTCTGGTCGGGGCTCGACGCCAGGATCGCGTTCCTCGACGGGTTTCTGGCAGCCGCCTGCCCATCGCAGGATGCGTCGTCTGTCGTGTCGGATGCCGTCCGCGAGGCGCTGTCTCAGTTCGCGCCCGACGCGCTGGCACTGGCGCTGGTCCACTCCGACGCGATGGGTGTCGTTCCCGAACTAGCCCAAGAGATGGCGATACGGCAGTGGCGCATCGCCAGGTCGATCAGTGCGTACCTGCAACGGTCCGGGGAACCATCGCTGCCCGCTGAGGTCCATGCTGCAGGCTATGCCGGCGCGGTGATCGCGGCGCTGCGCGCGTGGGCGCTCGCGGGCGCGGGTCGAGAGCGGCTTGACGGTCTTCTGGCTGAGGCGCTCGCGGTCGTCGGGTGATGGGGGTGGCCGTGGGTCGCGACGGCCGGCATCCCACGTAGAATCGGACGATCATGGCAACCTTCGGCACGCTCTCGGACCGCCTCACCGAAACCTTCCGGAATCTCCGCACGAAGGGCAAGCTCACGCCCGCGGACGTCGACGGCACGGTCCGCGAGATCCGGCGCGCGCTGCTGGATGCCGACGTCGCGCTCCCCGTGGTCAAGGACTTCACCGCGAAGGTGCGCGAGCGCGCGCTCGGCGACGAGGTCAACCGCGCGCTCAACCCGGCGCAGCAGGTCGTGCAGATCGTCAACGAGGAGCTCGTCGCGATCCTCGGCGGTCAGCAGCGTCGCCTGCAGTTCGCCAAGAACCCGCCGACGGTCATCATGCTCGCGGGGCTCCAGGGCTCGGGCAAGACGACTTTCGCGGGCAAGCTCGCGAAGATGCTCGAGAAGGACGGCCACACCCCGCTTCTGGTCGCGTGCGACCTGCAGCGCCCGAACGCCGTGAATCAGCTCCAGGTCGTCGCCGAGCGCGCCGGCGCAGCCATCTATGCGCCCGAGCCGGGCAACGGCGTCGGCAACCCCGTGAAGGTGGCCAAGGACGGCGTCGAGTTCGCAAAGCAGAAGCAGCACGACATCGTCATCATCGACACCGCCGGCCGCCTGGGTGTGGATGCCGAACTCATGAGGCAGGCCGCCGACATCCGCCGCGCGACAGACCCCGACGAGGTGCTGTTCGTCATCGACGCGATGATCGGTCAGGACGCCGTCAACACCGCGAAGGCGTTCCAGGAGGGCGTCGACTTCACCGGCGTCGTGCTGTCCAAGCTCGACGGCGACGCCCGAGGCGGTGCTGCCCTCTCGGTCGCCTCCGTCACCGGCCGTCCCATCATCTTCGCCTCGACGGGGGAGGGGCTCGAGGACGTCGAGCCGTTCCACCCCGACCGGATGGCCAGCCGCATCCTCGACCTCGGCGACATCCTGACCCTCATCGAGCAGGCCCAGCAGGCCTTTGATGAGGCAGAAGCGGCCAAGATGGCCGAGAAGCTCGCGACCGAGCAGTTCACGCTCGAGGACTTCCTCGAGCAGATGCAGCAGCTCAAGAAGATGGGCTCGATGAAGAAGATGCTCGGGATGCTCCCGGGCATGGGTCAGATGAAGCAGCAGCTCGAGGACTTCGACGAGCGCGAGATCGATCGCACCGAGGCCATCATCCGTTCGATGACACCGGGGGAGCGGCGCAACCCGAAGATCCTCAACGGGTCACGCCGCCTGCGGATCGCCCGGGGCTCGGGCATGACGGTCACCGATGTCAACCAGCTCGTGCAGCGCTTCGACCAGGCGGCCAAGATGATGAAGACCGTCGCTCGCGGCGGTGTGCCGAACATCCCGGGGATGGGACCTGTCCCGGGCGGCGGGCGGCCTGGCGCATCCGCCAAGCGCGGCAAGCAGTCGAAGAGCCAGAAGGCCCGCCAGGGCTCCCGGTCGGGCAATCCCGCCAAGCGCGCCGCCGAGAATGCCGGGATCGCGGCACAGAATCCGGCACCGACCGGGTCGGGCTTCGGTCTCGGCAGCGGCCAGCAGGCCCCGACCGAGGCTGATCTCGCAGAATTGCACAAGCTCCTCGGCAAGAACTGACGGTCGCTGCGTCGGTTCGACCGGCGCGGCTACTACCGTGATGTGTAGGCGGCATACCGTCGCCGGATGACGCGACACACAGAGCGGCGGGACGCGTGACGACAGGGCTGTCTGCGGCGAACGTGTTCGCCCGTGATGAGCCGCTCGTCCTCGAAAGCGACACGGGACGCGTGCCGCGCTATCCGAGGAGCACCGCGCGTCGTGCGCTTCTGCGTGTGGCCCTCGGTGCCGTCTATGCCGTGTTCGCACTCGGATACCAGGTCGCCGTCGCGGGTGACTGGGCAGGGACAGCCAACCAGGCCCTCTCTGAACGCGTATCGGGATTCGCCCCGGGCTCGGACCCGATCCAGGCACTCGTACTCCTTGACCCGCCGATCACGAACTTCCTTGCCTTCGTGATTCCGGGCGGCGCGTTCGGACTGGCGATCGCCGGGTCGTTCGTTGCCGGCTACATCGTCCAGACGGTTGCCCAGGCGCTGTACCGCCGGGGACTCACACTGCCGGTGCGCAGCCTGTTCGTCGGTGTCCTGGCCACCTCACCGCTATTCGCCTTCACCGCGACGACGAACTTCGAAGCGATCGTGGGACTGATGTTCTTCGGGTTCGGAATGATCGCGCTCGTACGGTTCGTGGGGTGGGCCAACACTCAAGCGGGCTTTCGTGCCGGCATCCTGCTGGCGTGCGCATCGTTGTCAGACTCGACGCTGATCTTCGCATCCGTGGTGGCGGCGCTTGCTGCCGTTCTGTTCCGTCAGTCGCGACAGGGAGCACGACTGGCCAACGCCGTGGTTGCCGTGTTCCCCACCGTCGCTGTCTATGCATCGCTCGCGTTGCTCGGCGCAGCCTTCGTCGGCGACCCCTGGGCGATGATCGGTGGTGACTTTGCGTGGAACGGCGAGCGGTTCGGAAGCGTGCTTCAGAACGTCGCGACGATTCCCGGCCTGCTGTTCCTCGCGCCGATGGTCATCGTCTCCGTTGCGACGCTGGCGCTGGGCTCGCGGGCCATGGCCGTGCTGCCCGTCGCGCTCACGCTGAGCATCATCCTTGCGTACACGCTGGAACTCACCCCGCCTGGCACCGCCGGAACGACCTTCATCGCGATGCTTCTCTTCGCGGTGGCTGCGGTGCCCGCCATCCGGGGCCCCGTACCGTCGGTCCTGGTCTGTGCCGCAGCCGTGTTGCTATGGATCGTCGGCGTTCTCGACGCACTGGATCGCTCGGCGGTGAACGGATGGCTTCACGCGCTCGCGGGGGTGTTGGCATGAGTCCGGCAGACCCCTCGGTTCCCCGCGCGGACCTCCGCCTGCGCTACGCCCGCGAGGGGTGGGTGCCGCTGCGCTGGGAGGACGGGGTCGTCGTCATCGGGTCTTCCGGACGGTCGTCACCGCGGCGGGACGCACGCATCAGCGCAGTGGTCGATGCACCGATCCGGATCGAATCGATGTCGCAGCGCGACATCGTCGAGACAATCGTCGAGTCCTTCTCGGAGGAGCTCGTGGAGTCGGCGGCAGATGGTCTGTACCAGCAGGATCCGGGGCTGTCTGCTCGCGAGGTTCTCTCGCGCGGGCAAAAGGCCTGGGCCTTCCTCGGACTGATCGTGCTCGTCGGGCTCGTCGTGCTGTGGCCCATCGGGACCGTGGTCTCGATCGTCGCCGTCGCCAGCGTCATCTTCCTCGCCAGTACCCTCTTCAAGTTCTCCGTCGCGCTGCGCGGGTCGCGGTTCGATCTGGTACGACGCGTCAGTGACGACGAGATCCGCACGGTCAGGGATGAGGACCTACCGATCTACAGCGTGCTGGTGCCGGTCTTCCGGGAGGCGGGTGTGGTCGGGCGGCTTGTGGCGAACCTGGGGCGCTTGGACTATCCAGCGCACAAGCTCGAGATCATCGTCCTCGTCGAAGAGGAAGACGTCGAGACGCGAGAGGCGATCGAGGCCTCGCACCCGCCGGAGAACTTCGTTGTCGTGACGGTACCCAAGGGATCGCCGCAGACGAAGCCGCGCGCCTGCAATGTCGGTCTCGAGGTCGCGCGTGGCGAGTTCCTCGTCATCTATGACGCGGAGGACGCCCCCGAGCCCGACCAGCTGAAGAAGACCATCGTCGCCTTCTCCCATGCCTCACCCGAGACGGTCGTGATGCAGGCAGCGCTGAACTACTTCAATGCTCGCGAGAACGTCCTGACCCGGCTGTTCACACTCGAGTACAGCTACTGGTTCGACTACATGCTCGCCGGACTCGACGTTCGCGACCTCCCGATTCCGCTGGGCGGCACGTCAAACCACTTCCGCACCCGAGCGTTGCGCGAGCTCGGTGGATGGGACCCGTACAACGTGACCGAAGACGCGGACCTCGGCATCCGCGCGAGCGCGCTCGGGTATCGAGTCGGGGTCGTGGACTCCACCACGATGGAGGAGGCGACGAGCGCGATCGGGATCTTCATCGGTCAGCGCAGTCGATGGATCAAGGGGTACATGCAGACAGCGCTCGTGCACGCCCGTCGCCCGGGTACGCTGATCCGTCAGATCGGACTGCGCCGCTTCGGATCGTTCGCACTGCTCATCGCTGGGACGCCGCTCACATTTCTCGGCGTCATTCCCTTCTCGATTCTGCTCGTCGCCTCCCTTGTCTTGGCCGGGTGGAGCATCGCGCCGGTCTTTCCCCCGATCGTGCTCTGGCTGAGCCTGCTGAACTTCCTCATCGGAAACGCTCTGATGATCTACCTCAACATGATGGGTCCGTTCAAACGGGGAGCCTTCTCCCTGGTGGGGTGGGCGATCCTCAACCCGGCATACTGGCTGCTGCACTCGGTCGCCTCCTACAAGGCGCTCTGGCAGCTGATCACCAAGCCGCACTACTGGCAGAAGACCGAGCACGGCACGTCGGCCTTCGAATTGCACGAAGACGGAACGGCGACGCCCGGGACCGTCGCACCCGCCGGTTCCTCCCGGACGGGTGATCGCGCGGTTGCCCCCGGATGATCCGCGCGCGACCGCCGGAGCGCTGGTGGATGTCGCGGTGACCGGCTTCAGCGGATTCCTCGGCGCCAGAGGATGAGCGAGGTTCGCGCCGCGTAGGCACGGTACTCATCTCCGAACGCGTCGAGCAGGTACCGCTGCTCGACGTGCGCCTTCGCGATGAGCACCGCCGCCAGCAGCACCCACACGACGAGCAGCTCGCCACGCCCCCGCCACGCCACCCAGCCCGCGGATCCGATCAGGATGCCGAGATAGACCGGGTTGCGCGTCAGACGGAAGACTCCCCGGGTGCGCAGCGGGGCACCGGGCTTGGGCGCGACCCACGGGACGATGTCACGGCCGAGTGTCGCCACGCCCGTGATCGCCAGCCCGAGGCCGAGGATGCCGGCGGCGGCAGCCAGCACGGTGAGCCACGCCGCACCCCATGTCGGCGTCCCCGGTAGGAGCAGCAGAGCAAGCAGCACGAACTGCGCGATGACCAGCCAGTCGGAACGGTGCCGCACAGCGACAGTCTGCCAGGGCGAGCCGCTCGCGTCCTCGGCGGTGCCATCCCGCGATGGGCTTCAGCGAAGCGCGTTGAGGTGATCGCGCAGGGTCGGTCCGTCCCGGAACTCCGTCACCAGATGACGCACCACCGCCCGCAGATCGCCCCCGTTCTCGTCCGCGACCCGCAATTGTCGTTCATAGCTCGCGCCAGTGGCGAGAATCGTCTCCACCCCGGCGAACTCTTTCGCGCACTTGAGTTCGACGGCGATCTCGGCGAGGTCGTCGAGCACCTGGCGAAGGTGCTCTCGCACGGGCGTGAGCGTGCCCGCGCGGTCGACGACGATCTCCGCGTCCAGGCCGTAGCGTGCGGCACGCCACTTGTTCTCGCGGAGGAACCACGGCTGGATGCCGGTGAGCTGTTCACCGTCATCAAGCCGGCGCGAGAAGTGCTCGACGAGCACCTGCACGAGGGCGGCGACAGCTGCAAGCTCGGGGAGCGTCGACATCCCATCACATGCACGCACCTCGATCGTGCCCCATCGCGGAGCCGGGCGGATGTCCCAGCGCACTTCGCTGGCATCGACCATGACGCCGGTGCGCACCATGTCATCCAGGTACGCCTCGAACGCTTCCCAGTCCTCGAGGAGCCACGGCAGGCCCGCCGTGGGCAGCTGCTGGAACACGAGCGCGCGGTTGGATGCATAGCCGGTGCGGTCACCGGCCCAGAACGGGCTCGACGCCGACAGTGCTTGCAGGTGGGGGAGGTAGGCCGACAGCGCACGGATGAGCGGCATGACTTTGTTCACATCCTCGACGCCCACGTGGATGTGGATGCCCCAGATCATCATGTTCCGACCCCACCACTGTGTCCGCTCGATGAGGGCCTGATAGCGCGTCTTGTCGGTCACCTGCTGGTCGTACCACTGGGCGAACGGATGCGAGCCGGCGCACATCAGATCCAGTTCGCGGGGCTCGGTCGCGGAACGCAGGGCGCGGATTCCGTCCACCATGTCCTCCGCGGCGGCAGCCACGGTCGCACCGATGCCGCTGGTGACCTCCACAGTGTTCGTGAGCAGCTCGCTCGTGAGCGAGAAGCGTTCGAGCTCAATCGATGGTGTGATCTCGTCGAGGATCTCGGGCGCCTTGCCCGCGAGGTCCCCCGTCGTGCGGTCGGCGAGCATCAGCTCCCACTCGAGCCCCACGGTCGAACGAGCGGATGTCGCGAATCCGAGCGTCATGGCGTCAGTTTCGCACGCTCCACGGAGTCTGCCGCCGATTGCGACACACCACGCCGCGGGTCAGTGCGCACCGAGTTCGATCAGCAGCACCCCGCCCGCAATAGCGACCACTCCCAGACCCATGAGCCAGGTGAACGGCTCATCGAAGAGGATCTTCGCGAGCACTGCCGTGAGCGCGACCCCGGTCGCCGACCAGATTCCGTACGCGACCCCCACGGGCATCCCCTCTGCAAGGCACAGGAACAGAAGCGTGAAGGCCAGCACATACGAAACGAGCACCGGCGCGATCCACACGCGGCGCCGGAAGCCCTCCGACGCGCGCAGCGACATGGTCCCGGTGACCTCGAAGACGATCGCGCCCACCAGGTACAGCCACATCATCGTTCGGCCTCCGTGTTGTCGGCGGCGTGCGGTGCTGCCCGACGGCTCGCGCTGGCTCCGATCTCGACCAGGAGAACGCCTCCGATGACGATCAGTATCCCGAGGCTCATGAGCCACGTCAGCGGGTCTCCGAACAGCACTGCTGCGAGCACCGCTGTGAGCGCCACCCCGGATGCCGCCCAGACACCGTAGGTGAGACCGATCGGGGCACCTGCGCGCAGCAGCAGGGTGAGGCACGCGAAGGCCCCGACATAGCCCACGCCCACCCCGAGGAACCACCCCGCCGAATCCACCGAGAGGCGCAGCGAGAGCGTTCCGCCGACCTCCAGCACGATCGCGCCGATCAGGTACAGCCATTTCGTCATGGTGCGCCTCCGTGGCAGGCCGTCTTCCGTCGCCTCACGGCTCACACGCTATCGGGCGCCGGGGGGTGGCTCCTGACGTCCTGACTGCGCGGTTCTCGGCATCCGGTGGGATCTGGCAGAATAGAGGGTCGGACCGCGCTCGACCCTCTATCCAGCGCGCCAACCCCCTGAGCTTCCGCCGGGTGTGCACCCCACGCTCCAGGCGATCAGTTCGTTCGAGTTCCACCACACAGGAGAATCGTGGCTGTCAAGATCCGTCTCAAGCGTCTCGGAAAGATCCGCGCGCCCTACTACCGCATCGTCGTCGCAGACTCGCGCACCAAGCGTGATGGTCGTGTGATCGAAGAGATCGGCAAGTACCACCCGACCGAGGAGCCCTCGTTCATCGAGGTCGACTCGGCCCGTGCGCAGTACTGGCTCAGCGTGGGCGCCCAGCCCACCGAGCAGGTGCGCGCCATCCTCAAGATCACCGGCGACTGGGGCACCTTCAAGGGCGACAAGAACGCCGTGTCGACGCTCAAGACCGCCGAGCCCAAGCCCGCGTTCGAGGTCGAGACCGCCAAGAAGTCGGTCGTCAAGCCCAAGGCTGAGAAGAAGACCGAGGAGGCGCCGGCCGTCGACGCGGACGCTGCTGCTGAGCCCGAGGCCGCCGAGTCGGCCGAGACCGCAGAAGCCTGAGTCCGTGCTCGCCGCTGCGCTCGAACACGTCGTCAAGGGGATCGTCGACAACCCGGACGACGTGCGCATCCTCTCGTCGGAGTCCTCACGGGGTGAGGTACTCGAGGTGCACGTGCACCCCGACGACCGGGGACGTGTCATCGGGCGCGGCGGCCGCACGGCCAAAGCCATCCGCACCCTGATCTCGGCGCTGGCCGACGGGCGCCGCGTGCGGGTTGATGTCGCGGACGACTGACGTGGTCGATTCGGACGGGCGCCCCGCGCCGCCCCCTTCGGCAGGAACCCAGCTCCGGGTCGGACGGCTGGTCAAGGCACACGGGCTCAAGGGGGCTCTCAAGCTCGAGCTCTACACCGACAACCCCGACGGCAGGTTCTTCCCGGGGGCAACCTTCACGCTGCAGGTCCCTGACACCTCTCCGTGGCACGGCAAACCGCTGACGGTTCGTGAGTTCCGCTGGATGAACTCCCACCCGGTCGCCTTCTTCGAGGGCGTCGATGACCGCACTGCCGCAGAGAGCCTCGTGCGCGCGATCCTCTGGGTCGATGAGGCAGCGGATGCGGCATCCGACGAAGAGGACGCCTGGTTCGATCACCAGCTCGTCGGACTGGACGTGCGGCGCGGCGAGGAGTCGATCGGGCGCGTCGTGCGGGTTGAACACCTGCCCGCGCAGGACCTCCTGATCGTACGGACACGCGACGACCGCGAAGTGCTCGTCCCCTTCGTCAAGGCGATCGTGCCGGTGGTCGATCCCGTGGCCGGCCACGTCGTTGTCACTCCTCCCGCGGGGCTGTTCGAGGACCTGCCGGATGACGACCCCGACCCCTCCGCGGACACCGGCGGCTCACCCGAGGATGCAGCGACCGCAACCGACGGGAGCTGACGTGCGGATCGACGTCGTCACCATCTTTCCGGCGTTCTTCGACGTCCTGGAGGTCTCACTGATCGGCAAAGCGCGAGAGCGCGGCCTGCTCGATGTCAGGGTGCATGACCTCCGCAGCTGGACCCACGACCGTCACCGAACGGTCGATGACACGCCGTACGGCGGGGGCGCGGGAATGGTGATGAAGCCGGAGCCCTGGGGTGAGGCTCTCGACGCACTCGCACCCACGGATGCGCAACGTCGTCCCACGATCATCTTCCCGTCGCCGGCGGGGGAGCTCTTTCGGCAGGCGACCGCCCGCGAGCTTGCCCTCGAAGAGCACCTCGTTTTCGGCTGCGGGCGCTATGAGGGCATCGACGAGCGTGTCTTCGAGGACGCCTCGGCGCGGGGCTCGGTACGGCTTCTCAGCCTCGGCGACTACGTTCTCAACGGCGGCGAGGTGGCTGCGATGGCGATGATCGAGGCGATCGGGCGTCTCATGCCGGGAATGGTCGGGAACCCGGCGAGCATCGTCGAGGAATCCCACGAGGACGGCTTGCTGGAGTACCCGTCCTATACGAAGCCGGCCGTATGGCGTGGTCGCGCGGTCCCCGAGGTCCTCCTCAGCGGCAACCACGCGGCCATCGCGCGCTGGCGCGCGGACCAGCAGCTCGAACGCACGCGCACGCGCCGCCCGGATCTGCTTCCGGAGTAGGGCCCGGAGCCGGCCGTCCGCTCGCCGCGTGCGTCCCGACACCGATTCGTCACATTCGGGAAACCCACCGGCCCGCCCGGCACGCGAGACTGGTATCCCGTCACCCGCCGGAGGGAGCGTTGCCATGCGCCGCGCAAAGATCGTTGCCACGCTCGGTCCCGCGACGGCGACCTATGACCAGGTTGAGGCTCTCGTCCGGGCGGGTATGGATGTCGCTCGGCTGAACATGAGCCATGGCGAGCGGGTCGTCCACGAGCAGTCGTACGCTCATGTGCGTCGCGCCGCCGACTCGACCGGCAGGCCTGTGGGCATTCTCGTGGACCTGCAGGGGCCGAAGATCCGTCTCGGACGGTTCGTCGACGGTCCTCACCACCTCGCGCCCGGCGATGTGTTCACGATCACGACGGAGGATGTCGAGGGCACCCGCGAGATCTGCGGCACCACGTTCCCGCAGCTGGCTGCCGATGTCGTCGCCGGCGACACGCTTCTGATCGACGACGGTAAGGTTCGGCTGAAGGTGCTGCAGACCGACGGCATCCGGGTGCGGACCGAGGTCGTCGTCGGGGGAGCGGTCTCCAACAACAAGGGAATCAATCTCCCCGGCGTCGCCGTCAGCGCACCGGCGCTGAGCGCGAAAGACGAGGCCGATCTGCGCTGGGCACTTGCGCTGGGCGTGGACATGATCGCGCTCTCGTTCGTGCGATCTCCGAAGGATGCGCAGCGAGCCCGAGTCATCATGGCCGAGGAGAACCGGCGGATTCCCCTCATCGCGAAGATCGAGAAGCCGGAGGCTGTCGACCACCTGCAGGAGATCATCGACGCGTTCGACGGGGTCATGATCGCCCGGGGCGATCTCGGGGTGGAGTTGCCGCTGGAGACGGTGCCGATCGTTCAGAAGCGCGCGATCGAACTGGCTCGCCGATGGGCAAAGCCCGTCATCGTGGCCACGCAGATGCTCGAGTCGATGATCGAGAACCCGGTGCCGACGCGGGCCGAGACCTCGGATGTCGCCAACGCCGTGCTCGACGGCGCGGACGCCGTCATGCTCTCGGGTGAGACGAGCGTCGGCGCCCACCCGGTCACGGTCGTGGAAACCATGGCGCGGATCGTCGCATCGACAGAGGACACCGGGCTCGAACGGGTTCCGCGGCTCGGCACCACACCACGGACCCAGGGTGGTGCGCTGACCCTTGCGGCGGCAACGATCGCGGACTTCGTCGACGCGAAGTACGTGTGCGTCTTCAGCCAGTCCGGCGACTCGGCGCGCCGGATGGCGCGTCTGCGTCACCGCGTTCCGATCCTCGCGTTCACCGATCTTCCGAGTACCCGGTCACGGCTCGCGCTGACGTGGGGGGTCGAGCCGTTCCTCGTCGCCCGCGCGGCCTCGACCGACGGGCTCATCGCACTGCTTGACCGCGTGCTCATCGACGCGGGGCGTGTTCAGCCCGGTGATGTCGTGATCATGACGGCGGGGGCACCCCCCGGGATCGCCGGGTCGACCAACAACGTGCGCGTGCACACCGTCGGCGCCTCCGACGGCTCCTGAACCTCGAGGTCGAGCTCAGTCGACGCCGAGGAAGCTCCGGTCAGTGAGGATGAGCGGACCGTCCTGCGTGATCGCGATCGTATGCTCCGAGTGCGCTCCCCGCGAGCCGTCTGCGCTGCGCAGGGTCCACCCGTCGGCATCCGTGCGCAGCTGATCGGTCGACTGCAGGAACCAGGGTTCGAGCGCAAGGACCAGGCCGGCGCGGAGCGGATAGCCGCGGCCGGGCTTCCCGTTGTTGGCGACGTGCGGATCCCCGTGCATCTCGCGACCGACGCCGTGGCCGCCGAAATCCGTGTTGATCGAGAGCCCCTCGCCGTGTGCGACGGCCGCGATCGCCGCGGAGATGTCGCCGATGCGGTTGCCGACGACGGCGGCGGCGATCGCGGCATCCAGGGCTCGCTCGGTCGTGTCGATGAGCGCAAGATCCTCATCCCGCGGCGTGCCGACGACGAACGAGACAGCCGAGTCGGCGACCCAGCCGTCCACGGCCACGGCGAAGTCGAGGGTGACCAGGTCGCCGTCGCGCAGCGCGTAGTCGTGGGGGAGGCCGTGAAGCACGGCGTCATTGATCGAGGTGCAGATGACCTTTCCGAACGGGCTGGCTCCGAACGACGGGTGGTAGTCGATGTAGCACGACTCCGCCCCTGCGGCACGGATCATCTCGTGGGCTCGCCGGTCGATCTCGAGGAGGTTCGTGCCGACCCGCGTCTCCTCGCGAAGGGTCGCGAGGACCTCGGCGACGAAACGCCCCGCCGGCTTCATGGCCTCTATCTCGGCGGGGGTGCGTAACTCGATCATCCGGTTCCTCTCGACCGGTCCATTCTGTCTGATGCACCCTCGACCGGCTGTGAGGATGCCCCGCATCGCGTGCCACGGGCGCCGGCGTCCCGGCCCCGGCGTAGCATCGAAGCATGTGGCTCCGACGCGCATTTTACGGCTGGATGATTCCGGCCGCCTTTGTGCTGCCGCTGTGGCTGTTCGTCGGATGGATCGCTTTCGACGCGGGCGCATGGGCGCTGCTCTGGGTTCTCCTGGTCGCGATTCCGTCGGTGCTGATCGGTCAGCTGGTGCTGACGCTCCTCGTTCGCGCCCGGCCGACCGCCCGCGCCGCCCGAGCGGTGTCGTGGTGGGACGTCGCGGGGTTCGCCGTGTGGCACGCGCTGACGTTCGCGCTGGGGTTCTTCGTGGCGGCGTGGTGGCTTCCGGTGTTCCTGCTGACGGTTGCGGTGGGCATTTCGCTGTTCTGGCTCATGCTGTGGCAACTGTGGCGGGAGGCGCGGCCGGGCCTGGTCACGCTTCGCAGCGCGTCGGGCATCCCCTACATTCCACCGTCAGGCACGACGCCCCCGCGGCGAGAAGATCCCGAGGTCATCGTGATCACGGAGCAGCAGCCGCGCTCCTGACGGTTTTGTTCCGCTCATCCGTCATGGCAGAATGGATGTTTGTGCCTTGACGGATTCTGCCTCAGGGGAATCCACCGACTGGTTTCGACTGCGGTGCGGCACGCCTCATCCTTTCCTTATCACCCGCGGCCGACCTGCGGCGGCCGCAGAGAGTAGCGATCATGCAGACCCTCGACATCGTCGACGCCGCCTCCCTGCGTACCGACATCCCGGAGTTCGGCCCCGGTGACACCGTCAAGGTGCACGTGAACATCGTCGAAGGAAGCCGCTCGCGCGTCCAGGTCTTCCAGGGCGTCGTGCTCGGCCGTTCCGGCGACGGCGTGCGCGAGACCTTCACCGTCCGCAAGATCAGCTTCCAGGTGGGCGTCGAGCGTACCTTCCCCGTGCACAGCCCGATCATCGACAAGATCGAGTTGGTCACCCGCGGCGACGTGCGTCGCGCGAAGCTCTACTATCTGCGGGAGCTCCGCGGTAAGAAGGCCAAGATCAAGGAGAAGCGCGAGAACTGATTCCGCGCGTTTCCCCGTGTGCCCCGGTGCCCTTCGTACCGGGGCACACGTGTCTCTCCGGGCGTTGCACGACACTCGTGCTGCCCCATCGTGTGACACCCTTGTCTGAGCGTCCGCATCTGGTCGGACGGATTGGATCGCTGCATGACTTCCGACGCCGAGGCACCCGCTGAACCCGTGACGCGGTCGCAGCGGCGCCAACGAGGAGGTCGGCGGGGCGCGTGGGTATTCCTGCGTGACGTTCTGGTGATCATCCTGATCGCGGTCGTGGTCTCCGCGCTCGTGAAGACGTTCCTCGTCCGTTCGTTCTACATCCCGTCGGGGTCGATGGAGGACACGCTACAGATCAACGACCGCATCCTCGTGGACGAGCTGACGCCGCGCTGGAATGGGTACGAGCGTGGCGACATCGTCGTGTTTCAGGACCCGGGCGGGTGGCTTCCCGTGCATCCCTCGACGCCGCAATCGCCCTTTGTCGAGGGGGTCGACTGGTTGCTCACGCTCGTGGGACTCTCGGTGTCGGACTCCGAGGACCACTTGATCAAGCGCGTCATCGGTCTGCCCGGCGACCATGTCGTGTGCTGCAACGCGCTGGGGCAGATCACGATCAACGACATGCCGATCGACGAGTCCGCATACGTGAAGCTCGACCCGGGGCAGAGCTCACCGAACCTCGTGCCGTTCGACGTCGTCGTTCCGGAGGGGAGCCTGTGGGTCCTCGGGGACAACCGGGACCATTCGAAGGATTCGCGGTTCAATCAGGAGCAACCCGGCGGCGGTTTCGTGCCGATCGAGAACGTCGTCGGACGCGCCTTCGTCATCACCTGGCCGATCTCCCGCTGGGCTTTCCTGGATCCGCACAGCGAGGTGTTCGCGGGTGTTCCGGACGGCGAGGGAGCCGACGCGCGATGAGCACCGGGTCGCGAGCGGTCCCGCGCCTCACGCTGGAGCGGAAGCTGCTGCGCGAGTACGACCTCGTGATCTCGTGCGACGAGGTCGGACGCGGCGCGCTGGCAGGCCCGGTCGCGGTGGGTGCCACCGTCGTGGATGCGGCCCTGTCGCGGCGGCGGGTTCCCGAAGGACTTCGCGATTCGAAGCTCGTTCCCGAGGCGCGGCGCGCCGACCTCGCGCGCCGCGCCGCCGGATGGGTTGCCGGCAGCGCCGTGGGGTGGGCGAGCTCGGCGGAGATCGATGAGATCGGCATCCTGCCGGCGCTCGGGCTCGCCGCCCGTCGCGCGCTGGCCGAGCTGTCAGCCCACGGTGTCGACGTGACGGCGGCGGTCGTGGTGCTCGATGGAAATCACGACTACATCTCGCGTGCCCCCGGTCCCGGGCTCAGGGTGCAGCCGGTGGTGAAGGCCGACCGCGACTGCGCAGGCGCAGCCGCCGCATCCGTGATCGCCAAGGTGGCCCGAGACGAACTCATGGTGCGTCTGCACGACGATCTGCCTGCCTACCAGTGGGTGCGCAACAAGGGCTACGCAAGTCCCGAACACCGGGCCGCCATTCTCGAGCACGGCGTGAGCGACCACCACCGGCTGTCGTGGGCTTTCGCGGGTGCTCCGACGCTCTTTTGAGCGCTTGGTCGTCGGTCGACTGTGGCTGGGTCGTGTGCCCCGGGAACTAGGATGAGAGCACCATGGATGACGAGGTCTTCGAGGACTACGACCGAGAGCTCGAGCTGGCGCTGTACCGCGAGTATCGCGATGTCGTGCACCAGTTCCAGTATGTGATCGAGACGGAGCGGCGCTTCTACCTCGCCAACGATGTCAATGTCGTGCGCCGTGACACGGAGCACGACTTCTATTTCGAGATCACGATGAACGACGTGTGGGTGTGGGACATCTACCGCGCCGACCGCTTCGTGAAGTCGGTGCGCGTCCTGACCTTCAAGGACGTCAACGTCGAAGAACTGCAGCGGGGTGACTTCCAGCTGCCCGACGAGCTCACCCTCGACAGCTGAGCTCCGTTCCTCCCCAAGAGGGATCGTCGCGCGCTTGTCGGCCTCATGGCCGGTTCGCTGACGCCGCGCGCGCCGGCGCCGTCACGCTGGGGGAATGGCACGCAAGGACGACCTCGGCAGGGCGGGTGAACGCACCGCGGAGGCGTACTTTCGCGGCCGTGGCTTCGCGATCCTCGACCGTAACTGGCGATGCCGCAGCGGTGAGATCGATCTGGTCGTGGCGGATGCCGAGACCATCGCCATCGTCGAGGTCAAGACCCGCCGCACTGCCGCCTTCGGGCATCCGTTCGAGGCGATCGGCTCGCAGAAGCTCCACCGCTTGCATCAGCTCGCCCGGGAGTGGCGGGCCGCGCACCGCGAGCTCGTCGGCGGACGGACCCTTCGGGTGGATGGACTCGCGATCACCGGCGATCCGGCGGCGCCGCTCCGGATCGAGCATCTGCGGGACCTCGCATGAGCCTGGCCCGTACGTGGGCGATCTCCCTGGTCGGGATCGAGGGAGTCGCGGTGGAGGTCGAGGCGGACCTTTCCGATCAGCTCCCCGACTTTCGAATCATCGGCCTCGCGGACAAGGCGCTGGGCGAGGCATCACAGCGAGTGCGAAACGCGTGCGCCAACAGCGACGTGCCGCTGCCGAGTCGACGCCTCACCGTCAACCTCTCGCCGGCGAGCCTGCCCAAACATGGCTCCGGGTTCGACCTGGCGATCGCCGTGGCAGCGCTGGCAACGCAGTTGCCGCTCTCGGCAGACGCCCTCCTGCGCACGGCGCACATCGGCGAACTGGGGCTGGACGGCCGACTCCGGCCGGTTCCCGGCATTCTTCCCGCCGTCGTCGCTGCCGCCCGAGCGGGGCTTCGCACCGTCGTCGTGCCGCGCGCAAACGAGGACGAGGCGGCCCTCGTGCCGGGGATCGCCGTGGTCGGGGCGACGAGCCTCGGGGATGTGCTGTCCCGGCACGGCATCGATGCGCGGCTGCCGGATGCGGAACCGGTCCACGCGCGTGCTGATCAGGCTCTGGCGCCGGAGGCGCTCGATCTTGCCGACGTCGTGGGTCAAGACGACGCGGTCGCGGCTCTCCTGGTGGCGGCGGCGGGCGGTCACCATCTGCTCATGACGGGTCCGCCCGGAGCGGGCAAGACGATGCTCGCGCGGCGGCTCCCCGGCATCCTGCCGCCCTTGGATGATGAGGCGGCGCTGGCGGCGGCATCCGTTCGCTCGCTTTCCGGACATGCCGTCACCGACCTCTCGCGTGTTCCGCCGTTCGAGGCGCCGCACCACAGCGCGAGTGCGGCAGCGCTCGTCGGCGGCGGAAGCAGGGTGCCCCGCCCAGGCGCCATCGTGCGCGCGAGCGAGGGCGTGCTCTTTCTGGATGAGGCTGCCGAGTTCGCCACCAACGTGCTCGATGCGCTGCGCCAGCCGCTCGAGTCAGGAAGCATCACGGTTCACCGCGCCGGGTACACGGCATCCTTCCCCGCGCGATTCCAGCTGGTGCTGGCCACGAACCCGTGTCCGTGCGGGAACCGCGGGCTGCGGGATGCCGTGTGCGAGTGCCCGCCGCAGGCGGTCCGGCGGTACCGCAACCGCCTGTCGGGCCCGCTGCTGGACCGCGTCGACATCGAGCTGACCCTCCTGCGGGTCGGGCGGGTGCCCGAGGAGCGGGGCCGCATGAGTTCGCAGGAAGGCGCGGCGCTCGTGCGCGGAGCCCGCGAGCGGGCGATGCGACGGCTGGCCGACACGCCGTGGCGTCGGAACGTCGACGTCCCGGGAACGTGGCTGCGCTCCGGACCGGGCGCGCTGCCTCCCGCCGCGCGCGCCCCTCTGGATCGTGCTCTTGCCCGCGGAACACTCACCCTCCGCGGGTACGACCGCGTCCTTCGGATCGCGTGGACCCTCGCCGATCTCGACGGCGTGCCGATGCCGACTCCCGACCACATCGGCCGGGCCCTGTTCTTGAAGAGAGGAACTGTCTCGTGATCGATCTCTCGCGTGCCCGTGACGAGCTGGGACCTCTCGTTGTCGGGGCACTCCCCGATGACGAGATCCTCGACCGCTACACGCGTGTCCTCTGGAACATCCTCACCGAACCCGGGGATCGTGCGGCCGGCCAGCTGGTCGGCGCCGTGGGCCCCGCCGAGGCGTTCGAGCGGGTCCGGCGCGATGACCTGGGCGACGGCATCCTGGACCCGGACGACGCGCGCGCGGCGGTGGAGCGATGGCGGCCGAGACTGCGGTCCGGCGCAGTCTCGGCGGCGCTGCGAACGGCGCGTGCGGCACGGCTGCGTCTGCTGACACCCCACGACGAGACGTGGCCGGATTCCGTGGATGACCTCGCCGAGCACGGGCCGCTCGTCCTGTGGGTCCGGGGGGATCCGCGTGTACTCGAGAGCGCCCAGCACGGTGTCGCGATCGTCGGTGCTCGCGCGGCGACGAGCTACGGCGAGCATGTTGCAGGGGAGATGGCGGCAGAACTCGCCGCGTGCGGCATCAGCATTGTCTCGGGAGCCGCGTTCGGGATTGACGCCGCTGCCCACCGGGCGACTCTCGCGGGACGGGGAACGACGGTCGCGCTCATGGCAGGCGGTCTCGAACGTGCCTATCCGCAGGCTCATACCGAGCTGATCGAACGCATCGCCGACACGGGGGCGGTTGTGAGCGAGGTTGCGCCCGGCTCCGCGCCGACCAAGTGGCGGTTCCTGCAGCGGAACCGACTCATCGCGGCGTTGTCGGCGGTCACGGTGGTTGTCGAAGCAGGGTGGCGCAGCGGCTCCCTCAACACCGCCCACCACGCGAGCGCCCTCGGGCGTCCGATCGGCGCGGTTCCGGGCCCCGTGACCAGTGCGGCCTCCGCGGGCTGTCACCGGCTGTTGCGCGAACTCGAGGCCACGTGCGTGACGAATGCGGCGGATGTGCGAGAACTGCTGGGATGGGGAGAGCTTCCCGACGAGGGGGGATCCGCGGACTCCTCTGCGCACACATCGGACCGAACCCGCGTGCGCGATGCCCTGAGCTCGCGGTCGGCCCGCACGCCGGAGGAGATCGCGCAGCGCTGCGGGCTCAGCGTCACTGACGTGCAGTCCCACCTGGGACTTCTGCAGGTGGAGGGCCTCGTGGTTGCCATTGCCGGCGGATGGCGGCTCACCTGACGGGTGAGCGGGGTGCGGGCTTGCGCCACGCCGCGTCGGGCGGCCGCCGCCGTGCATGAGCTGCGGCATCCTGTCCCCATGGAGATCAGCGAGGCGGCCGAGCAGTATCTGCGCCACCTCGCCCATGTGCGTCGGCTTTCGCCTGCCACGATCCGCGCCTATCGCTCGGATCTGGCCGACCTCGCCGATGCTGTCGGGCCTGTCACCGTGGCATCCGTGGATCTCGACGCCCTGCGGGACTGGATCTGGCGAGCGAGCCGACGCGGTGACGCGCGCTCGACGCTTGCCCGGCGTGCCGCGGCGGTGCGCACCTTCTTCGCATGGGCGCTGGATGAGGGACTGATCGCGTCCAACCCGGCGGTGCGCCTGATCGCACCCAAAAGAGGGCGAACGCTTCCCAAAGTCGCGTCGGCGGAAGGGCTCTCGCACCTGCTCGACGCGCTCGGCGAGACCGCCACCGAGCGAGGAGATCCCGTCGACCTTCGCGACCACGCGATCCTCGAGCTGCTGTACGGTGCGGCCCTGCGCGTCTCGGAGCTGTGCGCCCTCGATCTGACTGATCTGGACGCTGCTCGGCGCACTGCTCGAGTCTGGGGCAAGGGATCCAAGGAGCGGATCGTGCCCTACGGCGGAGCGGCAGCCCGCGCGCTGGATGCCTATCTCGTGCGCGGACGTCCCGCCCTTGTCGACTCGGCATCCGCCCCTGGCGCCCTCTTCCTCGGGGTTCGCGGCGGTCGCATCGGCGCCCGCGCCGTCTACGATGTCGTATCCCGCCGGGTAGCGGCTCTCACGGGCGGCGCCGTCGGTCCGCATGCGCTGCGCCACTCCGGTGCGACGCACCTGCTCGACGGCGGCGCCGACTTGCGCTCGGTGCAGGAGCTGCTGGGTCATGCAAGTCTCGGCACGACGCAGATCTACACCCACGTGTCGAGTGAACGGCTCGCCGCAAGTTACCGTCTCGCCCATCCTCGCGCGTAGAGCGCCCCCGCAGTCCTCCGGAGATGGCGGATATCGCGCGTAGGGTTATCGCATGCATGCTCCGCGCCGCACCCTCGGTGCAGCCCTCGCCCTGGTCGTGACGTTCGCGCTCGGCGGATGCATCGCGCTGCCCGGACCGCGGGTCACCGTCGTGCCGACTCGAGCGCCCGCGACTGCGCTGCCGACACCGACGTGGGCGACGATCACCCCGACGCCCGTTCCGACGGTGACCGTGGACCCCGAGCCCGCACCAGACGCCCTCTGCGTCGGCGGGCAGGCCGTTCTCGCGGGCAACGACGTCACCTTCTCGCTCACGGGCGACTGCGCAGACGTGACGATCGCAGGCAACCGTATCGTCGCTCGCATCGACGGCGACGCCGACACCGTGCTCTTGCAGGGGAGTTCGAATGACGTCGTCATCGGCGACATCGGCAGTCTGCGGCTGGAAGGCAACGACAACTCCGTCTCCGGCGGCGCCATCGGGGTGCTCGACATCGCCGGAGACCGCACGCTCATCGAGGCAGACGGCACGATCGATCTGGTCACCGTGAACGGCAACGACAACACACTGAGCGCGAGAGGCTACGGCCAGGTCCAGGACAACGGCGACCGGAACGTCTTCCGCTGAGTTCGCCTCCGGCGGTGTGAGAGCGTCATCGGCAGCACGGAAGCAGGATCGCGCGCGGCACGCCACCGAGCAGCAGCATCGGGTTGATGTACTCACCGTGCCAGCGGACACCGAAGTGGACAGCGTCACGGGGTGCATGACCGCCCTCCGTGACGATGCCGACGTGTTGACCTCGATCGACGCGGTCGCCCACCCGGAGCGGAGATGCCACGGGTTCGAGGGTCGTCACGAAACCGTCACCGTGGTCGATCGTGATGAGGTCGCGATCGACCACGGTGCCGGTGAATCGCACGACCCCCGGGGCTGGCGAACGCACAGTCCGAGTGTCGAACAGCGCGAGATCGACGCCGCGGTGCCCGGGCCCGTAGCGGTGCGCCGGGGCGACATACGGGGCCACGAGTCGAAACCCCGACGTTGGCCAGATCCAGTCGCGCGCGGCGGGACCGGGCCCGAGGCTCGCCGCGGCCGAGGCCGTCGGCTGACCGTCGACGCCGAGCGCATGGTCCTCGGACGCCGCTGAGGGGGTCGCGGGTAGGCAGGCTGGCGACAGGAGGACCACCGCCAGAATGACGAGAACGATCCGGCGTAAGAGTCGATCGGGGCGCGACGGTGCTGTCAGGTGCGACGGTGCTGTCAGGTGCGACGGGGGCAGGAGGTGCGACGGGGGCATGCTGCCAGCATCCGTCGCCCAGGCGCGAGCCCGGGGCGCCGGCGCGAGGCGGGGGACGGGCAGTGCGACCCCGGGTGCTGGGGAGGATGCGGCTGCGCACTCGCGCGTCCTGCGGTGAGGCGTCCGCTGGTACACTGGAGGGGCACCCCGTCCGCGGGGTGACTTCGCGTGCCCAAAGCCTGGCTATCGGCCAGGTGGCGCCACTCCCACCGGTCTGTGCTCACCCGAGCCCAGCGGGAGCGCGTCGGGCACCAGGATCGTCGGTCGCCGACCGACGAGATCAACCGTAAGAGACGCGCAACCGCGTCAGCAAAGGAGTACGGCCATGGCCGTCGTTACGATTCGCCAGCTGCTCGACAGCGGCGTGCACTTCGGACACCAGACCCGCCGGTGGAACCCGAAGGTCAAGCGCTTCATCCTCGCCGAGCGCAGCGGTATCCACATCATCGACCTGCAGCAGTCCCTCACCTACATCGACAAGGCCTACGAGTTCGTCAAGGAGACCGTTGCCCACGGTGGCACGATCCTGTTCGTTGGCACCAAGAAGCAGGCGCAGGAGATCATCGCCGAGCAGGCGACCCGTGTGGGCCAGCCCTATGTCAACGAGCGTTGGCTCGGTGGCCTCCTCACCAACTTCGTCACCGTCTCCAAGCGCCTGCAGCGCATGAAGGAGCTCGAGGAGTTCGACTACGACGACCCGGCGGCGAGCGGTCTGACCAAGAAGGAACTGCTCATCAAGAAGCGCGAGCTCGACAAGCTCCACAAGTCGCTCGGCGGTATCCGCAACCTGCAGAAGACCCCCTCGGCCATCTGGGTCGTCGACGCCAAGCGTGAGCACCTCGCCATCGACGAGGCCAAGAAGCTCGGCATCCCCGTCATCGGCATCCTCGACACCAACGCCGACCCGGACGAGTTCCAGTACCCGATTCCCGGCAACGACGACGCGATCCGCTCGGTGAGCCTGCTCACGCGCATCATCGCGGATGCTGCCGCCGACGGCCTCATCCAGCGTCACCAGCCTGCCGACGAGGCCGAGGCCGCTGAGCCCCTCGCCGAATGGGAGCGCGAGCTTCTCGAGCAGGGTGCGCCGGTGGTCACTGACCTCGCCGAGGTCGAGACCATCGCGACCGAGTCCGACGCCGACGCTGCCGGGGCAGCCGCGCACGAGGCAGTCGCCGGAACCGACGCGGTCGCCGAGGCGGACGCCGCCGAGGCTGACACCGCCGAGGCTGACACCGCCGAGACCAAGTAGCCGATCGACATCGCTCCGGCGGCGCGTGTGCGCCGCCGGAGCATCCACGAGAACTCACCACGAACAAGGAGCCGCCACCCATGGCAAACTTCACGATCGCCGACATCAAGGCCCTGCGCGAGCAGCTCGGAACGGGCATGGTCGACACCAAGAAGGCGCTCGAAGAGGCCGACGGCGACGTCGAGAAGGCCGTCGAGATCCTGCGTCTGAAGGGCGCGAAGGGCAACGCCAAGCGTGCCGACCGCTCGACGAGCGAAGGCCTCATCGCCGCTCGCGAGGTGGGCGGCAAGGTCACTCTCATCGAACTCGCGTGCGAGACGGACTTCGTCGCCAAGAACGACCGTTTCGTCGCCCTTGCCGACAAGGTCGTGGACGCTGCCGCAGCCGTGTCGGCGGACTCCGTCGAGGCGGCGCTGGCCGCTCCCGCGGGTGCCAGCACCGTCGACCAGCTGATCTCCGATGAGGCAGCGATCATCGGCGAGAAGGTCGAGCTTCGCCAGGTGCGCACGCTCGAGGGCGAGAAGTTCGAGATCTACCTGCACAAGACCAACAAGGACCTCCCGCCCCAGGTGGGCGTCGTGCTGGCCTACACGGGTGAGGATGCCGAGACCGCTCGCGCCCTCGCGCAGCACATCTCGTTCGCAAACCCGTCCTACCTGTCTCGCGACGAGGTCCCCGAGGCAGATGTCGAGAAGGAGCGTGAGATCGTCACCGAGATCTCGCGCAACGAGGGCAAGCCCGAGGCCGCTCTCCCCAAGATCGTCGAGGGCCGGGTCAACGCCTACTTCAAGCAGGTCGCTCTGCTCGATCAGGACTACGCCCGCGACAACAAGCTCTCGGTCGCACAGGTGGCCGAGGATGCAGGCCTGACACTCACGGGCTTTGCTCGGTTCAAGGTCGGCGCGTAAGCACCGCGATGAAAGGGTCCGCACCATTCCGTGCGGGCCCTTTCTCATGTGCTTCGGTAGGTTGTAGGCGACACAGAGGAGACGTACGTGGCGGATGAATCGACGGGACGCCGACGCGTCCTGCTCAAGCTTTCGGGGGAAGCGTTCGGGGGAGGGCAGCTCGGGGTCAATCCGGATGTCGTCAGCCAGATCGCGCGCGAGATCGCGGCAGCGGTCGATGAGGTGGAGATCGCCGTCGTGGTCGGCGGGGGAAACTTCTTCCGCGGAGCGGAGCTCAGCCAGCGGGGGATGGATCGGGGCCGAGCCGATTACATGGGGATGCTCGGTACCGTCATGAACGCACTCGCGCTGCAGGACTTCCTCGAGCAGGCGGGAGCTGCGACGCGAGTGCAGTCCGCCATTTCGATGACGCAGGTCGCCGAGCCCTACATCCCGCGTCGCGCGGAGCGCCACATGGAGAAGGGGCGCGTCGTGATCTTCGGTGCGGGGGCTGGCCTGCCCTACTTCTCGACCGACACGGTCGCGGCGCAGCGGGCGCTGGAGATCGGGGCGACCGAGGTTCTCGTAGCCAAGAACGGCGTTGACGGCGTCTACACCGCCGATCCGCGCACCGATCCGACGGCGACCCGCATCGACCGGATCACCTACCTCGATGCCCTGCAGCGCGGTCTGAAGGTTGTCGATTCGACCGCGTTCAGCCTGTGCATGGACAACGGCATGGACATGCGTGTGTTCGGCATGGAACCGGAGGGCAACGTCACACGTGCGCTGCGGGGCGAACCGATCGGCACCGTCGTCACGGTCGGCTGAAGGCCTGCCGACTAGACTGGGCTGGTCAGACGCAGTAAGGAGTCGCCGTGATCGCGGATGTCTTGACCGATGCTGGAACCCGCATGGATCGTGCCGTGGAGGCCGCGAAGGATGACTTCGCGACCGTGCGCACGGGTCGGGCCAATCCGCAGCTGTTCCAGCGGATCATGGTCGACTACTACGGCTCGCCCACGCCGCTCGCGCAGCTCGCCTCCCTGAACAACCCCGAGGCGCGCACGCTCGTCATCAACCCCTACGACAAGTCGGCGCTGAAGGCGATCGAGCAGGCCATCCGGGATGCCCCGAACCTGGGCGCGAACCCGACCAACGACGGCACGATCGTGCGCGTCACGATGCCGGAGCTCACCGAGGAGCGCCGCAAGGAGTTCGTCAAGCTTGTGCGGGCCAAGGGTGAGGATGCGAAGGTGCATGTCCGAGGCATCCGCCGCAAGGCGAAGGACGACCTCGACGCCCTCAAGAGCGAGATCGGTGAGGACGAGCTGTCTCGTGCGGAGAAAGAGCTCGATGCGCTGACGCGCGCACACGTCGACCAGATCGACGAGGCGCTCAAGCGCAAAGAAGCAGAGCTTCTCGAGGTCTAACGGTCGACATGACCGACGATCGTTCCGACGCGCGCCTCCCCGGCGACCCCGCTGGGGTGCCGGCGGAGGATCCTGGCGCCGGCTTCCAGGCGCACGTGCGCACTGCGCGCAGTGAGTTCGAGCAACATGTCGCGCACGCGCGCGCCGAGTTCGAGGAAGCGAATGAGCGCATCAAGAAGCGCACAGGTAGGGATCTGATCCTCGCGATCCTCATCGGAGTGGGAATCGGGGCGGTCGCGCTCCTCTCGCTCATCTTCGTCAAGTGGGTGTTCATCCTCCTGGCGCTCGGGGTGGTCGTGCTCGGGGTCGTGGAGTTCTCGCGGGCACTGACCGGGTCGGGACGACGTATCGACCTGGCGCCACAGCTGGTCGCCTCCGTCGTCGTTCTTCTGTCTGGCGCGTTCCTGGAGCTGTGGCTCCACTGGGTCGCCCTGTTTGCGGCTCTCGTCTTCGTGGTCGTCTGGCGGTTGATCGCCCAGATGGCCGCCGCCGACGCTCGTCCCTACACCGCTGTGACGAGCGACGTGCTCGCGGGAACGTTCGTCGTGTTCTACGTGCCGTTCCTGGCGAGCATGGCCATGATCCTGCTGCGCCAGGAAGGAGGCGAATGGTGGATCATCGCCTTCATCGCCGTCGCTGTGGTCGCCGACACAGCGGCCTACGCATCCGGCCTCACGTTCGGAAAACACCCGATGGCGCCTCGGATCAGTCCCAACAAGACGTGGGAGGGATTCGGCGGAGCCGTGGTCGGCGCGGTCGCCGCCGGCATCCTGCTGGGGGTCTTTCTGCTCGGGGTGCCGTGGTGGGCCGGTGCGATCTTCGGTGCGCTGATCCTCGGCACGGCGACAACCGGCGACCTGGGCGAGTCGATGGTCAAGCGAGACCTCGGAATCAAGGACATGAGTTCCTGGCTCCCGGGGCACGGCGGCGTCCTGGACAGGCTGGACTCGATCCTGCCCTCGGCGACCGCCGCGCTCGCGCTGTACTACCTGTTCGCACCGGTCGTGGCAGCATGATGTGCTGCACGAGCACGAGGTGGGTGATCTCATGACGATGACTTCTCATACCGACTCCGCCGCTGCAGCGGTTCCGGAGCCCGCACGGGCGTTGTTCCCGGTGACGCGGGGCCGCGTGAAGGGTTATGAGCGGGCCGCTGTGGACAGCTTTCTCTCTCACGCGCGGGAAGCATTCGAGTCCCCGGGACGCACGTCGATGACCTCGGGTCAGATCCGGGCTGCGGCGTTCCCGCTGACGCGCCGCGGCTACGAGATCACGAGCGTGGATGCCGCACTCACGCGCATCGAGGACGCGTTCGCGCGGCGAGAGCGCGACGCTGCCATTGCTCGCGTGGGCACCGACGTGTGGATCGCGCGCACCCGCCGAGATGCGCAGATCGTCCTCGATCGTCTGCAGCGTCCGCCCCGTCGACGTTTCCAGCGCACCGGCGCCCTGCGCTACGGCTATCGGATCGATGAAGTCGACTTCGTGATGGACAAGCTGGCCCGCTACCTCGAGTCTGGAACGGGAGCGACGATCGAGCAGGTCCGAGGGGTCGCCTTCAGGATGCAGCGAGGCGGCTATCGCGAAGTCCAGGTGGATGCCGTGCTCGATGCCGTCGTCGAGGTCATGCTCGCTGTCGAGTGAACCACGGACACTCGCACCGTGTTCGTCGCTGCGCGTCGGTAGAATCGACTCATCGTGACTAGTGAGAATCGCAACGCTGAGGTGTCGGCGCGGCCTCGTGCCGACGTCGCCACGCGGCGTTCGAGCGTTCCGCCGCGCGCGGCCGCTGCCCCGGTCGGTCACTGGTCCAAGCGGCGCGGGGTGCTGGCCGTGTTCGCGGCATTGGCGGCGATGGGGTTCGTCGCGGCCAACGCGGGCCCGAGCGGCATGGCATTCGCGACACCCGAAGACGAGGCACCCGAGGCGGTCTCCCTCTACGCGAGCTCCCTGGTCGACGCGCAGTCACTCGTCGTCGACGCTGATGTCGATGCTGCTGCTTTCGATCCCGACCGCGGCGGCTACCAGGTCTATGTGAAACCGAAGCCCACGCCCACTCCGGTGGTGGCCTCGAGCCGTAGCGGCGGGGGAGCGGCGGCGCCGTTGTTCTACTCCGGCGGCGGGTCGCCGGCCGAGTGGATGTCGGCGGCGGGCATCCCCGAGAGCGAATGGGGCTATGTCGACTACATCGTCTCGCGCGAGAGCGGATGGAATCCCAACGCCACGAACCGCCGCTCCGGGGCGTGCGGTCTCGTTCAGGCGCTCCCGTGCAGCAAGGTTCCCGGGAGCGGCTACAACCCGGTCGACAACCTGAGGTGGGCCAACGGCTACGCGGTGGGACGCTACGGCAGCTGGGGCGGAGCGTACAACTTCTGGGTCAACAACCACTGGTGGTGATCGGCGAGGATGCCACGATCTCATCGTCGCCGTCCTGAGCCCGCCGGCGACGACGGGTTCGAGCGCTTCCTGGCTGGGTGGAAACGCACAGAGGTCCGCCGCGGCGTGGCCTGGACCGTCCAACCGGTGTCGGGAGCGCAGGCGACGAAGGCCTACGCGTGCCCGGGCTGCGTTCGTCCGATCGAGCCGGGCACCGCGCATGTGGTGGCCTGGCGCTCGGACGGAGTCCTCGGCGACGCGGCAGACATCGCCGCGCGGCGCCATTGGCATACCCACTGCTGGAGGATCAGCTGACATGGAGATCCGCGGACCGATGCTGCTGCCCGCCCGCCGGGAGGAGATCGAGCTTCACACCGAGGACGGCCTTCGACTCGTCGGGGAGCTCGCACTCCCGGAGGGTCGCGCACCGCACGCGACGCTCGTGACACTGCATCCGCTGCCGACGGCCGGTGGTTTCATGGACTCCCATATCTTTCGCAAGGCGGCGGCGCGTCTTCCGGCCCTGGCCGACCTCGCGGTACTGAGATTCAACACGCGCGGAACGACCTCTCCGCGCGGCACAAGCGAGGGAACGTTCGACGGCGGAGCTGGCGAGCGCTGGGATGTCGCGGCTGCGATGTCCTTCGTTGCCGAGCGCGGACTGCCGCGCCCGTGGGTCGTGGGCTGGTCTTTCGGGACGGAGCTCGCGCTGAAGTACGCGGCCGAGCACGACGTCGAGGGGATCGTGCTGCTTTCCCCGCCGCTGCACAGAACCACATCCGAGGAGCTGGCCGGCTGGGCGGAAGATCCGCGTCCGATCATCGTGCTCGTCCCCGAGTTCGACGACTTTCTGCGGCCGGATGAGGCTGCACAGCGGTTCGCGGTGATTCCCCACGCGACCCTCATCCCCGTCGAGGGCGGTCG
Source organism: Microbacterium sp. bgisy207 (assembly GCF_057706855.1). Taxonomy (NCBI): domain Bacteria; kingdom Bacillati; phylum Actinomycetota; class Actinomycetes; order Micrococcales; family Microbacteriaceae; genus Microbacterium; species Microbacterium sp. bgisy207. The sequence goes on from NZ_JBYIPB010000009.1 coordinate 63,970, forward strand.
TCATCTGTGGGTCGGCGAGAATCAGACTCGGAGGGTGCTCACCGAGATCGTCGCGGCGATCAACCCCGACGCTCTTCCGCTGGCGACGGACTGGGACGGCGAGCTCGGCACGCCCGCCTGAGCGTCACCGCTCGTTTTGACGAGGGATGACGACCTGCCGGTAGATGATCAGCACGCTCGCGGCGGCAGGGATCGCGATCAGGGCGCCGAGGAGTCCCAAGAGGGACCCGCCGGCGAGGGCTGCGACGACCACGACGGCCCCGGGGATCGAGACAGCACGGCTCATGATGCGTGGGGAGATGACGTACGCCTCCACCTGCATGTAGATCAGGTAGTAGATCGCAGCGATGAGGGCGATCGTCGGGGAGCCGAGTCCTGGGATGAGGCAGGTCAGCACGATGATCGTCGACCCCGTGAGCGTACCCACGAGGGGGATGAGCGAGAACAGCAGCGCCACGACGGCGAGCACCGCCGGGAACGGCGCGCCGATCACGGTCAGGAAGATCGAGCTCAGGATGCCGTTGATCACGCCCAGCGTGACCTGGCCGATGACGTAGTAGCCGACGGAGTCGGTGATCTGCTCGGCGAGGTCGATGAAACGCTGCCGCTTCGAGGCCGCGACGAGCTGATAGACAGCCTTCTTCAGTGAGGGGATCGATGCCGTGAAGTAGATCGTGAGGATCAGGACGATGAACGCGCCGAACAGGCCGCTGGCGATCGTCGCGCCGATCGCGAGAATGTTCCCGCCGATCGACCCACCGATGGAGGCGAAGTCCAGGCCCTCGAGCCACTGCAGGATGTACGCGAAGATGTCATCCCACCTGAGCATGGGGAAGACCGATTCGAGCCAGGTCTGCAACTCGTCGGGCCACGACGGATTCTGCAGGATGCGGGTCACCTCGATCACGAACTGCGTGATCTGCTCGACGATGATCGGCAGCACCATCAGGATGACTCCGGCGAACACGCCCAGCACGACCACGATCGTCACGAGAACCGCGGCCCACCGGGGGAGCCGTCGGCGGATCAACCACGAGACCATCGGCTCGAGACCGAGCGCGAGGAAGAGGGCGGTGCCCACGTAGAGGAGGATCGTCGACAGGGTCTGCACGCTGGCGATCAGCAGGAGACCGAGACCGACGCCGAGCGTCGCGACGAATGCGACGCGGAAGGGGTTCTGCAGCTTCACGGGACCTCGTTCTGTGGGACTCGACCGCCTGGCGATCAGAATACGCATAGTGGACGACGTGGACGTGATGCAGCGCCTCTCTGGGGACTTTCAGGTCATCTTCGCTAGTCTGAAATGTCGATATTCCGGTGTGCGTCGACGTCCGTGCGCCGAGAAAGGTTCTTCGTGCGTTTCGTATGGGCTGTGGTTGCGCTCGTTCTCGCGACCGTGATGATCGGGGCGGGAATCGCCCAGCGGACGATCTTCCAAGGCCCGCGATCGACGACGGCGGAGGTCTCGATCAGCCAGAACGAGCCCTACCTGGTCATCGGTGGCGATGTCCTGACCTCGACACCGGGCTCTCAGACGCTACGTGTGCTCGGCGAGGGAACCGTGTTCGCCGCGTACGGCCGGACGGCCGACGTGCAGGCGTGGCTCGCGGACGCGTCGTACAACCAGGTCGTACGCACCGAGGACGGCTCGCTCGTCACCGAAGAGGTAGACCCGACGCCTGCTCCCGAGCCCACCCCCGCCGAGTCGACGGAGGCGCCGGCCTCGGATGCGGCAGCAACCGATGACGCCGCAGCCGAGCAAGGCGCAGACGAGGAGGCGATCCCGGGCCGCAACCCCGCGGGCTCTGACCTCTGGCTCGACCAGTACCAGCAGGAGGATCTGGTCATCGCGCCGCTGCAGCTTCCCGCTGACATGAGCGTGATCATCGCCTCAGATGGCACGGCTCCGGCGCCCACGACAGTGAGCGTGACGTGGCCGATCGCGAACTCGACGCCGTGGGCGGGCCCGCTCATCGTCGGCGGCGGCATCCTCATGGCAGTCGGTGTCGTGCTGTACATTCTCGGCATCCGCCACGTGCGACGCTCCCGCGGCCCACGACGCAAGGGGTTGCCCATTCCCGTCACCGAACCGATCGACCTTTCCGTCGCCGAAGCCGACAAGGGCGTGATCAGCGCGGGCAAACCCAAGCGTTCGATCACGTGGGGCCGTCGGCGCCTCATCGCTGTCCCGGCCGTCGCGCTGGCCGGCGCGCTGCTGTCTGGGTGTACGGCCGACGCATGGCCAGAGCTGGTGCCCTCCGAGACGCCGAGCCCGACAGCGTCGGTGATCGTCCCGGAAGGACAGCAGGCTCCCGCCGTGACCAAGCCGCAGGCGGAGCGGATCCTCGCCCAGGTCGCGCAGACCGTCGCGGAGGCGGACGAGACCAAGGATGCGGACCTCGCCGCGACCCGGCTGGATGGCGCGCTCCTGGCCGAGCGCAAGACGAACTACACGCTGCGCGACGCGATCGCCGACTACCCGCTGCCCACCGCTGTGCCGGGCAAGCCCGTCGAGGTCCTCCTGCCGCAGGCCTACAACGGGTGGCCTCGCTCCTTCCTCGCGGTCATCACCGATGACGAGGCGAACACCTCCAGCATCATGGTGCTGTCCCAGGCGGATCCGTGGACGGAATACAAGCTGAGCTATCTCGGCAATCTGGGAGCGAACACCCTGATGCCGGAGCTCGCTCCCTCCTACATCGGCGCCAGCCAACTCGCACCCGACTCCCCGTTCCTGCTCCTGCCACCCGATGAACTCGCCTCCGCCTACGCGGACGTGCTCAACAAGGGTGACGAGTCCGAGTTCGCCGGCCTGTTCGACGAGGAGAGCGACACGTTCCGAGCGGGTGTCGTCGCCGATCGCAAAGAGCGGCTCGACGAGTTCAACCAGACCGGTGCCGAGACGGGGAGCTTGACGTTCAGCGCCGCGGCGGGCGAGTTCTCCCCCTTCGCGATCGCGACGCTCGAGAGCGGCGCGATCGTCGCGGTCAGCATCTACGAGACCGACACCGTCAAGCCGACCAACGAGGACGCGGTCATCAAGCTCGAAGGCAATGAGACCGTGAAGACCCTCGCGGGCGCCGACCAGTCGGCATCCGGCTTTTCGACGACCTTCAGCGACCAGTTGTTCTTCTACGTCCCAGAGCGAGGATCGAGTGAGCCGATCCAACTCCTGGGATACTCCAGTTCGATTCTGAAAGGCTCCGTGCTGTGACACTTCCCGGCTCCAGCGCTCCGCTCCGGGGCGCCGTCGACCTGTCCGCCCTGCGCAACCGCCCCGCGGCGCCTGCCCCGACTGAACCCACGGCGGGTGCACCTGCGGGCGGAACCGCCGCCCGGCTGGTGATCGACGTCACGGACGCGATGTTCCCCGAGGTCCTGGAGCTGTCCAAGACCGTCCCCGTCGTGGTGGACCTGTGGGCCGAGTGGTGCGGGCCGTGCAAGCAGCTCAGCCCGGTTCTCGAGCGTGTCGTCACCGAGCACGCGGGTCGCTTGGTGTTGGCAAAGGTCGACGTAGACGCCAATCCGCAGCTTGCTCAGGCGTTCCGCGCTCAGTCCATTCCGATGGTCGTCGCTCTGGTCGGCGGACAGGCGGTGCCGCTGTTCACGGGTGCCGTTCCCGAGCAGCAGGTCCGCGATGTGTTCGCGCAACTTCTCCAGCTCGCGGCGCAGAACGGTGTCACCGGGTCGGTCGGTGACAGTCAAGCCGACGGGGAGACGCCCGAGGAGCCCGCGCTGCCCCCACTGCACGCCGAGGCGTTCGCAGCGATCGAATCCGGCGATTACGCCGCCGCCGTCTCGGCATACGAGCGCGCACTGGCCGAGAACCCGCGGGACACCGATGCCCGCGCAGGCCTCGCCCAGGTCCGGCTGCTTTCGCGCATCCAGGGGGCCGACCTCCAGGCCGCGCGTGCGGCTGCAGCCGCTGCCCCCACCGATGTCGATGCCCAGCTGCTGGTCGCTGACCTCGATGTGACGGGGGGTCATGTCGAGGACGCGTTCGAGCGGCTCCTGGATTTGTTCGCGGCGCTGCCCAGCGACGATCGGATGCCTGTGCGCGAGCGTCTGCTGGAACTGTTCGGCATCGTCGGTGACGATGACCCTCGCGTCATCCGTGCTCGCAGTCGTCTCGCCTCGCTGCTGTTCTAGACCTGACGCAGGGGACGGCGCACCCGCTCAGCCGTGTGTGGTCGACGGGATCCGTGCCTGTGGGTCATAGCGCAGCCAGATCGCGCTGACGGCCGGGAGCACCATGGAGGCGCGGCCGTCCTCGCCGGCGACGACCATTCCGAGATTGCCGACTCCGGCGCCCCCATACTCGTGCGCATCGGTGTTGAGGATCTCTCGCCACACCCCGGCCTGCGGCAGATCGAGGGCATAGTTCGAGAGCGTCGTCCCCGAGAAGTTGCACACGACCGCGATGGTGTTCCCGTCCCAGTCGCGCCTGGTGAAGGCGAGGACGTTCGGATTCCACGAGGGGGCGCCGATTCGGCTGAAGGCCGATCCGTCGTTGTCGCGGCTCCACAGCGGCGGGTTGGCGCGGTAGATGCCGTTGAGTGCACCCACGAAATCTTGAAGCTGTCGGTGCGTGGGCTGATCGAGCGTCCACCAATCCAGCCCTCGCGACTCCGACCATTCGGCCATCTGCCCGAACTCCTGTCCCATGAACAGAAGCTGCTTGCCGGGATGTGACCACATGTATGCGAGATAGGCGCGCATGTTGGCGAGCTTGCCGGCGTGGTCTCCGGGCATCCGCGAGAACAGGCTGCCCTTGCCGTGCACGACCTCGTCGTGGCTGATCGGCAGGACGTAGTTCTCGCTGAACGCATACACGAACGAGAAACTCAGCTCACCCTGGTGATACGACCGGTAGAGCGGATCCCGGGCGATGTACTCGAGGCTGTCGTTCATCCACCCCATGTTCCACTTGAAGCCGAATCCGAGGCCGGCATGGTCGGTCGGAGCCGTCACGCCGGGGAAGCTCGTGGACTCCTCGGCCATCATGCTGATGCCGGGGAAGGTCTTGTAGCACGTCGCGTTGACCTCCTGGAGGAACCGGATCGCCTCGAGGTTCTCGCGCCCGCCGTGGATGTTCGGTTCCCATTCCCCCGGGTTGCGGGAGTAGTCGAGGTAGAGCATCGAGGCGACGGCATCCACTCGGAGTCCGTCGACATGGAACTCGTCGTACCAGTAGAGCGCGTTGGCGACCAGGAAGTTGCGTACCTCGTTCCGGCCGTAGTCGAAGATGAGCGTTCCCCAGTCCTTGTGCTCGCCTCGCCGAGGGTCGGGGTGCTCGTACAGCGCCTTGCCGTCGAACTTCGCCAGGGCGAACTCGTCCTTGGGGAAGTGCCCCGGCACCCAGTCCATGATGACCCCGATGCCTGCCTGGTGAAGCCGGTCGATGAGGTACTTGAGATCGTCGGGGCTGCCGAATCTGCTCGTCGGGGCGTAATACCCCGTGACCTGGTAGCCCCATGAACCGCCGAAGGGGTGTTCGGCCAGCGGCAGGAACTCGACGTGTGTGAAGCCCAGAGACGTGACATGGTCGATGAGGGGATCTGCGGCGTCTCGATAGGACAGACCGGGGCGCCACGACCCGAGGTGTACCTCATAGATCGACATCGGCTCGGTCACGGGACGGCGCTTCGCGCGTTGCGCGAGCCAGGCCGAGTCCTCCCATCGGTATGAGGATGCCGTGACCACCGAACCGGTGGCGGGCGGCACCTCTGCTTCTCGCGCAAGCGGGTCGGCCTTGAGTCGCCAGTGCCCGTCGGGGCCGAGGATCTCGTACTTGTAGACCGTGCCCTCGCTCACCGCGGGAACGAACAGCTCCCAGACGCCGGAACCGCCCATCGACCGCATGGCGTGGGCGGAGCCGTCCCATCCATTGAACTGGCCGACCACGCGCACCGCGCGCGCATTGGGCGCCCACACGGCGAAGGAGGTGCCATGGCTTTCTTCGTGCGTGCGGACGTGCGATCCGAGTACGTCCCAGAGGCGCTCGTGACGACCCTCGCGGATCAGGTGAAGGTCGAGTTCACCGATGGTGGGCGCGTGCCGGTACGGGTCGTCGGCGCGGTAGTCGGGCCCGTCGTCATACGATGCATCGATGCGATAGGGGCCGATCGGGCCGGTGACGGTGCCCTCCCAGATTCCGGATGCGAGGTGTTCGAGCCGCGCGCGTTTCCCGCCGTCGAAGACCGCTGTCACCGTCGTGGCGAGTGGTCGCCGGGTGCGGATGACCCACGTCCCCTTGCCGGTGGGATGGATGCCGAGCACACTGTGCGGATCGTGATAGGTGCCGTGCGCGACGGCGTCGAGTGTGCCGGGGTCGATCGCGTTCATCGTTGTCCCTCAATCCGCAGAATGTGCACGGGCTCGCGAAATGCGTCGAGCCGCACGTAGTTGTGGTCGGTCCACGTCCATTGCGCGCCCGTGATCAGATCGGTCACGCTGAACGCGTCTCCGGGCTCGACTCCCCAGATGCGTGTGTCCAGATGGACCGTGGTCTCCCGCATCGAGTGTGGGTCGACGTTGACGACGACGAGAATGGTGTCGGCCTCGCCCGTGGGGGAGAGGGCGGCGTCGAGGTGTTTCGAATAGACCAGGATCGCGTCGTCGTCGCTCCAGTGGATCGCGAGGTTTCGCAATTGGCGCAGTGCGGGGTGGTCACGGCGGATCTCGTTGAGCCGCGTCAGGAACGGCGCGAGCGACGTGCCGGCCGCGTCGATCGCCTCCCAGTCTCGGAACTTGTACTCGTACTTCTCGTTGTCGATGTTCTCTTCCGACCCGGGGCGTGCGACGTTCTCGAAGAGTTCGTAGCCGGCGTAGACGCCGTACACGGGTGCGGCGGTGGCGGCGATGGCGGCACGGATGACGTAGGCGGCGTGACCGCCGTATTGAAGGTACTCGGTGAGGATGTCGGGGGTGTTGACGAAGAGGTTCGGGCGCAGGTAGTCCGCTGTCTCGTGAGCCAGCGAGGACAGGAACTCTTCGAGCTCTTGCTTCGTGTTTCGCCACGTGAAGTAGGTGTAGCTCTGCTGGAATCCGACCATCGCGAGGCCCTGAAGCGGGGCAGGGCGCGTGAACGCCTCAGCCAGGAAGATGACGTCGGGGTGTTCGGCGGTGACTTCGCGGATGAGCCACTCCCAGAACTGCAGGGGTTTGGTGTGCGGATTGTCGACGCGGAAGATGCGGATGCCCTGCGCGATCCAGTGCCGCACGATGCGCAGTACCTCGGCGCGGATGCCCTCCGGATCGTTGTCGAAGTTGATCGGATAGATGTCCTGGTACTTCTTGGGCGGGTTTTCGGCGTAGGCGATCGATCCGTCGGGCAGGGTGGTGAACCATTCCGGGTGGGCGGTCACCCACGGGTGGTCCGGGGATGCCTGCAGCGCCAAGTCCATGGCCACCTCCAGTCCCTCGGCGGCGGCGGCACGCACGAAAGCCCGGAAGTCGGCCAGAGTGCCCAGGTCGGGATGGATCGCGTCGTGACCCCCCTCTGCGGCCCCGATCGCCCACGGCGACCCAGGATCGCCCGGGCCGGGCGTCAGCGAGTTGTTCGGCCCCTTGCGATTGGTCAGTCCGATCGGGTGCACAGGAGGCAGATACACGACATCGAAACCCATGCGGGCCACGGCGGGCAGCCGCTTGCTGGCGGTGCGGAACGTGCCGCTCTTGATCGTGCCGTCCTTCCGGCGTTTGGCCCCCTCTGAGCGCGGGAAGAACTCGTACCATGCGCCGACCCCCGCCCGCTCTCGTTCCACGAGCAGTTCGCGATCGGGTCCAACGGTGACGAGGGATTGCAGCGGGCGCTCGGTGAAGACGGTCTTCAGTCGCGGGTCGTCGATCAGGCTGAGCGGGTCGCTCACGGCATCCGCACGGAACTGATCCGCCAGCTCAGTCAGAAGGCGACGCTCCGCGGCGGGGCGAGTGCGCTCCCCGGCGCCGCGTTCGCACAGGAGCGCGCCCATCTCCCGCATGAGAGGAACGTCCACGCCCGCGAGTACCTTGACGTGGGCGGCGTGGTGCCAGGTGGCGAAGTCGTCGGCGAACGATTCGAAACGGAACGTCCACGTCCCCTCCTCCAGAAGCGCGACGTGAGTCCACCACCGGTCGAACCCGTCATTCGCGGGTTCCAGTCGGTGCAGTGACTCATCGTCGGACGGTGAGAAGAGCCGGACGTGCACGCCGATCCGGTCGTGCCCCTCACGGAAGGCCGTGACGCCGAACGGGACGACCTCGCCCCGGAACGCGCTCGGCCGGTAGTGGGCGTCCGGTGTGTCCGGGCGCGGGCGCACCATCGGGATGCGACCCATCGCGGCATCGGCCGGTGGGGCAGGAGAGGTCACCTGCCGTACCGGGATCGCGGTGGCGCTTCGCCAGGGTCGAGGGGCGGGAGATCGTTTGCTGGATGCCACGCTTCGAACCTACCCCGCTCGCCCCCGCCGGGACAGGCGTGGACAGGGCGCGCCCCGTCGGCCACAATTCGCGCGAGCGGACCTCTCAGGTAGGAACTGCCACGAACAGTCGCATCGAGGTCGGTCCGAGCTCGATGGTCGATCCGGGCTCGTGCAGACTCGTGGTCGCTGAGGGGTGTTCATCCTCGCTGGACCACACCGATCGGTACTGGGCGACGCCGTCGACGAGCGGCAAGCGCACCGTGACGGGCCGCTCGTTCCCGTGCACGATCAGCAGAGTTCGGTTCGGCGCTTCGAGCTCGGGAGTGGAGGTCGCGAGGTACTGAAGGGTTCGGTGCGTGGGATCGGCCCACCGCTCGCCCGACATCATCTCGCCCCGTTCGTCGTACCAGTCCATGACGGATGCCGACGGGATATCCTGATCGTCGCGGGCGAACCGGCTCGGCCGTAGCGCAGGATTCTCGGCCCGCAGGCTCAGCAGGCGCTGCACGTGCGCGAACAGATCCGTCTGCCAGGGAGCGTGTTCCCAGGGCAGCCAGGTGAGCGCACTGTCATGGCAGTACGCGTTGTTGTTACCGTGCTGAGTCCTCCCGAACTCGTCTCCGGCGGTGATCATCGGCACGCCGGCGGACAGCAGCAGTGTGCCGAGGAGATTGCGCATCGCCCGCCGACGGGTCGCAAGGATGACCGGGTCGTCGGTCTCGCCCTCCGCGCCGTGATTGAAGGACCGGTTCGTGTCGGCGCCGTCGCGGTTGTGCTCGCCGTTCGCCGCGTTGTGCTTGACGTCGTAGGACACGAGGTCGTGGAGCGTGAATCCGTCGTGCGCCGTGACGAAGTTCACGCTTGCGAGCGGTCCGCGTTCGGCGCTGAACGTGTTGGACGATCCGGCGAGCCGTGTCGCGAAGCCGCCGACGCCGACGGGGGCCGTCGCGGCTCGGCGTCCGTAGTCGACGTCGCTGAGCCAGAAGTTGCGGACACGATCGCGGTAGCGGTCATTCCACTCCATCCAGCCGTCGCCGAAGTTGCCTGTCTGCCACCCGCCCATCCCGACGTCCCACGGCTCGGCGATCTTCTTGACTCCGGCCAAGGCGGGGTCGTCGATGATTGCGCGCAGGAGGGGATGGTCGGGAGTGAAGGTGTGGTCCTTGTCCCGGCCGAGGGTCGCGGCCAGGTCGAAGCGGAAGCCATCCACCTGGACATCGTTCGCCCAGTACCGCAGTGAGTCCAGCACGAGGCGTGCCGCGGCATCCGTCGAGGTGTCGACGCTGTTGCCGCACCCCGTGACATCGATGTAGGCGCCGTCCGGATGCTGGCGGTAGTACCCCCGGTTGTCGATACCGCGCAGACTCGACCGCGGCCCGCCGAGATCGGCTTCCGAGGTGTGGTTGAAGACGACGTCGAGGATGACCTCCAGTCCCGCCTCGTGCAGGAGCTTGACCATGCCTTTGAACTCGCGCAGGACAGCCTCGGGTCCTTCTCGTCGATTCGCCTCCGTGGCATACGCGGCATGGGGGGCGAAGAACCCGACAGTGTTGTAGCCCCAGTAGTTGGTGAGCCCCAGTTCGAGCAGGCGCGGCTCGGTCGTGAACTGGTGCACGGGCAAGAGCTCGATGCTTGTCACGCCGAGCGACGTGAAGTGCTCGATCATCGCCGGGTGTGCGAGGCCAGCGTAGGTCCCGTGCAGGGCCGCCGGAACCTCGGGGTGGCGCTTGGTCATGCCTTTGACGTGACCCTCGTAGATGACGGTCCGGTCAAGGGGGACGAGGGGCTTACGCACCCCAGCCCAGTCGAAGTCTCCCGCGACGACGACAGATCGCCATCCGTCGTATCCGCTGCGGACGAGGCCTCGCGCGTAGGGCTCGATCAGGAGTGTCGCGGGGTTGAAGGTGTTGCCCGCCCCAGGGGGGCCGTCGACCTGGATCGCGTACGGGGTTCCGGGGCGCAGGAGGGGCGAGTACGCCGACCAGATGTCGGCATCCACGCGGGACAGCGGAACCGTCTCCACGACCCAGTCGAGGTCGTCGGCGTCGAAGATCAGCAGATCGATCGAGGAGGCGCGGGCCGACCAGACGCGAAGCGTGCCACCGCCCTCGTGTAGGTGGACGCCGAGATCATCGAACCGCGGGGACCGGAGGTCGCTCGGTGCCGTTTCGGCGCGCAAAACCACCGCTGACTCGGGAATCGGCATGCGTAGAGCATAACGACGCAGTCGGACCCCGGCCGCGCGCCGAGAATGCACTCGTGCGCCGCCGGGGCCCGACCTGCATGGTGATCTACATCCGCTGCCAGAGCGAGGGTGCCAAGATCCAGTTCGGGTCGCCCCAGCCCTGATAGGCCTGGATGCAGCGGAACGTCGCGCCGCCCCAGCTCACCACGTCTCCGATGCTGTAGCGCCCCGTCGCGCTCCACGGCTCAACGGGAGCAGGCGTCTGGCCCGGGATCGTGACCGTCAAGGTGGCCGCGCGTGATGAGACCACTCCCGTCGATCCGATCGATCGAACACTGTAGGTGTGACGCGCGCCAGGCACCGGGGCCGCGTCGACGAAGCTCGTGCCGGTCGTCGTCGTGAGCGGGACGTCGTCCCGAGTGACGGCGTACGCGGCTGCGCCGGAGCCGGCCGACCACATCAAGGACACGCTCTCAGCGCTGACCGACATGGTGTGGAGATGGTGCGGGGCCCCCGGAGGTACCGGCGCCGGCGGAGTCGTCGCTGTCGGGCTGGGCGCGGGGGAGACCGTCGGAGTGGGGGTCGCGCTGGGAGTCGGGGATGCCGTCGGCGTCGGGCTCGCGGTCGGCGCGGGGGTTGCGGTGGGCGTCGGAGTCGCGGTGGGCGTCGGTGTCGGTTGCGGGCCCGAACCGACGATGTCGAGGTCGATGACGTTGTAGAACGCGTTGGTGGTGTCGGCGATGTCCCACACGGCGTAGAGCACGTGATACCCCGAACGGTTCGCGGGAATCGTGATGGTGTGCGCGGGGTTCGTCGAGGCGGCCGTGCCGTCGTGGGCGATCGTGGCGATCAACTCGAAGTCGCCGCGATCGAGCGGAGCGTTGGGATCCCAGCCGGGGACGGTCAGGTAGTACCGCCACTGCGACGTGCGGTGCGGAGCCGTATAGCGCCAGGGTACGACGAGCGCACCGGTCGTCACCGTGTGCTTGTGCCAGCGCGTCGCGGTCTGCTCGTCGAGCGCTGCCGCAATGGCAAGACCCGCTGAGGCGAGCTGGCCGTCAGCCGGGCCTGCCGCGGGGAAACCCTTCGGTGCCTCGAGGCTCTGGGGCTCGTAGGCGATCGCGCCCCGCCCGGAGTTGGCGGGATCGGCCGCGCGGGCGAGGATCGTGCCGCCGCCTCCGACGTAGCCGTGTCCGAGGGCGGGACCGGCTGTGAAGGCGATGCTTGCCACGACGGCGGCGGCAGCGGTCACGGTGAGAGCGGGGAGAACACGGCGCGTTCGTGTCCGTCGCGGGGCAGGGGACGCAGGAGCCATGACGACCTTTCGGGAGGATCAGTATCTGACGGTGTCAGAGTGGCGGTGCGGCGCACACGGGCGGTGACGTAACACGCGTTCATGAGAGGGATCTCATCTTTCGGGCCCCGCCGGTGCCGATGTTTGCCACAGTGGAGTTCGTGAGCATCTATCTGGACCACGCGGCGTCGACGCCGCTTCGTCCCGAGTCGCGAGAGGCCTGGCTTGACGCGGCTGCGGTGGTCGGCAACGCGTCGTCGATTCACACGAACGGGCAGAGTGCCCGGCGGATGCTGGAGGACGCACGGGAGCGGCTCGCGGCGGCCCTGGAGTGCGATCCGGTCGAGATCGTGATCACCTCCGGGGGCACTGAATCGGTGAATCTCGCGGTGAAGGGGCTGTGGGGCACCCGCCGCCACGGAACCTCCGAGATCGTTCTGCCCGACGGTGAGCATCACGCGTCGATCGATCCGGTCGACTGGCTCGCCCGGCGGGAGGGTGCCCGCATCCGACGCGTCCCGCTCACCCCGGCGGGCGGCATCCGGGAGGCGGACTTTTCCGCAGCCCTCCCTGGAGCGGCGCTCGCGACAGCGCTCATCGCGAACAATGAGGTGGGCACCGTCAATCCCGTCGCGGACCTCGCGCAAGCGGCCGCCGCCGAGGGCGTGCCCCTGCATCTGGACGCCATCGCCGCGTTCGGGCACGTGCCCGTCGCCTTCTCAACCCTGCGCGGCGACGCGCGGCCGGGGACAGGGCTGCTCGCGATGAGTGTCTCGGCGCACAAGATCGGCGGTCCGATCGGCGTCGGGGCGCTCGTGGTCGCCCGGTCGGCCCGGCTGGATCCGCTCGTGCACGGCGGCGGGCAGCAGCGGGGGCTGCGCTCGGGAACCCAGGATGTCGCGGGCGCGGCGGCCTTCGCCGTCGCCGCCGAGCTCGCCGTCTCCGAGCTCGCCGTCGAGTCGGTGCGCCTGTCGAGGATGCGCAACAGACTGATCGAGGGGATCCTGGCGACCGTGCCGGATGCGCAGCCGCTCGGGGATCCTCGCGACCGGCTCCCCGGCAATGCGCATGTGCTCTTTCGTGGGGCGCTGGGCGAGACGCTCCTGTTCCTGCTCGACATGTCGGGGATCTCGGCGTCGACCGGTTCGGCGTGTCAGGCCGGAGTTCCCGAGCCCTCGCACGTCGTCATGGCGATGGGGCACAGCGACCGGGAAGCGCGCGAGGTGCTGCGGTTCACGCTGGGACGCACGACGACGGATGCCGACATCGACGCTCTGCTCGCGGCGTTGCCGAGTGCCGTCGAGCGCGCGCGGTCGGCATCCGGGTCCCGCCCAGGCGGTGCTGCCTAGACTGGACAGATGCGTGTTCTGGCGGCGATGAGCGGGGGAGTGGACTCCGCCGTGGCCGCTGCGCGCGCCGTGGATGCCGGCCACGACGTCGTCGGCGTGCACCTCGCGCTCTCGCGCGCGGGCGGAACCCTCCGCACCGGCAGCCGCGGATGCTGCACGATCGAGGATGCGATGGATGCCCGCCGCGCCGCCGACCGCCTCGGCATCCCGTTCTACGTGTGGGACTTCTCGGAGCGCTTCCGTGACGAGGTCATCGACGACTTCGTCGCCGAATACCGCGCCGGTCGCACCCCGAATCCGTGCATGCGCTGCAACGAGAAGATCAAGTTCGCAGCCCTGCTCGAACGGGCGATCGAGCTCGGCTTCGACGCCGTGTGCACCGGGCACTACGCGACGCTCCTGGACACCCCGGACGGCCGAGAGCTGCATCGCGCGTCGGATGCCGCCAAGGACCAGTCGTATGTGCTCGGCGTCCTGACCTCGGAGCAGCTCGCGCACTGTTACTTCCCGCTGGGGGCGACACCGTCGAAGGCCGTCGTCCGGGCCGAGGCGGAGGAGCGCGGTCTGACGGTCGCGCACAAACCGGACAGCCACGACATCTGCTTCATCCCCGACGGAGACACCAAGGGGTGGCTTGCCGAGCGAGTCGGTGTCGCGCAGGGCCCGATCGTCGATCGCTCGGGCGCTCAGGTCGGCACGCACGACGGCGCGCACGCCTACACGGTCGGGCAGCGCCGCGGACTTGCGCTCGGCGTGCCCGCGCCCGACGGCAAGCCGCGGTTCGTGCTCGAGGTCAGGCCGGTGAGCAACACGGTCATCGTCGGGCCGAAGGAGGCCCTGGCAACTGCCGAGATCGCCGGTTCGCGATTCAGCTGGGCGGGAGCCGCGCCGGAGTCGGCATCCTTCGCCTGTCACGTGCAGATCCGCGCCCACGCCGACCCGGTGCCCGCGCGCGCCGAGATCGTCGACGGCGAGGTTGTCGTGATTCCCGACGCTCCGCTGGACGGCGTCGCGCCCGGGCAGACCGCGGTGCTCTACGACGGCACGCGCGTGCTCGGGCAGTTCACGATCGATCGCACGCGCTCCGCGGTCCCGGTGGAAGCCTGAACCGGCAGACACCCTCGACCGGCGTTCCGGACCTCGCGTCGGCAGCCCTGCCTAGACTGCACACGTGGCTTCGAATGACGCATCCGACCTCACCACGACGACTGCCGACACCGGTCTCGAGCACCTCACCCTCGACGACGCGCGCGCGGAAGCGGCGCGGCTGACCGACCTGATCGTCGAGGCCCGTGATGCGTATTACGGGCGTGACGAGGTCATCGTCGACGACGCGACGTACGACGGCTGGATGCAGCGGCTTGAGGCGCTCGAGCGGCTCCACCCGGAGGTGCAGGGTCAGGACTCGCCGACGCTGTCGGTGGGTGCGGCATCCGGAACCCTCTTCGCTCCCGTCGAGCACGCCGAACGGATGCTGAGCCTCGACAACGTCTTCAGCGAGGAGGAGTTCCGCGCGTGGGCGGCCCGGGTGCAGCGCGATGTGGGCGGGCCGGTGCGCTACCTGTGCGAGCTGAAGATCGACGGGCTCGCGCTCTCGCTGCGGTACGAACGCGGTCGGCTCGTGTCGGCGGCGACCCGCGGCGACGGCCGTGTCGGCGAGGACGTCACCGAGAACGTTCGCGATGTCGCCGGTATCCCCGAGGTGCTGGCGGGAGACGGGCATCCGGACCTCGTGGAAGTTCGAGGGGAGGTCTTCTTCACCGTCGCGGACTTCGAATCGCTCAACGCCTACCAAGAGTCGATGGGAGACCGTCTTTTCGCGAACCCCCGCAACGCGGCATCCGGCTCGCTGCGGCAGAAGCGCGAGGGCAAGAACGAGCGGCAGCTCGAGGCGATGCACGAGCGACTCTCGCGACTGCGGCTCACGGTGCACGGGATCGGGGCGTGGCCGAACCCGCCCGTGGCCACGCAGAGCGAGGTCTACGGGCTTCTGGGCTCGTGGGGCCTGCCGGTCAGCACGTACTTCACGGTCGCGGCATCCGTCGACGAGGCCGCGGACTACATCCGCCACTACGGCGAGCACCGCCACGATGTCGAGCACGAGATCGACGGGGTCGTGGTGAAGGTCGACGAGCTCGCGCTGCACGATGAGCTGGGGGCAACAAGCCGCGCGCCGCGGTGGGCGATCGCGTACAAGTACCCGCCTGAGCAGGTCAACACGACCCTGCTCGACATCGTCGTCTCGGTCGGTCGCACCGGGCGGGCGACGCCGTTCGCTGTCATGGAGCCGGTGCGGGTCGCGGGCAGCGTGGTGCGGCAAGCGACGCTGCACAACCAGGACGTCGTCAAGGCCAAGGGGGTGCTGATCGGCGACACGATCGTCATCCGCAAGGCGGGTGATGTCATTCCCGAAGTGCTCGGGCCGGTTGTCGAGTTGCGCGACGGCTCTGAGCGCGAGTTCGTCATGCCGACCCAGTGCCCCGAATGCGGATCACCGTTGGCACCCGCGAAGGAGGGCGACATCGACCTGCGGTGCCCCAATACTCGGTCGTGCCCGGCACAGGTGCGCGGTCGCGTGGAGCACATCGGCTCACGGGGCGCCCTGGACATCGAGGGACTGGGGGAGGTGTCGGCGGCTGCGCTCACCCACCCGCTACGCCCCGAGATGCCGCCTCTGGTTACCGAGGCCGGTCTGTTCGAGCTGCGTGCCGAGGACCTGTTTCCGATCGATGTCGAGGTGCGGGATGCCGAGACCGGACTGGTGCGACTGCGGCCGGACGGCACCCCCGACGCGCGTAGCCCGTTCCGGCGGCAGCGCAAGGCGCCGCTGGACGGCCGCGCGCCGACCGCCTCCCGACCCGACCCCGCGTTCGATCCGGACGGCCCGTTCGACGGGGACGCGGACTTCATCCTGTCCGCGGCGGCCCGCGAACTGCTCGAGAACATCGAGCGGGCAAAGACGAAAGACCTGTGGCGGTTCCTGGTCGCTCTGAGCATCCGGCACGTGGGCCCGGTGGCGGCGCGCGCGCTCGCGCAGTGGTTCGGTTCGCTCGACGCGATCCGTGCCGCCTCCCGGGAGGAGCTCGCGGCGGTCGAGGGCGTCGGCCCGATCATCGCCGATGCGATCATCGACTGGTTCGAGGTCGATTGGCACGTCGAGATCGTCGAACGCTGGGCTGCCGCGGGGGCACAACTGTCCACCCCGGGTCACCCCGGGCCGGGCGCGGCAGTCGTCACGGGGGGAGTGCTCGAGGGCATCACGGTCGTTGCGACGGGGACGCTCGAGGGATACACGCGGGAGGGCGCCCAGGAGGCAATCCTCGCTGCGGGCGGCAAGGCGGCCTCGAGCGTGTCGAAGAAGACGGACTTCGTCGCTGCCGGCCCCGGTGCCGGTTCGAAGCTCGCGAAGGCCGAGGAGCTCGGCATCCGCATCATCGACGCCGCGCAATTCCGCATCCTCGTCGAGGAGGGACCCGCGGCGCTCGACGGCTGAACACACCGGTCCTGCGATGTCGTCCGCTGTGCGTGGGGCTTCTGCATCCTTATGCTGTCGGCATGGCGGCCGTCGGCGAGCACGTCGCGCGAGGATTCGACGAGCCCGATGAGGTCGACCGGGACGTCGTTTCCTGGCTGCTCGCCGGAGATGCTGCCGTCCAGTTCCAGGTCTATCGCGATCTTCTGGATGAGGAACGTCCCGACCTCCGCGCTCGGGCCGCGACGGAGGGCGTTGCGGCGCGGATTCTCGACGCACGAACCCACGGCGGGTGGGGCCGGGGCTTCTATGAACCCAAGTGGACGTGCGGGCACTACTCGCTGCTCGAACTGCGCGATCTCGCGATTCCACAGCGCCACCCGGCGTGCGTCGATGCCGTACAGGCGGCGCTGAGCGAACACATCGGCGAGGACGGCGGTTTCAACCCCGCTGATTCGGTGAGGCACTCGGATGTCTGCATGAACGGGATGTTCCTGGCGTTCGCGAGCTACTTCGGCGCGGACCCGGCGGCGTTGCGGAGCATCGTGGACTTCGTCCTGAGACAACGGATGGCTGACGGCGGGTTCAACTGCATGACCAACCGATCCGGTGCCCGCGTTTCATCCGTTCACAGCACGACGAGCGTGATCGACGGACTGGCGGAGTACCTGCGCTGCGGATACCTGTACCGCGCCGACGAGATCCGGGTCGCCGTCGCGTCCGCCGTGGACGTCCTTCTGCAGCGGAACCTGTACCAGCGTCGCTCCGACGGCGAGCCGATCCGCGCCGAGTTCACCCGGTTTCATGATCCTGCGCGGTGGCACTTCGACGTGCTGCGTGGACTCGACGTGCTTCGGAGTGCGGGCGTCGCGTACGACCCTCGCCTCGACGCCGCGCTCGCCATCGTCCGCCACAGGCGGCGGCCGGACGGCCGATGGGTCGGTGCCGCGCAGTATCCGGGCATGACGCACGTCGTCTACCCGCGCGCCGGTACGCCTCACCGAGTGATCACCCTTCGCGCCATGCGGGTCCTTCGCCACTTCACAGAATGAGATGCGGTCTGTCACAGCGACCCGCCCCCGTAACCGACGGCCCGGTTCAGAACGGTGGCGGCGTTTCGTCGGGCACGAAGGTGACGATGCCCGGCGGCCGGTCGACGTACGTCCGCCCCGTGGGGCCTGTCCATTCGAGCACGCCGCCGGCGAGTTGCCGGACGCGCCAGGCGGTCTCGTGCTTGAGGGTGTGATGTCGTCGACAGACGTGGGCGAGGTTCGTTGACGTTGTCGGACCTCCTCGAGCCGCATCCACCGTGTGGTCGACATCGGACCTCCGAGCGAGCCGTCGGCAACCGGGACACCGGCACCGTTCGTCGCGCGCCCGGAGATATCGTTCGAGGTCGGCGCTCTGTCGATACCGATCGACGGCGAGGACCGCTCCGGTGTACGGATCGGTCATCACCCGGTCCCACCCCGGAGCGTTCGCGGCTAGTCGGCGGGCGACGTCGGCGTCGACCGGACCGTGCCCGACGAGGAGGGCGGGCTGTGACCCGACGCCGGCGAGAGTGAGCACGGGAACGGTGACCTGAACGTGGCCGGTGATCGCGTCCAGGCCGACGCCGTGGGCGACCGGCGTGGCGGCCAGCAGCAGATCGGTGAGTAGATCGGCCCGGGTCTGATCCATCGTGCGGGTATCGACCGGCGGTGTCGTGCCCGCGGCAGCCGTTCCCACGCACGCGGCAGCGTCCACCGCTACCGCGGTTCCTGCGAGATCGGGCTCAGGGCGGTCGGCGGCGGTCTCCGTGCCATGAGGTCCTGGTCCTGTGACGACCACCAGGCCGCCCGCAGGGTCGAGCGTCTCGTCGACCGACGCTGGGTCCGTCAGTTCGCCGGGAACGGAATCCGCGGTGTTGGTGCGAGAGAGCTCGTCGACCGTGACCGGGGGCGGATCCTCGTGTACGCGCTTCGCCATCCGGGTGAGTCGGTCGTGGATCGCGTACGCGAGGGGTGCGGGGAGCTCTGCCAGGAGCCTGGCCATCCCGTCGGGAAGATCGATGACCCGCACACCGCGGTCGGCTTTGGCCTGGGCTCGACGCCGGGCGGAAGACTCTGGGTCGACCCGCGCCGCGATGATGCGGGCGATGCTCCGCATCCGACCCGCAGTCTCGGTCTCCGCGGCAGCCAACGCGTAGCGCTCGTACGTCTCACGCAGCGTCGGATCGATCCCCACACCGCCATCGAGGATCGCCGACACGTGAGCCGCATCGATCGCGCCGCGTTCCCACGCGTCCTGAGTGCGGGCGTAGTCGGTGGCCGTCGTGAACGCGTCACCCATCCGCCGTTGCACGCTCCGATCGCTCAGACGCAACGCCGCCGCGATCTCCGCAGCGACCTCCCGCACCGGCAGATCACTGTCGGCGCGGCGCCGGATGCCGTCGGCCTGCTGCTGCGCAGCGCGCTCCAGCGCGAGATCGAGCGCCGCGGCGAACAACCGCGACACCCGCGCCTGAGCTTCCGCCACAGCCCGATGCGCGTCCCCGAGTTCGGACACGAGCGCGTCGAGGGCACGCCACCCCACGACGGCGGCGTTCGCGTCGTGTTCCATACCCATCTCCGATCGGACCGCAACCGCGGCATCCGTCTCGCACGAAGTGGGCACGTGTGCGATTCCCTGTTGATACCAACACTACGAGGGGGATCCGACATCGGACTGGCGCATGCGTATTTCCGCGTTGTCGATGCGGGTGAGTCGCTCCCGGGGAGTCGCTCTTCTCCCTAGGCCGGAGCCGGAAGCCAGCGCCGGAGTCACGCAGCAACTCGACCACGCGCCTGAGGCTCGACGGCTCGAGGTCGAAGTCCCCCGGTTGAACGTCATCGACGGATTACTCGTCGCCGGAGAGCTCCAGGAGTTTGTCGCGCACCTGGCGACGCAGGACCTTGCCGATGAGCGACTTCGGCAACTCGTCGACGACGAAGATGCGGCGGGGCACCTTGTACGGGGTCAGGATGCTGCGCGCGAACTCCCGGATGGCTGCCTCATCCACCTCGTCGACATCGGGCTCAAGGACCACAGCGGCGACGACTTCCTCGCCCGACCGGTCCGATGGCAGACCGACGACGGCGACGTCGGCGACCGATGGATGCTGGCGCAACACGCTCTCGACCTCGGTCGGAGCGACATTGAACCCGCCGGTGATGATCAGTTCCTTGATGCGGTCGACGATCCGCACGAATCCGGCGTCATCGATCGTGACGATGTCGCCGGTGCGGAACCAGCCGTCGACGAATACCGCCTCAGTGGCCTCCGGCTTGCCGAAGTAACCCGAGAACACCTGCGGACCGCGAACGATGAGCTCGCCGCGTTCGCCGGGCGCGACATCGACGGTGGGGTTCTCGGGGTCGACGACGCGGCATTCGGTGCCGGGCAGCGGAAGGCCCACCGTTCCGGGGACGCGATTGTCGGCGACCGGGTTGGCCATCAAGACCGGCGAGCACTCGCTCAGACCGTACCCTTCGACGAGATATCCGCCCGTCTCGGCCTCGAACGGCACGACCAGCTCGTGCGGCAGGGCCATCGCCCCCGAGATCGCAACACCCGTGCCCGCCAGCGAGACGCCCTTGAGCTTGGCCTCCTTGAGCAGTCGATCCGCGATCGGCGGGACGAGAGGCAGGAACGTCGCGGGGTGCTTCTTGGTGACCTCCAGCACCATGTCGGGGTCGAAGCGGGGGAACAGCACGAGCCGTGCCCCCATCGACATCGCGAACGTCAGGCACAGCGTCAGCCCGTAGGCGTGGAACATCGGGAGGACGGCGTAGACGACGCATCCTTCGCCGCGGTGGATCGTGGGCACCCAGGCACGCGCCTGCGCGGCATTGGACAGGAGGTTCCGGTGGGTCAGCGAGGCGCCCTTGGGGGTTCCCGTGGTGCCGCTCGTGTACTGGATGAGGGCGAGATCATCGGTCCCCGGAGTCGGGTGGGTCGCCGGCAGGGGCGCGTGCGACGCGACATCCTCCCAGCTGACGGTGCCGTTGACCCGCTCGGTCAAGGCCGTGCGCGCCTCCTTCGCCTTCGCGATCGGCAGCCTCAGGGCCAGCTGCATCGTCCACGGCATGCCCTTGGTGATGTCCACCGAGATCAGCGTGTCCACCCGGAGGTCCCGCGGGAACTCCTGGACGGTGCGTACGACCTTGCTCCAGACGATCGCGTGCTTCGCGCCGTGATCCTCGAACTGCTTCCGCAGCTCCCGTGGCGTGTAGAGCGGGTTGTGCTCGACGACCACGGCTCCCAGCCGCAGGATCGCGTAGAACGCGACGATGTGCTGGGGGCAGTTCGGAAGCACGATCGCGACGGGGTCTCCCGGCCGCACACCGTGCTCGTGGAGGGCAGCCGCCGCGCGCTGGATCTGCTCGTCCAGCGACCGATAGGTCGTCGTGCGACCGAAGAACTGCAGCGCGGGCGCATCGGGGTAGTCGCGCACGGATGCCGCGACGATGTCGACGAGCGAGCCCGACACCGGGTCGAGATCGGCCGGCACCCCCTCGGCATAGCTGGCGATCCAGGGACGGGGCGGGTCGTACGTCGTCACGGCACCCAGCTTATGGGTGGCGCAGCGCCGGGCCTATGGGTGATGCGACATCGACGGGAAGGGGCAGAACGGGCTGCGTGGAGTGCCCCGCCTAGAATGGTCCGGTGTCTGAAATCACCCCCGATCTCGTGCGCCATCTCGGCGTGCTCGCCCGGATCCACCTGAGCGACGAGGAGGTGGAGCGCCTGACGGGGCAGCTCGACGTGATCGTCGACAACATCGCCAAGGTCTCGCAGGTCGCGACCCCCGATGTGGTGGCGACGAGCCATCCGATCCCGTTGCAGAACGTCTTCCGCCCCGACGAGCCGGGCGACATGCTCACCCCCGAGCAGGTGCTTCAGAATGCGCCGGATGCTGCCGATGGCAGGTTCCGGGTCACCGCGATCCTGGGAGAAGAGCAGTGAGCGACGACCTCATCCGCCTGAGCGCGGCCGACCTCGCCGAGCAGCTGCGCACCGGTGCGGTCTCGAGTGTCGAGGCGACCCGCGCGCACCTCGACCGCATCGCGGCGGTGGATGCCGACATCCACGCCTTCCTGCACGTCAGCGATCACGCCATCGAGGTCGCCGAGACCATCGATGCCCGTCGGGCGGCGGGGGAGGACCTTCCGCCGCTTGCCGGGGTGCCGCTGGCGATCAAGGACGTGCTGGTCACGACCGACATGCCCGCCACGAGCGGTTCCCGCATCCTCGAGGGGTTCGTCTCGCCGTACGACGCGACGGTCGTCGCCCGCGCCCGCGCCGCCGGGCTCGTGCCACTGGGCAAGACGAACATGGACGAATTCGCGATGGGCTCGTCGACCGAGCACTCCGCGTACGGTCCCACCCACAACCCCTGGGACCTCGACCGCATCCCCGGCGGCTCCGGCGGCGGATCGGCGGCAGCGGTCGCCGCGTTCGAAGCGCCTCTCGCGCTGGGATCGGACACGGGCGGTTCGATCCGCCAGCCCGCGCACGTGACCGGAACCGTCGGCGTCAAGCCGACCTACGGCGCGGTCAGCCGGTACGGGGCGATCGCCCTGGCCTCGAGCCTCGATCAGATCGGCCCCGTCACCCGCACCGTGCTCGACGCGGGCCTGCTCCACGACGTCATCGGCGGGCACGACCCGCACGACTCCACCTCGCTGAACGAGCACTGGCCCTCGTTCGCGGATGCCGCCCGCGAGGGTGCCCGCGGCGATGTGCTCAAGGGCCTGCGGGTCGGCGTCATCCGCGAGCTGCCCGACAGCGGATTCCAGCCCGGCGTCTCGGCATCCTTCCGGGAAGCGCTCGCGGCCATGGAGGCCCAGGGAGCCGAGATCGTCGAGATCAGCGCACCCCACTTCGAGTACGGGGTCGCCGCGTACTACCTGATCCTTCCGGCTGAGGCATCCAGCAACCTCGCCAAGTTCGATTCCGTGCGCTTCGGACTGCGGGTCGACGTCCCCGGCGGCACGGTCGAAGACGTCATGGCGGCGACCCGGGATGCCGGGTTCGGCGACGAGGTCAAGCGCCGCATCATCCTCGGCACCTACGCGCTCAGCGCCGGATACTACGACGCGTACTACGGGTCGGCGCAGAAGGTACGCACGCTCATCCAGCGCGACTTCGACGAGGCGTTCGAGCAGGTCGACGTCATCGCGACCCCGACAGCGCCGACCACCGCGTTCCGCCTGGGCGAGCAGGTCGACGACCCCATGCAGATGTACCTGAACGACGTCGCGACGATCCCCGCGAACCTCGCCGGTGTGCCCGGCATCTCTCTCCCGTCGGGCCTGGCTGCCGAGGACGGCCTACCGGTCGGCATCCAGTTCCTCGCCCCCGCGCGGCAGGATGCCCGCCTCTACCGGGTCGGGGCGGCGCTGGAGGCGTTGCTGGTCGATGAGTGGGGAGGACCCCTGCTGGATCGGGCGCCGGTCCTGGGGGCATCGATGGGAGGGCGAGCCTGATGGCCACCGCGAAGCTGATGGACTTCGACAAGGCGCTCGAGCTGTTCGAGCCCGTGCTCGGATTCGAGGTGCACGTCGAGCTGAACACCCGCACGAAGATGTTCTCGCCCGCCGGCAACCCCGCTCACGCCGACAACCACGACGCTGCGCCCAACACCCTCGTCGCTCCCGTCGACATGGGGCTTCCGGGCGCGCTGCCGGTCGTCAACGAGACCGCGGTGCGTTCGTCGATCAGCCTCGGCCTGGCGCTGGGGTGCTCGATCGCCCCGTCGAGTCGGTTCGCGCGCAAGAACTACTTCTATCCCGACCTCGGAAAGAACTACCAGATCTCGCAGTACGACGAGCCGATCGCCTTCGAGGGCACCGTCGAGGTCGAGCTCGAAGACGGCACGATCGTGGAGGTCCCGATCGAGCGGGCCCACATGGAGGAGGATGCCGGCAAGCTCACCCACATGGGCGGGGCAACCGGCCGCATCCAGGGCGCCGAGTATTCGCTGGTCGACTACAACCGCGCCGGTGTGCCCCTCGTCGAGATCGTCACCAAGCCGATCTTCGGCGCCGAGCACCGTGCACCCGAGGTGGCCAAGGCATACGTACGGACCATCCGCGACATCGTGCTGTCGCTGGGCATCTCGGAGGCGCGACTGGAGCGCGGAAACCTCCGGTGCGATGCCAACGTGTCGTTGCGTCCCCGTACCGCCCCGGGAGAGCCGCCGGCGCCCCTGGGGACGCGCACCGAGACCAAGAACGTCAACTCGATGCGGTCGGTCGAGCGGGCGGTGCGCCACGAGATCCAGCGCCAGGCCGCGATCCTCGCCGCCGGCGGCACGATCATCCAGGAGACCCGCCACTGGCACGAAGACACCGGGACGACCTCGCCGGGACGCCCGAAGTCGGATGCCGACGACTACCGGTACTTCCCCGAGCCCGACCTGCTGCCGGTCGAGCCGTCGCTCGAGCTGATCGAGGAACTGCGCGCGGCGCTGCCCGAACCCCCGGCAGCGAGGCGTCGGCGCCTGAAGACCGAGTGGGGCTTCACGGACCTGGAGTTCCAGGACGTCGCCAATGGGGGCATCCTCGCCGAGGTGGAGGCGACGATCGCGGCGGGTGCGTCGCCGGCTGCCGCGCGCAAGTGGTGGACCGGCGAGATCGCCCGCATCGCGAACGCCCAGGAGCGGGAGGCGAGCGAGCTCGTCTCCCCGGCTGACGTGGCGGCGCTGCAGGCGCTCGTGGATGCGGGAACGCTCACCGACAAACTCGCCCGCCAGGTGCTCGAGGGTGTCATCGCGGGTGAGGGCACGCCCCAGGAGGTCGTGGACGCACGAGGGCTCGCTGTCGTCTCGGACGACGGAGCGCTCATTGCCGCGATCGACGAGGCGCTGGCCTCCCAGCCGGATGTGCTCGAGAAGATCCGCGACGGCAAGGTTCAGGCTGCCGGCGCGATCATCGGCGCCGTCATGAAAGCGATGAAAGGGCAGGCGGATGCCGCGCGCGTGCGTGAGCTGATTCTGGAGCGCGCTGGGCAGGCCTGATCGGTGCCCGGTTCAGGCCTGCCGCTCGAAGGCGGCAAGGTGATTCTGTGACCCGGCGAGCAGACGTTCGAGGACGACGGCGACGTCATCCGGTGCATCATCGAGAGCCTCGGTGAGGTCGGCGATGTCGGTCTGCTCGATGAGGACGCCGACGTCGATCGCGTCATCGCGGGAGCGCATGCCCTCGGCGATCAGCTGATCGTAGAGGGTCTGCAGGCTCGCGTCCTGGAAGAGGCCCACCTCGTTCACGCGCGGATCGGTCAGCCCGTAGTCGGGAAGCAGCGCGGCGACGGCCTCCTGATGAGTGGTCTCGGACGCCGCGATGTTCACGAACACGTTGCCGCCCCACGTATCACCGAGCACCGTGTACACGTCGTGCGCGAGCTTCTCCTCTTCGATGAGGTAGAGCAGCTGGGCGCGAAGCTCGGTCTCGGCATCGGCCGCGACGTCGGATTCGAGCGGCTCCGGTGAGGTGGAGGGCGGGGTCGACAGCGAAGCGGTCGGCGCAACAGGATCGACGGTCGTGCTCTCAGGCGGGGACGCTGTGCACCCGGCAAGTACGACGGTGGTGGAGATCAGCGCAGCAAGAGCGGCCGATGTGGCCAGCCTCGCCGCCTTCGAGGCGATCATCATGTACTCCTGTGAATCATGGATTCTGATACCCCCTAGGGTATAGCGGATGCGGATCCTCCGGCTGAAGGACGACCGTGAGAAAGCCCTCCGCCCGCTGTCGGAGGGGCGGAGGAGAATAGGGGCATGGGACGCGGGGATGGGCGCGATCGCCTCGTGTCGGCGGAGGACGCCGATGACACCGGGGCCGACATCCTGCATGTCGACATGGACGCGTTCTATGCCGCCGTCGAGGTGCTGGATGATCCGTCGTTGGCAGGCAAGCCCCTCATCATCGGGGCGCCGGAGAGCCGCTCGGTGGTCTCGAGCGCGTCGTACGAAGCGCGCGCGTTCGGCGTGCGCGCCGCGATGCCCGTCGGGCAGGCTCTGCGGCTGTGTCCGCAGGCGATCGTCGTACCACCCCACTTCGATCGCTACGTTGCGCTCTCGCGTGAAGTCATGCGGGTGTTCCACGACATCACCCCGCTGGTGGAGCCGCTCTCGATCGACGAGGCGTTCCTCGACGTGCGCGGGGCGCGCCGGCTTTGGGGCCCTCCCGGCACCATTGCCCGGATGCTTCGGGCGCGGGTGAAGGACGAAACCGGGCTGACGTGCAGCGTCGGGGCGGCGGCGACAAAGCACGTCGCCAAGATGGCCTCGACGATGAGCAAGCCCGACGGTCTGTTGATCATCGCCGAGGCCGACACCGCCGCGTTCCTCGCACCGCGCCCGGTTCGCGCTCTGTGGGGAGTGGGGCCGAAGGCTGCCGAGGCGCTCGCCTCGCGCGGCATCCACACCGTCTCCGATGTGATCGAGACACCGCGCGCGGTTCTCGACCGTGCGCTCGGCGCCGCGATGGGTGAGCGGGTCTGGAATCTTGCCCGCGGGCGCGATGCACGAGAGGTCACGACGACCCGCGTGGAGAAGAGCGTCGGTCACGAGGAGACGTTCCGCACGGATATCGGCGATGCGGCGGTGCTGCGCTCGGAGCTGCGGCGCCTCTCTGACCGCGTGGCGGCGCGCCTGCGCGCGGCGTCGTGGGAGGCGAGCAGCGTGGCGATCAAGGTGCGTTTCTCCGATTTCAGTACCGTCTCGCGCTCACGCACGCTCCCTGAACCCAGCTCGGTCGGTCAGCGGATCGGAGATGTCGCTCTCGAACTGTTCGACGACATCGACCGGCGCCTGCCCGTGAGGCTCGTGGGGGTCCGCGCCGAGAAGCTTCGGCCAGTGGCTGAGTCTGCGCCGGCGCTCTGGGACGATGACGGCGAGTGGCGACGTGTCGAGTCCGCGCTGGACACCGCGACGGCCCGCTTCGGTCGAGGAGCCGTCACCCGCGCGACACTCATCACCGAACGCGGGGGCGGAAGCCTGCCCTCGAATCCGCGTCCTCCGCGCGACATGCCGAACTGACACGACCCGGCCCATTTCGGCCTGTCCTCGGACGCTCGGTGCGGGTAGCGTGGGGCTCATGCCCAACATCGCGCTCGAAATCGGCAAGCAGGCAGCATCCTTCGGCGTCTCCGGCATCTACGGAGAACAGCAGGACGTCGACGGCATCCGGATCATTCCCGTCGCGCTCGCGTCGTCGGGTTTCGGCGGCGGCTCCGACGAGAGCGGCAACGGCGGCGGTGGCGCCGGAGGCACGGCGATCCCCATCGGCGCGTACATTCGCCGCGGTGACGATCTGCGTTTCGAGCCCAACCTGGTCTCGCTCCTCGCGGTCGGTATTCCTTTCGTCTGGGTTGCCGGGCATGTGCTGATCCGTGTCATTCGCGCCCTCAAGAAGTGACGCTCTCGTCGCCGACGCATTGACGGGGGCGACGGAGCTGCTGCGCGCCGACCTCCTCGCTCTGGGGATCGAAGCCCCTGTCGTGCTCATCGACGGACGCAGTGGGGCTGGAAAGACCAGCCTGGCGCGACTCCTTGTGGGTCAGTGGCCGCTGCCGCTGTCACCTCAGGTGCTGGCGTTGGACTCGACCTACCCGGGGTGGGACGGGCTGGATGCCGCTGTCGACGACGTCGCGCGACACGTTCTGACCCCGCACGCCCGAGGGCGGCGCGGAGCGTGGCGCCGGTGGGACTGGGAGGCGGCCGCATACGCCGAGACGCACGAGGTGGATGCCGGTCTGCCGCTGCTCGTGGAGGGCTCGGGCATCCTCACCCCGGTTACTGCCGAGTTGGCGCAGGTGCGCGTGTGGGTCGAGTCGCCGGAGCCGTCGCGTCGAGAACGCGCCCTCGAGCGGGATGGCGACACCTACCGGCCGCACTGGGAGAGGTGGGCACGACAGGAGCAGCGTCATATCGACCGCGACGATCCGGCGGCCCACGCCACTCACCATGTGGTCGTGCCCTGAGCGCAGCTAAGGGCTGCGGGCGTCGTCAGGGTGCCGTGGGCGGCGAATCCGAGTCGATCGCGGCGATCAGGCTGTCGAGCCGGTAGCCGAGCCAGTCGTAGATCCCGAACCTCGGATCGGTCGAATCGTGGTCGTCTTCGCTCTGAATGCCCAGGCGCGTGGCGAGGACGAGGCGGATCGCCGACAGGGTGCGCAGGAGTGCGCCGACGTCGTCAGCACTCGCATGGACGACGACCTCCTCGGTGAGAGACGCGTCGTCGGGCGCGATCGGCTGGTCGGGCAGCGTCGGGCGGAGGATCTCGAGAACGGCCTGGGCATCGACGTGACGACGCTCGAGCAGTTCTCGCTCCGTCAGGCGCCGGAACTCGCGCGCCGCGTCATCGTCGTCGCTGTATCCGTCCGGAACGAGCCGGGCAACCGCCTCGTCGCTGGCGGCATCCGTCGTCGCCTCGAGCAGATCCAGGAACTGCTGTGTCATCTGGGACAGGTGAAGCGCTTCCACCCGCGTGATCGCCATCACGAGCTCGCGCGTCATTGCGGGGCCCTCCGGACCGTGGCAGTCAGCCCGTAGTCGTGCATCGCGTGGACATGCAGTTCCATCTGCTCGCGCGCTCCTTCCGCGACCACGGCGTGGCCATCGTGGTGCACGGCGAGCATCAGCGACTCTGCCCGCTCAGCACTGAATCCGAAGTATGTGCGGAAGACGTGTGTCACGTAGCTCATCAGGTTGACCGGATCGTTCCACACCACTGTCTGCCAGGGCGTTTCGGGTGCGCCACGCAGTTCGAGATCCTCGTCGGCACGGGGGAGAGTCGCCGTGTTCATCATGCCCATCCCAACTCGTGGAGTCGGTCGTCGTCAATGCCGTAGAAGTGTGCGATTTCGTGGACAAGAGTCGTATGGATCTCGGCGCGAAGCTCGTCGAGGTCGTCGCACGCCGCCAAGTGCGCTTCACGATAGACGATAATCCGGTCGGGCAGCTCGCCCGCGCCGTACCTGTCGCGTTCGGTGAGCGCCCAACCGTCATACAGTCCGAGAAGATCCAGCGAACCGTCTTCGCCACGATCCTCGACCACGAAGACGACGTTGTCGAGGCCATCGACCATGTCGTCGGGAAGGCGATCGAGCTCGTCGACGACCAACTGCTCGAAGGTTTCCGCATCCATCTCGATCATGGCCGCACCCTGCCGGTGTCGTTCACGGCTTCATTGGGGTGAGTAACGGGACTTGAACCCGCGACCCCCTGGACCACAACCAGGTGCTCTACCAACTGAGCTATACCCACCATGTGCCCACCGAGGCGGGCAACCAAAAGATTCTCTCACACGCCGGAGGTGAACGCCGACACGGCGGCAGCCGCCGCCTGCTTGGCATCGTCGCTTGTGGGTCCGGGCTCGGGAACGAAGACGACGCTGCGGTAATACGCCAGTTCACGCAGGGATTCACTGATGTCGGCGAGAGCGCGGTGGCCGCCATCCTTCGCCGGGGCGTGGATGTAGGCGCGCGGATACCAGCGTCGCGCGAGCTCCTTGATGCTGGATACATCGACGTTGCGGTAGTGGAGCCACCGATCGACCCTGGGCATGTACTTCGCGAGGAACATTCGGTCAGTGCCGATCGTGTTGCCAGCGAGGGGCGCCTTGCCCTCTTGCGGAACGAAACGCTGAATGTACTCGAGAACCTCGAACTCCGCCTCGGCCACGCTCACGCCATTCGGGATCTCCTCGAGCAACCCCGACTTCTGATGCATGCTGGTGACGAACTCGTTCATGTTCGCCAGCGCGTAGGCGTCAGGCTTGATCACGACCTGGAAGCCCGGGTCGAGGGGGCGTAGTTCGAAGTCGGTGACGATGACGGCGATCTCGACGAGTTCATCGACGGCGAGATCCAGCCCGGTCATCTCGCAGTCGATCCACACCAGACGGTCGTTCTCGCTCGAGGCCATGCCGCCCATCCTAGAGCGGGGCCTCCCGGGTGCCCTGGCGGCTCCCGGTAATCTGGGAGATGCGCCTCCGTAGCTCAATGGATAGAGCAGCGGCCTTCTAATCCGCCGGTTACAGGTTCGAGTCCTGTCGGGGGCACGAGATGGAGAGGACCGTCCCGGAGGGGCGGTCCTCTCCGTCTCTACACCGCCCGATTCACGGGCCCCTGCCGCCGGAGGCTCCGCGCGTCGCGTCGCGGCGCGTGGAGTGGCGGGAGGGCGCGGGGGCACACTTCTCCTACCTCGGTGTGACCAGTGGCGCCGGAGCCAGCGGCGACGCCGGATGCCGTCTGCGTGCCGTGTCGAACAGCGGCAGCGTCACATGAACGAGAGGTCCGATCGTCAGGGCGAACAGCACGGTGCCCAGTCCGACAGTGCCGCCCAACAGCCATCCCAGAATGAGCACCGTCACCTCGACACTCGCCCGCGCCGCCCAGATCGGCATCCCGAAGCGGCTCCGAAGACCGGTCATGAGACCGTCCCGGGGTCCGGGTCCGAATCGTGCTCCGATGTACAGACCCGAGGCGATCGCGACCAGCACGATTCCGCCCACGAGGACGGCCAGCTGCGCGAGAAAGCCCGAAATGGGCGGCAGCAGCCACAGGGTGATCTGCATCGCGGTGCCGACGATCAGGATGTTGGCGATGGTGCCGATTCCAGGACGCTGGCGAAGCGGAATCCACGCCAGCAGGATCAGCAGCCCGAGAATGTTCGTCATCCAGCCGACCCCGATACCGGTGCGAAGCGAGAGCCCCTCGGCGAAGACAGTCCACGGGTCGACACCGAGCCCTGCCGCCACTGTCAGGGCCGCACCTGCGCCGTAGAGGGGGAGGCCGATGAGAAGTTGCACGATACGGCGGACCATGGCACCATCCAAGTCCAGAAGTGGACTGCGGCGACCAGTCCAATTGGGAAGGAGTGGCCATGGAGTCACGAATGTCCGCTCGTGCGCTCACCGTTGCGTTGGGCGGCTGGCGCACACGCGAGCCCGCATACGAGGCTCTCGCGGACGGCATCCGTCTGCTGTGCCTCGACAATCGCATCGCGCCCCGAACCGCGCTTCCCGCGGAACGCGAACTCGCGTCGGCGCTGGGCATCAGTCGCAGCACCGTGTCAATGGCGTACCAGAGCTTGCGGGACTCGGGCCACATCAGCAGCGTTCGCGGCTCCGGCAGCGTCACGCTCCCGCTCGGTCGGCGCGAGGTGGCGCGCGTCTTGGGGGCGACGGGCACGATCGATTTGCAGCAGGCGAGTCCACCCGCATGGCCGGGTCTTGCCGGACACATGGCGGATGTCGCCGCCGAGGCGGCCACCCTCGCCTCGCGATCGGGATACGACGTTCTGGGCCGCGCAGAGCTGCGTGAGGCGATCGCGGAACACTTCCGCGCGCGCGGGCTTCCGACCGAGCCCCGCCACGTCATGATCACCGCCGGCGCGCAGAGCGCGATCCACTTGCTCTCGAGCGTGCTGGTCAACCGCGGTGAGCGTGTCGCAATCGAGACTCCGACGTACCCGCACGCCGCAGACGCCCTGCGCCGCGCGGGCGGGCGACTGGTCGGCATACCCGTCGCCGCCGAGTCCGGGTGGGATCTGGAGCGCGTCGAGGAGTCGTTCGCGCGGACGCGTCCGGTGCTCGCGTACCTCATGCCCGACTTCCAGAATCCTACCGGGCGCAGCATGTCGGCGCATGAACGAGAGACAGTGCTCGCCGCCGCGCGTCGCTGGGGAACACGCCTCGTGATCGACGAGACCACCGCAGACCTCGACATCGATCGCGGTCCCTGCGACCGCGGCTTCCGCACCGATGACGAATCCCTCGTGATCCGCGTGGGTTCGCTCGGCAAGACCGTGTGGGGCGGTCTTCGCGTCGGATGGATCCGGACCGATCACGAGCTGATCGATCGACTCGTGCAAGAGCGGCCCGCGTACGATCTCGGCACCCCGGAGTTCGAACAGGCCGTCGCAACGGGACTCGTGCCCCGCCTTCCTGAGATCGCGCGACATCGAGGGGAGTTCCTGCGGGAGGGTCGGGACACGCTCGTCTCGGCCCTCGCGGAACGGCTGCCCGAGTGGCGCGTGCCGTCAGTGGACGGGGGTGTCGCGCTCTGGGTCGAACTGAATGCGCCACTGAGTTCTGCGCTCGTGCTTCAGGCTCGCTCGGCGGGACTGCTGCTGGCTGCCGGTCCCCGGTTCGCTCTCGAGGGGGGGAACGAGCGCCACCTGCGCATTCCCTTCACGGGGCCGCCCGCTGACCTGCGGCGTGCCGTCGAGATCTTGGCGCAGATCTGGCCGGGCGTGCTGCGGGATGCGCCACGCGGCGTGCGTGACCTCTGGAGCGCGCCGGTGTGACCTCCCGGCATCGATGCTCGCGTCATGTCGACAGGACGAGCGCGTCGATGGCGTCATCCTTGTTCCAGAATCGGCCGAGCACGTGAAAGCGGCGATCGCGCGGATGAAACCGCTTCACCGCGTAGTGCTCGCCCTGCTCGTCCCATCCGGCCCGCACCTGCCCGATGGGCCCGAGGTCGTCGTGCACCACTCGCCAGGTGTCGATTCCGATCGGTACGAGCCGTATGCGTGGTGTCGTCATCCCTCTCCCTCCGAGTCGAACATAGATCCGACCACCGACACGGATGCGGGGAACAGCAGATCCCGCGAGACTGTTGTCTCCAGTGGCGCCGCGGATCCGGCGCACAACAAGGAGAAATCATGCACACGTTCGTTCTTGCCGGGGGCTGCTTCTGGTGCCTCGACGCGGCATACCGCGCACTGCGAGGCGTCTCGTCGGTTGTCTCGGGTTACGTCGGCGGCGCTGTCGAGAATCCCTCGTATGAGCAGGTCTGCACCGGGCGCACCGGTCATGCCGAGGCTGTCGCGGTGACCTTCGACCCCGACGTCATCTCCGACGACGTGATCCTCGACGCGTTCTTCACGATGCACGATCCGCGTCAGCTCAACCGTCAGGGCAATGACATCGGAACCCAGTACCGCAGCGCGATGTTCCCGGCAGATGACGAGCAGCGCGAGCTTTTCGAGGCAGCGCGTGATCGTGCGGCGCAGTGGTGGGACGGCGGGATCGTCACGACGATCGAGCCGCTCGGAACGTTCTACCCCGCCGAGGAGTACCACCAGGACTTCTTCGCGAAGAACCCCACGCAGGGGTACTGCCTGGCCGTGGCGGTACCGAAGGTCAACAAGGTGCGGGCCCGCTTCGCCGAGTACGTCACCGCCTGAGCATTCCTCCCCAGCCGCGCGCGATGGGTGGTGCGTTCACGACACCGCTGCACCGCGCGCGGTAGCGGCCGCTGATCGGCGAGCCTGATCTCGGCGCTGGTACCCGACGGGCACTCGGGTACCAGCGCAGTCCGGAACAGGTCCGGACGGGAAAGGGAGAAATGTCAGACGTCATCACGGTCACCGGAAACGTGGCCACTCCACCGGAATTCAAAGTCACCACGGGCGGCATGCCGGTGGCGAACTTCCGCCTCGCCAGCGCCCAGCGCCACTTCGACCGATCAAGCGGCAGCTGGGTCGACGACGGGACGAACTGGTACAACGTGTCGGCGTTCCGCGGACTGGCGGAACACGTCGCCGCCTCGGTCTCCAAAGGCGAGCCCCTGGTCGTCACCGGCCGGCTACGACTTCGTGCGTGGGAGTCCGGGGGGAAGAAGGGAGTCAGCATCGAGATCGACGCCGAGACGCTCGGGCACGATCTGCGATGGGGCACGGCGACCTACACCAAACAGTCGAGCGCGCAAACTGCCGCCTCGGTGTCGGAGCCGAACACCCCACCCGTACCTGCGGCGGCGGAGGATGGCTGGGCGGCCCCCGGAGGTGCCGACGGCACTCGCCCTGCCCTGCACGCGGTCAGCGAGACGCCGTTCTAGCTCTCAGGGAGCCGCGGGGTGCGGGGCTCTAGACTCCTCTGCGTGTGTGCTGCTCGAATGACCGCTCCGCGCGAGGCGGCCGGTCGCCCGCGCGCCTCACGAGTGGCGGCAATCGTCGCCGCCGCCGCGATCGGGCTCGCCGGGTGCACCCCCAGCCCCTCGCCGACACCGACGCCGAGCGAGACAGCCAGTGCCCCACCGACGGCGACGGAGACGCCGACCCCGACGCCGCAGCAGCTGAGCGAGGCGACGGATGCCGATCAGGCGTTGCCGTTCTTCGCCGACGTGGTGACAGCAGTGTGGGCGACGGATCAGCGATTCCAGGGCCGCGCATACATCGACGCTCTGGTCCAGGCAGGGTTCGATAAGTCGGCCATGGAGGTCACGTACGACGAATCCACCGTCGGCAACCCCGCCGAGAGCATCCAGTTCTCGGTGAGGTGGGGGGATGAGTGTCTGGTCGGTCAGGTCGGGCCGTCCACCGGCGATCCGGTTGTCGCGGTCATGCCGGGTCTCGCAACCGAGCGGTGCCTCATCGGCGACACGCGGCCGATCGACTGGTGACAGTCGTCCGACACATCGCCCGGCACGGGCCGGCGGGATGCGGGGCCGGCCCCGTGCCGCCCGCCCGCCGGCGACCACTGAACGGGGCGTCGCCGGTCGGCCCGTAGACTGGTCGGGCTATGGCTGAGTACATCTATCAGATGGTCCGCGCCCGCAAGGCTGTGGGCGAGAAGCTGATCCTCGACGACGTGACGATGGCGTTCCTTCCAGGAGCGAAGATCGGCATGGTGGGGCCCAACGGTGCCGGAAAGTCGACGATCTTGAAGATCATGGCGGGTCTGGACACGCCGTCGAACGGTGAGGCAACGCTCACGCCGGGGTTCAGCGTCGGCATCCTGATGCAAGAGCCCGAGCTCGATGAGTCCAAGACGGTTCTTGAGAACATCCAGGACGGGATCGCGATCAAGGCCAAGCTCGATCGCTTCAACGAGATCTCCGGACTCATGAGCGACCCGGACGCCGACTTCGACAGCCTGCTCGCAGAGATGGGCACGTTGCAGGAAGAGATCGACGCGGCCGACGCGTGGGACCTCGACTCGCAGCTCGACCAGGCGATGAACGCCCTGCGGACACCGCCGGGAGACGCCCAGGTCGCGCACCTCTCGGGCGGTGAGAAGCGGCGTGTCGCGCTGACGAAGCTCCTGCTGCAGAAGCCCGATCTGCTGCTGCTCGACGAGCCCACCAACCACCTCGACGCCGAAAGCGTCCTGTGGTTGGAGCAGCACCTGCAGAAGTATGCGGGCGCGGTCATCGCGATCACGCACGACCGGTACTTCCTCGACAATGTCGCCGAGTGGATCGCGGAAGTCGACCGCGGCCGGCTCATCGGGTACGAGGGCAACTACTCGACCTACCTCGAGAAGAAGGCCGAGCGACTGGACATCCAGGGCAAGAAGGATGCCAAGCTCGCGAAGCGGCTGAAGGACGAGCTCGAGTGGGTCCGCTCCAACACGAAGGGCCGCCAGGCGAAATCCAAAGCGCGTCTCGCGCGCTATGAGGAGATGGCCGCCGAGGCGGAGCGTACGCGCAAGCTGGACTTCGAAGAGATCCAGATTCCGCCGGGTCCGCGACTGGGCAGTGTCGTCATCGAGGCCAAGAAGCTCAAGAAGGGCTTCGACGGGCGATCCCTCATCGATGGGCTGAGCTTCAGCCTTCCGCCCAACGGAATCGTCGGAGTCATCGGCCCCAACGGCGTGGGCAAGACGACTCTGTTCAAGACGATCGTCGGACTCGAGCCGCTCGATGGCGGCGAACTGAAGATCGGCGAGACGGTCAAGATCAGCTATGTCGACCAGACTCGCTCGAACATCGACCCGAACAAGACCCTGTGGGAGGTCGTGTCCGACGGCCTCGACATCATCACGGTCGGCAAGACGGAGATTCCCTCGCGCGCCTATGTGTCCAAGTTCGGCTTCAAGGGGCCCGATCAGCAGAAGAAGGCCGGCGTACTTTCCGGCGGTGAGCGCAACCGCCTCAACCTCGCGCTCACCCTCAAGGAGGGCGGCAACCTTCTCCTGCTGGACGAGCCGACGAACGACCTCGACGTCGAGACTCTCCAGTCGCTCGAGAACGCCCTCCTCGAGTTCCCCGGCTGCGCCGTGGTGATCACCCACGACCGGTGGTTCCTGGACCGCATCGCGACCCACATTCTCGCCTACGAGGGGACAGACGAGAATCCGGATGCGTGGTATTGGTTCGAGGGCAACTTCGAGGCGTATGAGCGAAACAAGCTCGAACGGCTCGGGCCCGACGCTCTCAACCGCGCGAGTTCCACATACCGCAAGCTGACGCGAGACTGAACTCGCGATGACCGAGCCGGAAGAGCCCGCGGCGGGGGGAGCCCGGGTCCACCTGCCGATCCATCTGCGCTGGGGAGATCTCGACGCGTTCAACCATGTGAACAACACGTCGATGCTCAAGTTGCTCGAGGAAGCGCGTGTGCGCGCGTTCTGGCAGCCCGGTGACGGCGAGACGGCTCCGCCGACCGCCGTCATGGACTCGAGCCTTCACTCCGGAGTGCTCACCCTCATCGCCCGCCAGGAGATCGAGTACGTGCGCCCGGTGCCCTACCAGCGGCACCCGCTCGATGTGCAACTGTGGTTCGGGCGGCTCGGTGGTTCGAGTATCGACGTCTGCTACGAGGTGTGCAGCCCGCGGGAGACCGCGGGCGAGAGCGGGCAGGAGATCTATGCGCGTGCGACGACGGTCGTCGTGAAGGTCGATGCCGATTCCGGCCGCCCGCTGCGTCTGAGCGAGCGAGAACGCGAGGCGTGGGCGCCGTATGTCGGTGAGCCGCTCCGATACGGTCACCGTCGCTGACAACAGCTAGGCGTGGTCGGGAACCCGGATCGTGATCTCCTGCGCGACGCTTGCCACCAGGATGCCATCAGCGGTGTAGATCCGGCCCGTGGCCAGTCCGCGACCGCCCCGCGCATTCGGTGACTCCTGGACGTACAACAGCCACTCGTCGACACGGGCGAATCGATGCCACCACATGGCATGGTCGAGACTTGCGACCTTGAGCCCCGGCGTTGCCCAGGCGATTCCGTGCGCGCGCAGGACCGATTCCTGGATCGTCATGTCGCTCATGTACGCGAGGGCCGCGCGATGCAGGTCGGGATCGTCGGGGAAGCGCCGACGTGTGCGGAACCACACCGCCTGGCGGGGGACGCGCTCGCCTTCCACGTGGAGGTAGATGGGCGAGGGGACGTGGCGCACATCGAGAGGGCGGTCCGTGAACATGCGCTTGCTCATGGGGTGAAGCCCGATCAGGTGGTCCTCGATGTCAGGCAGCTCCTCGGCACGAG
This sequence comes from Microbacterium sp. bgisy207, assembly GCF_057706855.1. Classification (NCBI taxonomy): domain Bacteria; kingdom Bacillati; phylum Actinomycetota; class Actinomycetes; order Micrococcales; family Microbacteriaceae; genus Microbacterium; species Microbacterium sp. bgisy207. The sequence goes on from NZ_JBYIPB010000009.1 coordinate 100,915, forward strand.
GAATGCCCTCGGGCATCGGAGCCGCGTGCTCGAGGCCCGGGTCCTCGTCCTGGAACGACGCGATCATCGAGAAGATCGGCACGCCGTCCTGAAAGGCCTGCGTTCGGCGCGTCGAGAAGGATCGGCCGTCGTGGATCCGATCGACGGCGAACGTGATCTCGGCCGACGAATCTCCCGGGCGAAGGAAGTAGCCGTGCATGGAGTGCACGGACCGTCCCGGCGGGAGCGTGCGGGATGCGGCCACGATGGACTGCGAAAGCACCTGCCCTCCATAGACGCGACCGAGCGGCATCGACTGCGAGACTCCCGTGAAGATGTCCTCTGTCGTCCGGGCGCCGTTGGAGGAGAGATCGAGGACGGCCAGAAGCGACGCGACGGGATCGGCCTCGACGATCTCGCTGGAGGTGCCGTCGGTCATCGAGCCTCCTCGGAGCGCGAATGTGCCGCCGCGGGCGCGGCGCCTTTCTCGCTTGGTAGTTTAGGTCGGATGCCCACGCTCCTGATTCTCGCTGATGCCGAGACCGCGGTGGACGCGCAGACCTTCGCCTCGCGAGCGGCTCGTGTCGGAGACGGCGCGGTCAGGCTTCGCGCCGCCGACGGCATCCTGGTCATGAGCTGCGCGCCGATCGCACCCCGGGGCATCCTCGACACCTCGCCGACGGTCCTGGGCGTGCGCGTTCTCGGCGCCGACCCCGAGCTGTCCTGCGACGTCGTCGTCGACGGCGCATCGCTTCGCGCGGACGGTCAGGCCCTCCGGCTCCCCGACGCGGGGATGCGTGCAGCGTGGGCAGGGGTGTCGCCGCCCGTCGCGGATTGGACCCTGCTCGGCCACCTGTCATCGACGGATCTCGCCGCCGCCGCTCACCGCGGAATGGAGGACGTCGCCACCGCGGTGCCGGCGAACGCGGGGGAGGACGTGGTGCGCCAGATCCGAAGTGCGGTGTGGGGGGCATCCGATCCGCGTCTGGATGGCCTGCCTCGGGGCGCCGGATTCGTCGCGCAGGTGCTCGGATTCCTCGGGCAGGATGCGGAGACTGTGCCGCTGCGGGAGTCCGGTGCATGGCTGCGACTGTCGCTTCGCCGGGGCCACGTGCTGGTCCGGCGTGCCGGTGGCATTCGCCGCACTGGCGCGTCGTGACGCCGCGACCGTCGTCACGGCGGCACACTCATGCTTGACCGCGAATTCGCGCGACCCCTACGGTGACGGAATGGCGACTGCACCGATCACATTCACCGCTCCGGAGGGGAAGGGCCTCGCGGCCGGCACTCTGGGGCTCTGGGGCTCCACGGTCATCGGGCTGGCGTCCACCGCACCGGTCTACTCGCTCGTCGCGACGCTGGGGTTCATCGTCATCGCGGTCGGCGCGCAAGCGCCCATCATCTTCGTGCTGGCGTTCGTGCCCATGCTCTTCATCGCCTATGCCTACCGCGAGCTCAACCGGGAGATACCCGACTGCGGGACGACCTTCACCTGGGGTACGAAAGCCTTCGGACCGTGGGTCGGTTGGATGGGCGGCTGGGGTGTTGCGGTCGCGGGGATGGTGGTGCTCGCCAACCTCGCGCAGATCAGCGGAATCTACCTGTGGGCGCTCGTCGACGGGATCGTCGGAAGCCCCCAGGACGCGCTGCTGGCGGACAACGCACCTTTGGTCACGGTGACGGGCGTCGTCTTCATCGCCGCCATGACCTGGGTGAGCTGGCGCGGCGTGGAGATCGGGGAGAAGGTCCAGAACGTCCTGCTGTCGGTGCAGTACCTCGCTCTGGCGATCTTCGTCGTGGCCGCGCTGTGGCACTTCTTCGGCGGCAGCGCGCCCGATCCCACGCCCTTCGAGTGGTCGTGGTTCAACCCGTTCGCGATCGCCGACTGGAGCGGGTTCGTGCAGGCGATCCTGTTGGCGCTGTTCATCTACTGGGGATGGGACACCACCCTGGCCCTGAACGAGGAGACGAAGGACCCACGGCGCATCCCGGGACTTGCCGCGCTGCTGACGACGGTGATCCTGCTGGTGACGTACGTCACCGTCACGGTCGCGGCGATGATGTACGCGGGTCTCGGTGACGGACCCACGGGCCTGGGGAACGAGACGAATGCCGACGATTTCTTCATCGCCGTCAAGGATGGTCTTCTCGGCCCGCTCGGCTGGGTACTCATCGTTGCCGTCATGGTGTCGGCGATCTCGTCGACGCAGACGACCATCCTCCCGACCGCGCGCGGCACGCTCGCGATGGCCGCGTACCGCGCGCTGCCCAAGAAGTTCGCGACGGTCCACCCGCGCTTTCGGACGCCGTCGTTCTCGACGCTGGTCATGGGCATCGTCGCCATCGTCTACTACGTCGGCATGACCCTGATCAGCGACAACATCCTGCAGGACTCGATTCTTTCGCTCGGTCTTGCGATCGCGTTCTACTACGCGATCACCGGCTACGCCTGCGTCTGGTACTTCCGGCGGGAGCTGTTCACATCTCGCAGGAACTTCTTCTACAAGTTCCTCTTTCCCCTCCTGGGCGCCCTCACCCTGACGTACGCCTTCGTGCAATCCGCGATCGACATGTACGACGTCGATTACGGATACACGGTGCTTCTCGGGGTCGGCGGCACTTTCGTGCTGGGAATCGGAGCGCTCGCGTTCGGTGTTGTGCTGATGCTCCTGTGGTTCCTGTTCCCCCGTGCGAAGTCCTTCTTCCGGGGGGAGAGCCTGAACCGTGACACGCCCGTGCTCGTCCGGGACGCGCCGTCAGAGTACGGCCGCTCGGTGGACGGTGGGCTGACCTGAACCGGCCCCGGCGCGTCGACCCTCAGCGATCAGGTGTGCGTCGCGGCGCCGCGACCGGCTGCGCGGCCTGAGAAGAGGCATCCACCGACGAACGTGCCCTCGAGCGCGCGGTATCCGTGGACGCCTCCGCCACCGAACCCGCTGGCCTCGCCGGCGGCGAACAGCCCGGGGAGGGGAGTGCCGCCGGGCTGGAGGACTCGTCCCTCCAGATCGGTCTCGATGCCGCCGAGTGACTTGCGGGTGAGGACGTGCAGCTTGACCGCAATGAGCGGACCGGCGTCGGGATCGGTGATGCGGTGTGGGGCCGCCGTGCGCACCAAGCGGTCGCCGCGGTATGCCCGCGCGGAGCGCAGCATCGCCACCTGCGCGTCCTTCGTGAACTCGTTGTCCATCTCACGATCGCGCGCCTGGACCTCGAATCGCACGCGGTCGGCATCGAGCGCGTCACCGCCCGGCATGGCACGCATGCCATCGATGAGACTGTCGAGGTCATCCCGGATGACGAAATCCGCACCATGGTCGAGGAATGCCTGCACGGGGCCGGCAGCGCCCTTCCCCAGCCGGGAGCGCAGGAGCAGGCGCACATCCTTCCCGGTGAGATCCGGGTTCTGTTCGCTGCCCGACAGGGTGAACTCCTTCTCGACGATGCGCTGAGAGAGCACGAACCACGAATGATCGTGGCCTGTCGCGCGCAGGTGAGCGAGGGTGCCGAGCGTGTCGAAGCCCGGGAACAGGGGCACGGGCAGGCGTGCCCCGGTGGCATCGAGCCAGAGCGAGGAGGGCCCAGGAAGAATCCGGATGCCGTGCATCGGCCAGATGGGGTCCCAGTTCTGGATGCCTTCGACGTAGTGCCACATGCGGTCGCGATTGATGAGGTTCGCTCCCACGGCCTGCGTGACCTCGAGCATGGATCCGTCGACGTAGGCGGGAACACCGCACACCATGTCGGTCGGCGCGGTGCCGAGCCTCTCGGGCCACCATCTGCGGACGAGGTCATGGTTTCCCCCGATCCCGCCGGAGGCGACCACGGTCGCCCCGGCCTCGATCGAGAACGTCCCGACGACCTCCCTCGAGGTCGCCAGTCCTCGGGCGGCGCTGGAAGGGGCGAGCACGTCGCCCTCGGCGCCGGTGATCGCACCATCCGTGACCGTCAGCGCGCTGACCCGGTGGCGCGGGAGGACGGTGAGCATCCCCGCACGCTCGGCCTGCTCGATCGCCGCCTGGAACGGAGCGACAAGGCCCGGTCCCGTACCCCAGGTGATGTGGAATCGCGGCACGGAGTTGCCGGGACCGCCGGCGGTGTACCCGCCCCGCTCGGCCCAGCCCACGACGGGGAAGAAGCCGACCCCGCGCTCGCGGAGCCAGCTGCGCTTCTCTCCTGCCGCGAAGTGAAGGTACGCCTCTGCCCACCGCCGCGGCCACGCGTCCTCGTCGCGGTCGAAGCCGGCCGTGCCGAACCAGTCCTGGCGTGCCAGTTCGAGACTGTCGCGGATGCCCATGCGTCGTTGCTCGGGGGAGTCGACGAAGAACAGCCCACCGAAGGACCACCATGCTTGGCCGCCGAGGTTGGTGCGCGGCTCCTGGTCGATGATCGTGACGCGTTTACCGGCGGCCGTCGCTTCAGCAGCGGCGACCAGGCCTGCCAGCCCCCAGCCGATCACCAGGACGTCGGTGCGGTGAACGGATGCTGCGGTCATGCGACTCCTTCGTCGTCACCTGCGTCAGTTCTCGGACGTCAGGGGGATGTCTGTGCGGTGTCCCGCGTTCGGCCCGATCTCCGTGGGCGCGAACGAGTTCACCATCGCATGGGCGGCGCGACTCAGGTAGTCCCACAGCGCTTCTTCGTGGAGGGGAGACAACTCGACCTCGTCCAGCGCGGCACGCATGTGAGCGAGCCACCGATCCCGCGCGTCGGGGTTGACGAGGAACGGTGCGTGCCGCATCCGGAGCCTCGGGTGTCCGCGCTGCTCACTGTAGGTGGTCGGTCCTCCCCAGTACTGCTCGAGGAACATCAGCAGCCGCTCCTTCGCCGGCCCCAGGTCCTCCTCGGGATACATCGGGCGCAGCACCGGATCCTCTGCCACGCCGCGGTAGAAGCCGTCGACGATCCGCACGAAGGTCTCGTGGCCGCCCACCGCATCGAAGAACGACTGCTGTTCGGGTGTACCGGGCTGTGCGGGTGTGCTCACGACTCTGTCTCCTCGCCGGCTTCGGTTGTCTCGGGCTGCGCATCGACCTTCTTGTTCGTGCGCTTCGCACGCCAGACCGGCCGGTCCGGCGCCCCCGGCTGGGTGATCGGCGTGGGTTTGGTGCGAGGGGGGTTCGCGCCGCGGACACGGCCCGCGTTCTCCAGTCCCGACAGCATGATCGAGTTCATCTGCGGAAGGGTCAGCCCGAGCCCGTCAATCGCACGCTTGAGGCGCATCCGCAATTCGCGCGCGACATCATCCTTTGCGCCGGCGCGGGTCTTCATGACGATCCGGATGACGAGAGCGTCGCCGGAGACGGATTCCAGACCCCAGACCTCGGGGTCCTCGATGATGCGGCTGCGCCACTTCGGCTCCTGCGCGAGCGCGCGGGCGGCGTCCAGCATCGCCTGCTCGACCTCCTCCACGTCGGCGTTGGCCGGCACCGCGAGGTCGATGATGGCGCGGGACCAACCCTGCGACATGTTGCCGATTCTGGTGATCTCGCCGTTGCGGACGAACCAGAGCGTCCCGTTGACATCGCGCACCTGAGTGATGCGCACGCTGACGTACTCGACGACCCCGGTCGCAAGGCCGAGGTCGGCCACGTCGCCGATCCCGATCTGATCCTCGGCGACGATGAAGATCCCGTTCAGGACGTCCTTGACGATGTTCTGCGCGCCGAAGCCGAGCCCTGCGCCGATCGCGGCGCTCAGCAGGGTGAAAGAGCTCATGACCTGGGGCCCTGCCAGGATCAGGATGATGAGCAAGATCGCGACGATGACGACCGTCACGTTGACGATGTTCTGCAGTATCGAGCCGAGCGTTCGCGTTCGCTGCACGAGTCGGACCGATGCCAGGGGCGACCGGTCCAGTGCCTGCGTGTCGTCGACCCTCGCTCGGGACTTCGCGCCCTCCACGACCCGTCGGACCACGCGTCGGATGATCACGCGCAGCAGCCACACGACCAGAACCGCGCCGACGAGCACTCCGAGGAGCTGAAGCAACGTGCCGCTGATCGAGCCGAGGATGGACAGGAAGCTGTCCCACACGGTCGCGGGTGTCGGAGCGGTGTCGAACGAGTGCATCAGTGGAATCCTAGAACCCGCGCCCTCAGCGATACGCGATCACTGAGGGCGCGGGTTGTGGAGCGCACTCAGTGATCGTCGCGCTCCTGCACGGCCAGGGCGCGCTCGACACCGGCGAGGTTCTCGGCCACGAGGCGGCGCAATGCGGGAGGGGCATCTGTGTGCTCGTTCAGCCATGCGCGGGTCGCGTCGCGGAGAGCGGCACTTGCCAGTGGCGCGGGGTACAGGCCGAGCACGAGATACTCGGCGATCTTGTAGGTGCGCGACTCCCAGACCGGGAGCAGCATCGCGAAGTACTGGTCGACGAACTCATCGAGCAGGGCGACGCCCGCGGGATGGGTGAATCCGAGACCTGCCGAGCGCACGAGGGTGTTCGACAGACGATCGGAATCGACGAGGGACGACCAGGCCGCGCTCTTGGCTTCCGCCGTCGGCAGCGCCGCCTTCGCCTGCGCCGCGAACTCGGCGCCCTTGGCGGTGTTGTCGGCCGCGAGCGCCTCATCGATGACACCTTCGGTCACGACGCCCCCCGCCGCGAGCGAGACCAACAACTGCCACGACAGGTCGGTGTCGACTGCCAGGCCGTCCAGAGCCGTTTCGCCAGTGCGGAGCGAACGGATCGTCTCCCAGTGCTCGGGGCTCGCGGCGGCGCTTGCGAACGCCGTCACGAACTGCAGCTGACTGTCGCTTCCCGACTCGGCTGCCTGCGCGAGCGCCCACAGTCCGTCAGCAACCTTCTGGCGTGAGGCGTCTCGTTTGTGGGGCGCCACGTAGGAGTTCGCGGCGAGCTGGAGCTGGGCCAGCGTCGTACGCACGGTCGTCGATTCGGTCTCCGACCCGATGTTGCGCAGGACGAGGTCGATGTAGGCCGATGCCGACGCCTCGGCATCGCGGGTCTGATCCCATGCCGCTCCCCAGACGAGTGAACGTGCGAGGGGGTCGGAGATCTTCGACAAGTGGTCGATCGCGGTCTGCAGCGATCGCTCGTCGAGGCGAATCTTCGCGTAGGCGAGGTCGTGGTCGTTCAGCAGCACGAGGTCGGGGCGCGGGAGACCGACCAGCTCGGGCACGTCAGTGAGGTCTCCGTCGACATCCAGCTCGGTGAAGTGGGTGCGCACGAGCGCACCGCCATCGAGCGCGTAGAAGCCGACGCCCAGACGGTGGGGGCGGATCGTCGGATAGTCGGCCGGCGCCGTCTGAACGATCTTGAAGGCCGAGATCGTCCCGTCGGCGGCCTCCACGATCGCCGGAGAGAGGGTGTTGACGCCAGCGGTCTCCAGCCACTTCTTGGACCATGCCGTCAGCTCTCGTCCGCTCGTGGTCTCGAGTTCTGTGAGCAGGTCGCGCAGCTCGGTGTTGCCGTACTCATGCTTGCGGAAGTAGGCGCCGACGCCCGCGAAGAACTCGTCGATGCCGACCCAGGCCGCCAGTTGCTTGAGAACCGATCCGCCCTTCGCGTAGGTGATGCCGTCGAAGTTGACCTGGACGTCCTCGAGGTCGTTGATCTCGGCGACGACAGGATGGGTCGAGGGGAGCTGATCCTGACGGTAGGCCCAGGTCTTTTCCATCGCGTTGAAGGTGGTCCAGGCCTCGGTCCACTCCGTGGCCTCGGCCGTGGCGATCGTGGACGCCCACTCGGCGAACGACTCGTTCAGCCACAGGTCGTTCCACCACTTCATCGTGACGAGGTCGCCGAACCACATGTGCGCGAGCTCGTGCAGGATGGTGACGACCCGGCGCTCCTTGACGGCATCCGTCACCTTGCTCCGGAAGACGTAGACCTCGGTGAACGTGACCGCGCCGGCGTTCTCCATCGCTCCCGCGTTGAACTCCGGGACGAACAGCTGGTCGTACTTGGCGAACGGGTACGGATAGTCGAACTTCTCCTCGAAGTAGGCGAAGCCCTGACGGGTCTTCTCGAAGATGTAGTCGGCATCCAGGTACTGCCACAGGCTCTTTCGCGCGAAGATGCCGAGCGGGATGACCCGGCCGGACGTGCTCGTGAGTTCGGAGTACGTCGACTCGTAGGGGCCGGCAATCAGCGCAGTGATGTAGGACGAGATGCGCGGGGTCGGCTCGAATTCCCACGTCGCGATGCCTTCGCCGCTGGGCACAGGCGCGGGGGTGGGGGAGTTGGAGATGACCTTCCATGACGCGGGAGCGGTAACCGTGAACTGGAACGTCGCTTTCAGGTCGGGTTGCTCGAAGACGGCGAAGACTCGCCGGGAGTCGGGCACTTCGAACTGCGTATAGAGGTAGACCTCGCCGTCCACCGGGTCGACGAACCGGTGCAGGCCCTCGCCGGTGTTCGTGTACTCGCAGTCGGCGACGACGACGAGCTCGTTCTCGAGTGCGAGCTGGTCCAGTGCGATCCGGGAGTCCGCGAACGCGGATGTCGGAATGCTGCGCCCGTTGAGCGTGATCGAGTGGACGGCCCGCGCGATCAGGTCGATGAACGTGGAGGCGCCCTCGGTTGCGGTGAAACGCACCGTTGCGGTGGAGCGGAACACCTCCGGGCCGGTGGTCAGATCAAGCTCGACCTCATAGGACTGCGTGTCAAGGACGCCGCGACGTTCCTGCGCTTCGATGCGGGTGAGGTTTTCTCCAGGCACTTTCGGATGCTCCCAAGTGTGTGAGGGGTCAGGGATGCCGCGACACGGCCTCGCGCATTGTGGGCGCGATAACCCCCAAGCCTACGCCGCGAGCTCTCGCGCGATGTGACTGCGGGCGTGGGTAATCGCTGCGGGAAGGTCGGTGAAGAGGTGATTGTGGTGGCGCAGGGAATCCAGGACCCCGACCCGCCGGAACAGACCGTCGTGAAGCGGCTGCACACCTTTGATCAACACCGTGATGCCGCGTCTTTCGAGCGACTGGATGATGTCGGCCAGCATGCGTGCACCCGTGGCATCCACCAGCTCGAGCTGAGACATCCGGAGCACGACGACCGAGACATCGGTGAGTGAGGCGACCTGCTCGAAAACGCGGTCGGCGGAGGCGAAGAAGAGCGGGCCGTCAATGGCGATGATCGCGATCCGTTCGTCTCCGTCGACCGCTTCGCCGCTGATTGCTTCGCGACGCACGCCGGTCTGGCGCGAGAGGCTGCGCACCGCGATGACTCCCGCGAACAGAACGCCGATGATGACCGCCACGATGAGGTCAAACGACACCGTCACAAGCGCGGTGATGACGAAGGCGATCGCATCGGCGCGTGTCGAGGTGATGATCGCTCGCACGGTCGAGGCATGCACCATTCGCACGGCCGTCATCATCAGCACGCCTGCGAGAGCGGCGAGGGGGATGGCGCCGACGGGCCGAGAGATCACGAGGACAACGAGCAGGAGGACGAGAGCGTGCGTGATCGCGGCGACACGGGTGCGTCCGCCCGAGCGCACGTTGACGGCGGTGCGTGCGATGGCGCCGGTGGCAGGCATCCCGCCAAAAAGTGCTGAGCCGAGTGAGGCGATGCCCTGGCCGACGAGTTCGCGGTCGGGGTCATAGGGTCCGGTGTCGGCGAGGGACGCTGCAACACGAGCCGAGAGCAGTGACTCGATGGCCGCAAGTGCTGCCACCGTCAGGGCGGGCAGCAGCAGTTGACCGATGACACTCGGGTCGAGCGAAGGGAAAGACGGCGAGGGCAGGCTCGACGGAAGGGCGCCGATCGTCGCCAGTGGCGTAGCGATGATCAGGGCAAGCGCCGTCACGACGGTGATGCCGATCAGGGAGCCGGGAAGAGCGCGGTGGATCCGGGGCGCGATGAGCATGACGAGGGACACGATGGCGGCAGCCCCCAGCGACCACGGGACGTAGGACCAGTCCGCCTCCGCGACCGATTGGACCGCGGCGATGATCGCGTTCGAGGAGTGGTCGCCGGCATGAACAGTGTGCGGTGAGGTGAGCAGCGGCACCTGCTGGAGGAAGATGATGACTGCGATCCCCAGGGTGAAGCCTTCGATGACGGGCCAGGGGATGAACGAGACGGCGCGACCGAGCCGCAGAGCGCCGGCAGCGACGACGATGACGCCCGCGATCGCCGTGACGGCGACCACGGCACCGGCACCATGGGTTGCGACGATGGGAACCAGGACGACGACCATCGCTCCGGTCGGCCCCGAGACCTGCACGTTCGATCCGCCGAAGACGGCGGCCAGGATGCCCGCGACGATCGCCGTGACCAGGCCCGCCTCAGCGGAGAGGCCGGAGCTCACTCCGAAACCGAGAGCGAGTGGGAGCGCGACGATTCCGACCGTGACGCCGGCAACGAGATCTCCCCGCCATGTGCGGGGCAGCCGGCGGTAGTCCTGGATGCTCGGCAAGAGTGCTCGCGCCGATTGTGCGAGCGACCGCGCCGAGCGGCGTGCCCGACTCATGGCGCTGCCGTGCCGAACGTGGGCAGTGTGTCGACGTGCGCCAATTGAGCGCTGTCGGCTTCCAGCAGGCTCAGGAGCAGCGCCCGCGCGACAGCGAGCAGGTCGGCGACGCGGGGATCAGCAAGTCGGTAGAACACGTGGCTGCCTCGACGCTCCGACTGCACGAGGCGATGGCGGCGCAGCACTGCCAGGTGCTGCGACAGATGCGACGCCTCCAGCGCCGTCTCACCCTGCAGATCGGCCACGCTCACTTCGGGACTCGAAGACAGCAGTTCAAGGATGCGGATACGGAACGGATGCGCGAGCCCCTTGAACAGGTTGGCCTTGACTTCATAGAGCGGTCTTTGAGCATCATTCAATGGCATGATGAAAACATCATATCGGCGTAGATCGGTCCGCGCCGTTCACCCGCGCTTCCCTAGGATGGGAGCCATGCGCATCCATATCGCCACCGACCACGCCGGCATGGAGTTCTCCACGCAACTTCAGCACCATCTGGCTGAGGAGGGTCACGAGGTCATCGACCACGGCCCGATCGAGTACGACGCCGTCGATGACTACCCGTCGTTCTGCATCCGTGCCGCCCTCGGTGTCGTCGCCGATCAGAGCGCGGGAGTCGAGGCCCTCGGGATCGTGTTCGGCGGTTCGGGAAACGGTGAGCAGATCGCTGCGAACAAGGTTCGCGGGATCCGTGCAGCCCTCGTCTGGAGCATCGCGACTGCGGAGCTCGCGCGACAGCACAACGACGCGAACGTCATCGCCATCGGAGCCCGGCAGCACTCTTTCGACGAGGTCGTGACCTTCATCGACCGGTTCATCGAGACGCCGTTCTCGAACGAAGAACGTCACGTGCGCCGCATCGGCCAGATCGCGGCATACGAGGCCGACGGTTCCCTGCTGCCTGACCCGCGGGATGTCGCGAACACCGCGGTAACGGACTCGTTCGACCCAGAAGCTGGTTGATGCCCGAGGGTCATTCCGTTCACCGGATCGCCCGGCAGTTCGCGCGGAACTTCGTCGGTCGCACGGTTGACGCATCCAGTCCGCAGGGCCGCTTCGCCGAGGGCGCAGCTGCGCTCGCTGGACGAGAGATGCTCGAGGCCCGTGCTGTCGGCAAGCAGATGTTCCTCCGTTTCGATGGCGACATCTGGCTGCGCGTGCACCTGGGCATGTACGGCGCGTGGGACTTTGCGGGCGTGATCGACGCCGACCCAACGATCGCCTCTGCGAACGGGCGGATGGGACAGACGAACCAGCGCGGCACGGTTCTCGACGAGCCGATCATGGATGCCGCGGGCGAGAACTCCCTCACCTCGATCGGGGCACCCCGGCGCGCCCGCGTCCACGTGCGGATGTCGGAGCAGACGACGGGTCTGCCCGATGAGGAGGGCACGTGGCCGCCGCCCGTGGTCGGTCAGGTGCGGCTGCGGTTGCTCACCGACGAGACGTGCGCTGATCTGCGGGGACCGACAGCATGCGAGCTCCAGACGCCGGATGAGGTCGCCGCCTCGATCGCAAAGCTCGGGCCGGATCCGCTCGTCGACGACCTCGCTGAGGGTGAGGAGCGGTTCACCGCCCGCGTGCGGCGTGCCCCCACACCGATCGGACTGCTGCTGATGGACCAGTCGGTCGTCAGCGGAATCGGCAATGTCTATCGGGCTGAGCTTCTGTTCCGGGCGCGGTTGAACCCGCATACCCCAGGGCGTGATGTGCCCGAGGAGACGGTCAGATCGCTGTGGCGAGACTGGACGCGACTGCTTGCCATCGGCGTCGAGACCGGCCAGATGATGACGATGGACGACCTGGATGCCGACGCCTACCGTCGCGCCATGGCACACCGCGACGACCGTCACTGGGTCTACCACCGTGCCGGGCTGCCGTGCCGAGTCTGTGGGACCGCAATCGTTGTCGAAGAGGCAGCGTCACGGAAGCTGTACTGGTGCCCCCGGTGTCAGGCGTGACGCTGAATCCTCCCGTCATAGGCTGAACGCATGCGTCAGAACCCGAGCTTCGCCATGACCGACGTCGGCGAGTTGCGGCGGGTCGTCGAACACAACCCGTGGGCGACACTCGTCGGTTCGACGGATGACGGTCTCGTTGCCTCCCACTACGCGGTCCTCTTGGATGACACCAGGGACGACCTCACCGTCGTCGGTCATGTCGGCAAGCCCGATGACCTGATCCTGGGGCTCGGAGAACGCGAGCTCCTCATCGTGTTCCAGGGTCCGCACGGCTACATCTCGCCCAGCTGGTACGGTGACCGGCCGAGCGTCCCGACCTGGAACTTCGTGACAGTCCACCTGCGGGGCGTGCCGGAGCTTCTGTCGACGGAGGAGAACCTGCGCGTCTTGGATCGTTTGGTTGCGCGTTTCGAGAGCCCGATGCCCGAGCCTCGGATGCTGTGGGAGCGTCCGAACGACGCGGATTTCGTCGAGCGACTAGAGCGCGGCACCGTCGGCTTTCGCCTCACACCGACATCGGTGACGGCCAAGCGCAAGCTCAGTCAGAATCGTCCCGTCGAGCTCGTCGATCACGTCATCCGTGAGCTCGAGAACGACGGCCCGCATCACAATCCGCTGCTCGCCGCGGAGATGCGCCGCGCGAACGACGCTCGCGCATGAGTGCCGTCGACGCAACGGTGTCGACCATTGTCGGCGTGCAGATCACAGGACCGGGAAGCGAGCTCTTGCCCGTCGACGGCGCGTATGACGTCTTCATCGAGGGTGGCCGCATCAGTGATCTTGCCCCCGCCGGCGCTGTTCGTCCGGTCGGCGAGGTGCTGCAGGGAGATGGTGCCTGGCTCATCCCGGGGCTGTGGGATCACCACGTGCACACGGTGTCCGCCGCTTTCACCCGACAGCGTGAGCCGCTCGGTGCTGCCGAATCAGCGCTTCATGCCGCTCACATCATGGCGGGCGCCCCGCTCCTCGGTCGCGGCATCCGTGTGGGTGCCGGCTTTCGGGATGCCTTCTGGCCCGACGAACCGACGCTCGAGATGCTGGATGCGGCTACCGGCGCCGTCCCCGCGTATCTGATCAACGCGGACCTGCACAGCGTGTGGCTGAACTCCGCTGCCTTCGCGCGCGAGGAGATCACGCCTCCTGACGCATCGGGGATGCTCCGGGAGGAGCCGGCGTTTGAGATCACTCGTCGGCTGGCGGCTGCGAGCCCCGATGATGCCGACGAGGCAGTTGCCGACCTCGCACGACACGCCGCATCCCGTGGGGTCGTCGGGATCGTCGACCTCGACATGGCCTGGAATGCGGATGCCTGGTCACGCCGCGTCGCTGCGGGCTTCGACACGCTGCGCGTCGAGTTCGGTACCTACCCGTCGCATCTGAGCCGACTCATCGAGACGGGATGGCAGAGCGGCGACCGGCTGAGCGAGCTGATCACGGTCGGGCCGCTGAAGGTCATCACTGACGGGTCGCTGGGAACGCGGACCGCCGCGTGCTCGCATCCGTATCCGGATGACCCCCACAATCACGGCGTTCTGACGATCCCGCCCGCTGAACTGGTCGCACTCATGACGGATGCCGCGGCCCACGGCATTTCATGCGCGATTCACGCCATCGGTGACCTGGCGAACACCCATGCCCTTGACGCCTTTGCGGTGACGGGCGCGGCCGGAACGATCGAGCACGCGCAGCTGGTTTCAGCCGTCGACATCCCGCGCTTTGCTCGCCTCGGTGTCGGGGCGAGTGTCCAACCGGAGCATGCCCTCGATGATCGCGACCTCTCTGACACGATCTGGTCTGCCCAGATCGCCAGGCCCTACCCCTTCCGCGCGCTGGTAGATGCGGGAGCGAATCTGCTGTTCGGTTCTGATGCGCCGGTGGCGCAGCTCGATCCGTGGGCGGCGATGGCGTCGGCGATCTATCGCACCCGCGACGGGCGGTCACCGTGGCAGGTCGAGCAGGCCGTTGACGCAGGTGTCGCGCTGGCCGCCTCGACACACGGCGGATCCACCGCTCCCAGTCGCATCGAACCGGGAGCCGTTGCAGACCTCGTGCTGTGCGGGGAAGACCCGCTGGTGGCATCCGAGACCGAGCTACGTGCGATGGATGTGCGCGCGACGCTGCTCGGGGGTCGCGTGACCCATCTGGCCTAGCCCGGTGACGCTCCGCTGCCCTACTGTCGAGGCATGAACTCCGACGCTGCATCCGTTCTTTCCGTTGGAGGCTCGACACCCGTGATCGATGACTCCGCCTTCCTTGCGGCAGGCGCGCGGGTGATTGGCGATGTGCGGCTCGGGCCTGAGTCCAGCGTCTGGTACAACGCTGTTCTCCGAGGCGACAGCGCGTCGATCACGGTCGGCGCCGGATCAAACCTGCAAGACAACGTCTCGGTTCACGTGGATGCCGGCAGCCCCGTGGTCATCGGTGAGAACGTCTCGGTCGGCCACAACGCGGTAGTTCACGGGTGCACGGTTGAGGATGGATGCCTGATCGGCATGGGATCCGTGATTCTCTCGGGCGCCGTCATCGGTGCCGGGTCGCTCGTGGCCGGGGGAGCACTCGTGCTGGGTGGGACGATCGTGCCGCCCGGGTCGATGGTCGCAGGAGTCCCCGCGAAGGTACGACGAGAGCTGACGGATGAGGAGAAGCTCGGCATCCTGCGCAACGCCGAGGTCTATCGCGAGCACATCGTCACGCACCGCGAGGCCCGGGACGTGGGGGAGTAGGGCTCGGGAGGATTGGTGGCGCTGGCGACGGGAATCGTCCCCACCGCCACTCCACACGCGGCTGCGCGGCGCGCGGAGCCTCCGGCGGCGTGGGCCCACCCTGCGGGTTCGCTTCCCGCAAAACGCACGATCGCTCTCCCGCACGGCCTGCGGCCGTACGCGAGAGCGATGGAGGGGGCGACGGGAATCGAACCCGCACAACCAGTTTGGAAGACTGGGACTCTACCATTGAGCTACGCCCCCGCAGCGGCCGGAGCCGCAGCATCCGACAGTCTATAGGGAGCCGCAGCCCGTGCTCGCACCCGCGGCCCACCGGCGCCTCGCGGAGGTAGGAGAAATCGCCGCGGTAGGACGGATGCCGGGCCAATCGTCCTACCGTGCGAAGAGTTCCTACGTGCGCGAGATCGACGGCAGCCGCAACGCTGGCGCGCGCGTCAGCTAGACTTCTGTGGGCCGTCTGTCGCACAGCGCGTGAGATCCCGCCCGGGGCGTAGCTCAGCTTGGTAGAGCGCCCGCTTTGGGAGCGGGAAGTCGCAGGTTCAAATCCTGTCGCCCCGACGTTTCGGCCACACACCCAGACCTTCGCCGCACATTCGTGCGGTGCAGCACGAGGAGAACAACACAGGCATGGTCACCAGCACTGTCGAGAAGCTCAGCCCGACCCGCGTCAAGCTGCTGCTTTCGGTCACCCCCGACGAACTCAAGCCCAGCATCGCGCACGCGTACGAGCACATCGCGAAGGACGTGCAGATCCCGGGGTTCCGCAAGGGCAAGGTACCCGCGCCCATCATCGATCAGCGCATCGGCCGCGGAGCTGTGCTCGAGCACGCCGTGAATGACGGCCTGGACCGCTTCTATCGCGAGGCAGTCGAAGCGCAAGAGCTGCGCGTCATCGGACGTCCCAGCGCCGACATCACCGAATGGCCGAGCGAGAAGGACTTCTCGGGCGACCTGAAGGTCGAGATCGAAGTCGACGTTCGGCCCGAGGTCACGCTTCCTGCGCTCGACGCTCTCACGGTCGAGATCGACGCCGTCGACGTCGACGACGCTGCGGTGGATGCTGAACTCGACAAGCTCCGTGCCCGCTTCGGCACGCTGATCACCGTGGACCGTCCCGCAACATCGGGCGACTTCGTCGAACTCAACCTCGTCGCGACCATTGACGGCACGGAGATCGACCGCGCCGAAGGCGTCTCCTACGAGGTCGGCTCTGGTGAGCTGCTCGAGGGTATCGACGAAGCCATCGACTCGCTCACCGCGGGCGAAGAGACGACGTTCCGGTCGAAGCTGGTCGGCGGTGACCACGCCGGCGAGGAAGCCGAGGTCGCCGTGACCGTCACGAGCGTGAAGGAGCGCGAGCTGCCCGAGGCTGACGACGACTTCGCTCAGATCGCGAGCGAGTTCGACACCATCGCGGAACTGCGCGAGAGCCTCCGCTCCAGCGCTGCACAGCAGTCCGGTCTCCAGCAGACGTCGGCGGCGCGCGACAAGCTGGTCGAGCTCCTCCTCGAGCAGGTGGAGATCCCGGTTCCCGCCGGTCTCATCGAAGACGAGGTGCACGCGCACCTTGAGGGCGAGGGTCGTCTGGAGGACGACGAGCACCGCGCTGAAGTCACCGAGGCATCCGAGAAGCAGTTCCGCACCCAGATGATCCTCGACAAGCTCACCGAGACCTACGACGTCAAGGTCTCGCAGGACGAGCTGACCCAGTATCTGATCCAGTCGGCCGCTCAGTACGGCATGTCACCGCAGGACTTCGTCAACGCCATCCAGCAGGGCAACCAGCTTCCCGCGATGGTCGGCGAGGTCGCGCGCAGCAAGGCGCTCGTGCACGCACTGCGCGAGGTCAAGATCGTCGACACGAACGGCACCGCCGTCGACCTCTCCGCCCATCTCGTGCTCGGCGAAGACGAGACCGATGCCGAGGAGGACGTCGTCGAAGAAGCGCAGGACATCGCGGATGCCGCGGCCGACGCTGACGAGATCATCGAGGCCGAGGAGAAGCCGGCGCCGAAGAAGCGTGCACCGCGCAAGAGCGCTGCGAAGGCCGACGCGGAGTAAGCAAGACAACAACGATGGGGCGGATGCTGCAGATGCAGCATCCGCCCCATCGTCTTGGAGCCGGCCGACACGGCCGATCTGCCCACGGCGAACACGAGCGGGTCGCCCGAGGCCCGCCGGTAGATTCGAACTCACGCAACGAACACGGGAGCACACACATGGCCGCTGAACCACTTGTCGCGACGAGCGTCTTCGACAGGCTGCTGAGGGACCGCATCATCTGGCTGGGCTCGGAGGTGCGCGACGAGAACGCGAACGAGATCTGCGCGAAGATCCTGCTTCTTGCTGCCGAAGACTCGCAGAAGGACATCTACCTCTACATCAACTCGCCCGGTGGATCGATCACCGCGGGCATGGCGATCTACGACACGATGCAGTTCGTTCCGAACGACATCGTCACGGTCGGCATCGGGATGGCCGCATCCATGGGGCAGCTGCTGCTGACCAGCGGCACCAAGGGCAAGCGGTACATCACCCCCAACGCGCGGGTCCTGCTGCACCAGCCGCACGGCGGCTTCGGCGGCACCGCCTCCGACATCCAGACCCAGGCGCAGCTGATCATCTCGATGAAGAACCGTCTGGCCGAGATCACGGCTGCGCAGACGGGCAAGACCGTCGAGCAGATCAACGAGGATGGCGACCGCGACCGCTGGTTCACGGCCGAGGAGGCCCTCGAGTACGGCTTCGTCGACCACATCCGTGAGCACGCTGCCGACGTGGCCGGCGGCGGCGGCACGGACCCCGACTCGCCCGCGGCGAAGTGACCGACGTAGCGACGGCAGAAGAGAGAGAACCCCGATGAACACCCCCAACCTCCGCGTCCCGCAGGCCTCGCCCGCTGGCCTGCAGATGCCCGGCAGCCGCTACATCCTCCCGCAGTTCGAGGAGCGCACGGCCTACGGCTACAAGCGTCAGGACCCGTACAACAAGCTCTTCGAGGACCGGGTCATCTTCCTGGGCGTGCAGGTGGACGACGCTTCGGCCGATGACGTCATGGCTCAGCTGCTCGTGCTGGAGTCGCAGGACCCCGACCGCGACATCATCATGTACATCAACTCGCCGGGTGGCTCCTTCACCGCCATGACGGCGATCTACGACACGATGCAGTACGTGTCGCCGCAGATCCAGACCGTCGTGCTCGGTCAGGCCGCATCCGCGGCTGCCGTGCTCCTTGCGGCCGGGGCCCCGGGCAAGCGCCTCGCCCTTCCGAACGCGCGCATCTTGATCCACCAGCCGGCGATGGGAGAGGCCGGGCACGGTCAGGCCTCCGATATCGAGATCCAGGCAGCGGAGATCCTGCGGATGCGTACCTGGCTCGAGGAGACGCTCGCGAAGCACTCGCACCGCAGCGCCGACGAGGTCAATCGCGACATCGACCGAGACAAGATCCTCTCGGCGGAGGAAGCGGTCACCTACGGTCTGGTCGACCAGGTGCTCTCCACGCGCAAGCGTCTGCCCGCGACGCCCGCGAAGTAGGCTCAGCCACCGGGCCCCGGCATCCGTTGCGTACGACGGATGCGGGGGCCCTTCCTGTCGGCACAAGCGGCGACCAATCCCCCCGGATGTCGTCGGGCTCGGTTAGGCTCGGACCACAGCCGCCCGGAACGAGGAGGACCCCTGATGGCACGCATCGGTGAGAGCGCTGATCTGTTCAAGTGCTCTTTCTGCGGGAAGAGCCAGAAGCAGGTGCAGCAGCTCATCGCCGGGCCCGGCGTCTACATCTGCGACGAATGCGTCGAGTTGTGCAACGAGATCATCGAAGAACGGATGGCCGAGTCCGGCGACGGGGTCGTCGCCGATTTCGATCTGCCCAAGCCACGCGAGATCTTCGCCTTCCTCGAGGAGTATGTCGTCGGCCAGGAGCCGGCCAAGCGGGCACTGTCGGTCGCGGTGTACAACCACTACAAGCGCGTGCGCGCCCACTCGACCCTCCAGCCCGCCGAGCAGCGTGCTGAGGACATCGAGATCGCCAAGAGCAACATCCTTCTGCTCGGTCCGACCGGATGCGGCAAGACCTACCTGGCGCAGACGCTGGCGAAGCGGTTGAACGTGCCCTTCGCCGTCGCCGATGCGACAGCTCTTACCGAAGCCGGATACGTGGGCGAGGATGTCGAGAACATCCTGCTCAAGCTGTTGCAGGCGGCCGACTTCGATACGAAGCGCGCGGAGACCGGCATCATCTACATCGATGAAGTCGACAAGATCGCCCGGAAGGCTGAGAACCCCTCGATCACCCGGGACGTCTCGGGCGAGGGTGTGCAGCAGGCGCTCTTGAAGATCCTCGAAGGAACTGTTGCGTCCGTGCCGCCCCAGGGGGGACGCAAGCACCCGCACCAGGAGTTCATCCAGATCGACACCACCAACGTGCTGTTCATCGTCGCCGGCGCGTTCGCGGGCCTCGAAGACATCATCTCCTCGCGCGTCGGCAAGCACGGCGTCGGGTTCGGCGCACCCCTGCACACCAAGGGGGACGACCTCAGCTTGTTCAGTGAGGTGCAGCCCGAGGACCTGCACAAGTTCGGACTGATTCCCGAGTTCATCGGGCGCCTGCCCGTTGTCGCCTCCGTCTCGCCACTGGACCGTGAGGCCCTGATCGAGATCCTCACGGCACCCAAGAATGCCCTGGTGAAGCAGTACCAGCGCATGTTCGAGATCGACGGGGTCGGCTTGGAGTTCGATGACGAGGCACTTGTCGCGATCGCCGATCTCGCGGTGGCCCGCAAGACGGGCGCGCGCGGCTTGCGCGCGATCCTGGAGGATGTGCTCGGGCCGATCATGTTCGAGATCCCCTCGGCGGAGAACGTCGACAAGGTGATCGTGACACGTGCCGCGGTCGAGGACGGCGCGGCACCGACGCTCGTGCTGCGTCAGGCCCGCAAGTCAGCCTGAGGCCGCACGCAGACACACTCGGTTCTCATCGCCAACAGCCGATGTCTGAGGCGACCACTAGCCTCCCGGTGTGACACGATTCATCTACGACACGGCCACCAGCTTCACGGGCTGGATTGCTGACTCAAACCATTCGCTGCAGTGGCTCTTCGACGTACCCGGCGGTACGGAGCCCGATCCGGAGCTTCTTCCGCCCGGAGATGCGCTCATCGTCGAAGGCTCGTCGACGTACGAATGGATACTCGGGGAGTCCGATCTCATTCAGCACCCCGAGCGCTGGCAGGAGCTGTTCGGCTCGCGCCGCACCTTCGTCTTCACCACTCGTGAGCTCCCGGTGCCTGAGGGCGCTGACGTGACGTTCGTTTCTGGGCCCGTCCGCGACGTGCTGAGCGACCTCCGCGAGGCCGCGGGAGCGTCGGATGTCTGGATCGTCGGTGGAGGGGAGCTTGCCGCGCAGTTCTTCGACGCGGGCGCGCTCGATGAGATTGCGATCTCGATCGCACCGGTCGCGCTCACCGACGGAGCTCCGTTGTTTCCGCGTCGCGTCGAGTCGGATCGGCTGCACCTCGTCGAAGCGCGACAGGTCGGTCAGTTCGCCCGGCTGCGATTCGAGGTCGATGCGACCACGACGGCGACGGAGCACGCGGACACCTAGTCGGCCGTGGGGTGATCCTCGAGCCCCCGGCGCCGGAGGAGTGGAGCGATCTCGGCATCCCGGCCGCGGAAGTCCCGGTACGCCTCGAGGGGATCCTTCGCACCGCCGACCCCAAGCAGGCGCGCGCGGAACCGGTCGCCGTTCGCGCGCATCAGTCCACCGTTGTCCCGGAACCACTCCACAGTGTCAGCGTCCAGGACCTCGCTCCAGATGTAGGAGTAGTAGCCCGCGCTGTAGCCGCCCGAGAAGATGTGGGCGAAGTAGGTCGACGAGTACCGCGTGGGCACCACGGGGTTGTCCAGTCCGATCTCTTGCAGAGCGGATGCCTCGAACCCGGCGACGTCGATATCCTGCGCTGCCTGGGCGGAGGTCAATGAGTGCCACGCCTGGTCGAGCCAGGCAGCGGCGAGATACTCGCTGGTGGCGAACCCCTGGTTGAAGGATTCGGCGGCGGTGAGTCTTTCGACGATGTCCGCGTCGAGCGGTTCGTCCGTATCGATGTGGCGGGCATAGGCGGTGAGGATACCGGGCCAGAAGATCCACATCTCGTTGACCTGGCTCGGGAACTCGACGAAATCTCGGAAGACATTGGTGCCCGCGAAATGAGGGTAGGTCACTGTCGCGAAGAGGCCGTGGAGGGCATGGCCGAACTCATGGAAGAGCGTCGTGACCTCGTCGAGCGTGAGCAGCGTCGGGGTGCCAGGTTCGGGTTGCACGACGTTGAGGTTGTTGACCACCACGGGTGCTGTACCTCGTAGGCGTGACTGAGACACGATGGAGTTCATCCATGCGCCACCCCGCTTCGTGTCGCGCGTGTAGAGGTCGAGCAGGTAGAGCCCCAGCGCCGAGCCATCGGCGTTGAAGACCTCGAAGACACGGACGTCGGGGTGGTAACCGGGAAGATCGGTGCGCTCCGCGAACGTGATGCCGTACAGCTCCGTCGCGGCTCGGAAGACTCCGTCGCGCAGCACCCGTTCGGCCTCGAACCAGGGGCGGAGGGCGGCTGTGTCAATGTCGTACTCGGCGGCGCGGACCTTCTCCGTGAAGAAGGCCCAGTCGTGTGCGTCGATCGTGAACGGTTCTGGTTCGGCATCCGCCATCGCCTGGAGGGCAGCCTGCTCCGAGCGAGCGTTGCGGGCCGCGGGAGCTGCGAGCCGGAAGAGCAGGTCACGAACGGACTGCGGGCTCCCTGCTGTTTCGTCTGAAGTGACGTACGCGGCGTGCGAGGCGAAGCCCAGGAGCTCAGCGCGCTCGGCCCGCAGCCGCACGATTTCCCGCAGCACGGGCCGGTTGTCGTTGTCGTTGTCGCGGGCACCTCGAGCGCGGGACGCGACCATGATGCGCTCGCGTGAGCGGCGGTTGCGCAGCGATCCCAGGCAGGGGTGCCCGGTGAACAGGGTCAGAGATATGAGCCAGGCGCCCTCCAGGCCGCGATCGGCAGCGGCGCGTGCGGCGGCGGAGATCTCGCCCTCGGTGAGCCCATCGAGATCGGCAACGTCGTCGAACACGACAGCGAGATCGTTCGTGTCGTTCAGCAGGTTCTTCTCGAATGTCGTGGTCAAGGTCGACAGTCGTCCGTTGATGTCGGTGAGGCGAGCCTTCTGCTCCTCGTCCAAGCCGGCTCCCGCATGAGTCATCTCGCGGTAGTGGCGTTCGACGAGGTAGCGGTCCTCCGGCGCGAGCTGCAGCTCGTCCAGCTGCTCGTGCAGGGACCTGATGCGTCGGTACAGCGCGGCATCCAGCTGTACGGCATCGGTGTGCGCTGCCATCAGCGGGGCAAGTGCCTCCTCGATCTCTTGGATCTGTGCTGTCGCGTCAGCGGAGGAGACGGTGTAGAACGCCGAGGCGACGTCATGGAGCATCTCCCCGCTGCGCTCGAGCGGGAGCATCGTGTTCTCGAACGTCGGTGGTGCGGGCTGGCTCGTGATCGCGTCGATCTCGCGTCGGTGCCGGGCGAAGGCCTCCTCAAATGCCGGGAGGTAGTGCTCCGGTCGGATGGCGCGGTAGTCGGGGAGCCGGTAGGGGAGCGTACTCACCGACAGGAGGGGGTTGGACTGCAGACGATCGGTCACCGGAACAACCTACCGCGACGTGCCCTTCATGCAGAGACACATTTGCAAACGAGTACTTGCAAAGACACGTTTGCATTTGTACGGTAGTGACATGGACACACAGGATGAGGCGCCGCGGGATGCTCCTCCCCGGATCGGCGATGCCCGCGAGCTGGACGTCGGTGCCTTGCGTGCACTGGCGCATCCACTGCGGGTCGAGATCTACGACATCCTGAGCCAATACGGTCCGCAGACGGCGAGTTCGCTCGCCGAGCAGCTGGGAGAGTCATCGGGCGCGACCAGCTATCACCTCCGCGCGCTCGCCAAGCACGATCTGATCCGCGAGGTTCCCGGTCGAGGGACCGCCCGGGAACGGTGGTGGGAACGCCCCAAGGGTGCGGTGTCGATGACCAACCCGGAGACCGTCAAGACGCCCGCGGGACGCGCAGCGAGCCAGCTCGTGATCAGTGAGTTCTATCGCCGCCGCCACCGACAGCTTGAGGACTTCATCGCAGCGAACATGCGGAAGGATCCGGAGGAGTGGACCGCGATGCTCAGCACCGCGACGGTGCGCTTGACGGACGCCCAGTTCGAGCAGCTCGTGCACGAGCTCGAAGCCGTGATCGACGAGTATGTCGCGCGGTACCGCGAGCAGGAGGGAGAAGGGGTTCGCCCGTTCACAGTGCGCACCGATGTGTTCCCTCTGACGGACCGGAGGCAATCATGACGACCGTGAGTACCCTCGCATCCTGCCCGTGCGAGTACCCCCAGCCGAGCCTGCTGGAGCGGGTGGCACTGACCGTGCTCCGTGCCCTGGAACGCGATATCGAGGCGCGGGTGCGTCGACGGGTGCTGACCCGTCCCACCCGGCACGCCGCTGAACGCCAGCACGCCGAGGGGCGGGCGGATGCCTCAGCCGGCGCTCACGTCGGCGTCCTGCCGCGATGACTGTCGCGCCGAGCCAGGTGAAGCAGCGCCCTCCGCTCGGCAGGGATTTCGGGAAGCTCTGGACAGCGGCAGCGTTCAGTAACCTCGCTGACGGCGTGGGGCGAACCGCGGTCCCGCTCATTGCGACGACGTTGACCCGGGACCCGGTTGCCATCGCCGCGGTCGGGGCACTGTCGTTTGTTCCCTGGCTGTTCTTCGGGCTCCCGGCGGGCATGATCGTCGACCGCTGCGATCGACGTCGAGTGATGGCGTCGGCCAACATCCTGCGCGGCGGCGTCGCGGTCGTTCTGGCCGCTCTCACGGCAGCCGGCCATCTCCAGCTGTGGCACCTTCTTGCCGCGACCGTCGTGTTCGGTGTGGGGGAGACCCTCTTCGACAACGCGACCAATGCCGTCATCCCCTCGCTTGTCGCCAGGGCCGGGCTGGACCGCGCGAATAGCCGCATTCAGGCCGCGCAGATCACCATCGACAGTTTCATCGCGCAACCGATCGCGGGAGTGCTGTTCGCGGTATCGCTCGTGCTGCCGCTCTGGGTCGGGTCGGCCGGATACCTCATCCCGATCGCACTGGCGCTCATGCTGCCGCTGTCTGCAGCGCGCGCGCTCCGGGGCCCCGGCGGCCGCGGATCGTTCGCGGCTGACGAGGTGGCGGTGCTCGGCGAACGGCTCCCGGCATCCGACACCCCGCGGGTCTCGACGAAGGATGCGGCCCTGTACCTGTGGCGCCACCGCTACCTCAGGGCCCTCGTGGTGTTCACTTCCATCCTCGGTGGTGCGTTCTCGTTCGCGCAGGCTCCGACGATTCTCTACTTCCTCGACACGCAGGGGGTGGCGCCTGCGGCGATCGGCTTCGTCACGGCGGGAATCGGGGCGGGAGCGCTCCTGGGCTCGCTCGTCGCGCCACAACTCGTGCGTCGCTTCGGCCGCGGTGCGGTCATGCTCGGCGCGAATCTCGGAGCCGGGGTGTGCCTGGCGCTCGTGGGTGTCGCGCCCGAGGTGGTGAGCGCGATCGTGGCCTACGCGGGAATGGCCTTCGCCGTATCGCTGTGGAATGTCCCCTGGGGAGCGCTGCGGCAGATGATTGTGCCGGGAGACATCTTCGGCCGAGTCCTGGGGATCATCAGGAGTCTCACGTGGGGGTTGTTCCCGATCGCGACGATGCTCGGCGGTGTGATAGCCCGCATCGACCTGCGCCTGCCCTATATCATCGCCGCCGCGGTGACGATCGTCGCGGCGCTCGCGGCCGCGCGGCTTCTTCTCGCGGCCAGCCGTGTCGGCACGGAGGCACTCGACCGGTCATGACGGATCAGTCGGCTCGGTGTCGACCGGCGCGGAGCTCGGTCAGGCGAACTCGTCGTCCGGATCGTGGTGGACGACAGCTTCTCCGTCTGCGTTCACCGTGACGATGACCCCGGTGTCCAGCTCGGCGATGGGGCGACCCTCGAGCCACGTGAGCGTCCAGCGCGGTGTCGGCTGCTGCGCGAGCTGACCAGCAGAGAGCAGCTCCTCTACCGCGGTGATCTGCGGACGGAGAACGTCCGGGACGGCCGCTGGTGGCTCCGTCCCGAGGGGCCAGCGGGTTCCGAGTTGCATGTCAGACCTCCCCGAGTTCGATGGACAGGACAGCCGTGGTGTCGGCATCCGTGTAGTCGATGCTCTCGATCCGGCCGACCGCCTTCAGGTCGCCCTCCGCCAGCTTCAGGAGCTCGACCGTCGCGGCGGGTGCGCCGATCGTGATCGCCGTGACCGGCGTCTTCTGCGAGGCCTTCGCCTCGGTTTTCGCGCGACGGATGCCGATCAGTGCGCCGCCCACAGCAGTCAGCACCGCGGGATCGCCCTCGATACCGAGG
Organism: Microbacterium sp. bgisy207; assembly: GCF_057706855.1. NCBI lineage: Bacteria > Bacillati > Actinomycetota > Actinomycetes > Micrococcales > Microbacteriaceae > Microbacterium > Microbacterium sp. bgisy207. Next base: position 126,467 of record NZ_JBYIPB010000009.1, read on the forward strand.
GGTTCCGGCCACGCAGCAGCATGGATCGAGCCGTCCTCGAACCACGACCACGCTTCCTCTGTCGCGAACGAGACGACGGGGGCGAGCAGACGCAACTGCGTTGAGAGGGCGATGCGCAGGGCGAGGGCCGCGGATGCCTGGCCGACGTCGGTCTGGTCGTAGGCGCGCTCCTTCACCAGCTCCAGATAGTCGTCGCAGAAGGTCCAGAAGAACGACTCGGTCACCTCGAGCGCTCGGGCGTGGTCATAGGCATCCAGGGCTGCCGTCGCATCGCGGACGACGCCATCGAGTGTTGCGAGCATCGAGGCATCCAGCGCGTGCGTGATCCTCGCTCCCTCGGGAACCGGGAACGAGAGCACGAACTTGGCGGCGTTGAGGATCTTGATCGCCAGGCGCCGGCCGATCTTGATCTGCGTGGGGTTCTGCGGATCGAAGGCGGCATCCGTCCCGAGCCGGCTCGACGCCGCCCAGTAGCGGACCGCATCCGAGCCGTGCTGCTGCAGGATGTCGGCGGGGGTGACCACGTTGCCTTTGGACTTGGACATCTTCTTGCGGTCGGGGTCGACGATGAAGCCCGAGATGGCGGCATCCGTCCACGGGGCCCTGTCGTCTTCGAGCGCGCTGCGCAGCATCGTCGAGAAGAGCCACGTGCGGATGATGTCCTGACCCTGGGGACGCAGATCGAAGGGCGCGACGAGATCCCACAGCTCGGGGTCGCGCTCCCAGCCGCCGGCAAGCTGCGGCGTGAGGGACGAGGTCGCCCACGTGTCGAAGATGTCGCGCTCGCCCTCGAAGCCGCCGGGCACGCCGCGCTGGTCCTCCGTGAAGCCGGGGGGCACGTCGGTGGTCGGGTCGACCGGGAGTTGGTCGTGCGTCGGAACGAGAACGCGCGCGTAGTCGCGGTCGCCGTTGTCGTCGAGGGCGTACCAGACAGGGATCGGCACGCCGAAGAACCGCTGCCGCGACACGAGCCAGTCGCCCGTGAGGCCCCCGACCCAGTTCTCGTACCGCACGCGCATGAAGTCGGGGTGCCACGACAGTTCCTTGCCGAGGGCGATGAGCTTCTCGCGCAGGGCCTCGTCGCGGGCGCCGTTGCGGATGTACCACTGACGCGTCGAGACGATCTCGAGCGGGCGGTCGCCCTTCTCGAAGAACTTGACCGGGTGCGTGAACGGCTTCGGGTCGCCGATGAGCTCGCCCGACTCCTGGAGCAGCTCGACGATCCGCTTCTTGGCGCTGAAGACCGTCTTGCCCGCCAGTTCCGCATACGCGGCGCGCGCGGCATCCGTCGTGATGACCTCGGGCGCGTCGGCGACGATGCGGCCGTCCATGCCGATGATGGTGCGGTTGGGAAGGTCGAGTTCGCGCCACCAGATGATGTCGGTGACATCGCCGAAGGTACAGATCATCGCGATGCCCGAGCCCTTGTCGGGCTGGGCGAGCGGATGCGGGAGTACCGGCACTTCGACATCGAACAGCGGCGTGCGCACCGTGGTGCCGAACGCGGGCTGGTAGCGCTCGTCGTCGGGGTGGGCGACGAGGGCGACGCACGCGGCCAGCAGTTCGGGCCGGGTCGTCTCGATGTGGATGTCGCCGCTGCCGTCGCTCTTGTGGAAGGCGAGTCGGTGGTACGCGGCGGGCTGCTCGCGGTCTTCGAGCTCGGCCTGCGCGATCGCCGAGCGGAAGTCGACGTCCCACAGCGTCGGTGCGAGGGCCTGGTACGCCTCACCGCGCTCGAGGTTGCGCAGGAACGCGAGCTGGCTCGTGCGCATCGTCTCGTCCGAGATCGTGCGGTAGGTCTGGGTCCAGTCGACCGACAGCCCCAGCATCCGCCACAGGTCCTCGAAGTGCTTCTCGTCCTCGACGGTGAGCTTCTCGCACAGCTCGATGAAGTTGCGGCGGCTGATCGGGACCTGGTCGGCTGCTTTGCTGCTCTTGTTGTCGCCGCCTTCGTACGGCGGAGTGAAGTCCGGCTCATAGGGGAGCGAGGGGTCGCAGCGAACGCCGTAGTAGTTCTGCACGCGACGCTCGGTGGGCAGACCGTTGTCATCCCACCCCATCGGGTAGAAGACGGTCTTGCCCCGCATCCGTTCGAAGCGCACCTTCACGTCGGTGTGGGTGTAGCTGAACACGTGCCCGATGTGGAGGGATCCGGATGCCGTGGGCGGGGGAGTATCGACGGAGTAGACACCCTCGCGGCCGACCCGCGCGGCGCGGGCCCGGTCGAACAGGTAGGTCCCGGCATCCGTCCAGGCGGCATCCCACTTCTGCTCGAGACCTTCGAGGGCGGGCTTGTCGGGAATAGCGGCCATGGGTCTCCTCGTGCGATATGTGCGGCACCGTGTGTGCGTGCCTGAGTGTGGGATCAGCCTCGATTCTACCGGCCGCCGCCGGGTGCGCTTCGGCCCTCGCCGCGCGCGGGCCGCGTCGGATTCGCGTGGGGCTCGCGCAGGTGACGTCCCGCT